>SUXD01000040.1 GCA_015061145.1 Bacteroidales bacterium | reverse complement strand
AACCGAATTCATGTGTATTCGCAACGAAAACAAATGATTTCACATCATTTTCACTTGTTTTCGTTAGCGTTCAGCATGATTTCTTCGATTTTTCATCGAAATCAAAGAAATTCAGATGAATTTGAACAAATTTCGAGTAAATACTTGACGATATATATATATATATATAATATTAGATGTACGAATTTAGCGAAAACACGCGACTTTCGTACATTTTTTATTTTACGAGGTGAAAAATTATGCGCGTTATTTTGGACACCGACAAGAAAACCATTACTCTGCCTTGGAACTACCGCGAGAAGTTGGAGGCATACAACAACATGGTTATGGAAATCTCCGGCACGCAAGCAAAAAAAAGGATTTCAAGTCTTTTGTAAATGATGTGTGGGTGGAGTGCATGGAAAACAGCGACAAGTGCTTGAAAACTGCCGACAAGCCCAAGAAAGCCGGCGACAAGAAAAAGGCTGCAAAGTAATATGGGCGCACTGCGAATTACACCGGAGGAAATCATTGAGATGCAGCGGCTCTATCGTCAGTTAGGCACTTATGCCGCCGTAGCGCGTGAAGTGGGACGCAGCGCGTCCTCCGTGTCAAAGTATGTGCAAATGAAAGGTGTTCCCACAAATATTCGTATCGCAGTTGAAACATTATCGTAGGAAGTTAAATAAAGAGGTTATCCATATGAAACAGAAGCAAACATCGTCCATTCTTCCCGGAATTCTCTTTGCTATCTTGGTTGTTTTGGACATTAAGAATTTAATTACTATTTGGGGTAGCGGTTATGCTCCGTCCCTGGGTTGGATTTTGAGAGTGGCGGGTTATGTTGTAATCACTTTCGCTTTACTCACTTCCCGCAGAGATATTGTCCTCCTAATTGGTTTTGCTGTTTCTGCTCTGGCCAGTTTGATTGGCAATAATAGTATTCTCTCCATCGTCGCATGGCTTGGTGTAGTGGTTATCGGTATTGCCTGTTTGACAAACTATGTGCCGCAGCTCACCAAAACCGCAAAGACAATTTGGTTTGTTCCCGCGCTGTGCGTTATTGTTGGTTGGGTCATCTATGCTATCCAGACCATTTCTACTATGGGTTGGGTAAATGTTGTTCCCTCCTTTCTTAACAATATCGTGTTGGCAATCAGCTTGTTCCTTTCTATGAATTATGTTGTCAATCCGCCTCGTAAGCCCAAAATCGAAGTGGTAGAAGAAGCAGACGAAGAAGAAAGCGAACCCTTTGACGATTTTGCGCCCAACACTTCCGAACTTGACGCAGTAGAAGAAATGAAGAAGTATAAAGACCTTTTAGACAGCGGTGCAATTTCCCAAGAGGAATTTGACGCAAAGAAAAAGCAGTTGCTTGGTCTGTAAATCTGCAATAAGAGAGTAAAAGGAGATAATTATTATGGCACGATGCAAAGCCTGTGGTAATGGCACTGGATTTTCCATGGTCACTCGTTTTGTTCCCGATGATTTCGGCAAAAAGCACATTGTTTGCAAAGATTGTGTTGATGCAGCTGAACGCGCTGGCAAGTATTTGAAGTATGACCCCAAAACCGATACTGTCATTGCAATCAGTAGAGCAGATGCAGAAATCAGAAAAAAGTGCAGAACTTGCGGTCATGTGATGTGCTTCACCGCATTGGATAAGTTTAATAGTCAGCAGGCTGCTAAAAATGCAAGATTGAACGCAATGACAAGTGTTGCCAATGCCCTAAACGGACACTATGCTGCATCCGCTGTCAATCAAGCAAATACAAACAGCCAAATCAATAGAATTAGAGATTTTAATAAATGTCCGAACTGCGGTTCTATTGATTTGGTTGAATTGAAGAAAGGCGACTATGAGCGCGAGATGCAGAAAGCCAATAATCCCAAGCCCGCCACTTCTACCGCTGACGAACTCAAAAAATACAAGGAACTGCTTGATATGGGTATTATCACCCAAGAAGAATTCGATGCAAAGAAAAAACAGCTGCTTGGCTTATAATTAACTATTGACTCAAAATACTTACAATATAGTTTTGAAGGAGAAGCTTTATAATGAAAAAACTAATTACAGTTCTTATGATAGCGTTGTTATGTATGTCTTTGTGCGCCTGCGGTAATCCGAAAGAAGCTGCAATGAAACATCTCCCCGATTCTCCTACGGCAGCATTTATGCTGAAATTTGATAAGAACTATGATTTTGATGGTTCTTGTGATGAAGTTCCGAATAGTGGCATTATTGTCCTTTATCAGGGATACAATAATACTTATATTGTCATCTGCAACTCAAACGGAAAAGAAATACGCACGATGGATATAAACACAATATCGAAGCATGCCTTAGGCTCTTCTGGAAATGCAATAATCTATCAGTCAGAGCTTCGTTTCATGGAAGGATGTATGGACGAATGTCTTTTTGCAACCAATGAAGAACCGGGCGGGGAAGTCGTTAAAAATCAATGGTATGTCTTCACCGCTGATGATTGGAACACAAAATAGTTATTGTTTAAAACTAAATAAAAGGAGAGGACTAGACCTCTCCTTTTTCATTTCATAACCCAAACACTGCCGCCATCTTATTTGCCGCTTCTTTCATCTGTTCCAGATTGGTACGCACATAAT
>SUXD01000006.1 GCA_015061145.1 Bacteroidales bacterium | reverse complement strand
TCAGGAAAAAATTTCAAACTTTTTTTTCGCCTCTCTCGCGAGGCCGCTCTTTTTTCAAAAGCGAGTGCAAAGGTAGAAACTTATGCGTTACGCTCCAAACTTTATCGCAAGTTTTTTTTCAAAAAAAATAAACTTTTTTATATGATACTGGCAGTCAATGAATTAAAAATCATCAGAAAACAGCAATTTCAGAACGCTTCAGTCATGCTCATATAAAAAGAAACGCCTTTTTCACCGATTCCCTTTCCTAAATCTAATCGAATATTTTTATTTGGCTGAACCTGAAAACGTAGCCCTACCCCAATATTCCATTTCCATTTTGTCCACCCTGAAGGATCTGGAGCGATGGTTCCGCAGCCTCCCCAGCAAACAAATCCGAATTTTGCATACAGCCGTCCGCGTTCAAGCGCCTCTGGTGTCCCGAACATGTGCCGATATTCTATTAGCGTGTAAGCCATTGACTTGTCTCGATATTTACCACTGTAAAATCCTCTCAGATTCGAATCAGCTCCAAAAGTAGGCAATTCTGTAAAGGGCACATCCCCGACTGTCATCTGTGCCTTTGCAGTCCAAGCCAAGGTGCTACGCGGCCGAAATATATTCTGGAAATGCTTGTACTCCAACTCGAATAACGAGTAGTCGTAGTTGCTCCCCACATACTTCCCGTAAGTACGGAATAATCCGGAGAGCATAAAACCCGATGTTGCCGTTGCAATATCATTTCGGGTATCATACAGCAATGAAAAGCCATATCCGACACACCGATAGTCGTGAGAGAACTTATTGAAATATGCATCCGCTTCGATTCGTTTCGCCAATCTGTCTGCAGCTATATATTGAAAATCGACCATTGCCCCAGCATACATGTTTTTCAGCACTTCATACTGAACATACGGGAGAATCTGAAATTTCTGCAATCGGAATTTGGTGGTGCTATCGCTTCGTTCCGTCTGTTCTATTGTTTCATATCCGCAACCAAAATAATGAGAAGGCGCTTTCCTATACATATATTTAACGGAAAGACGGATTTTATCCTCTTTCATAAACAAAGCCAGGGAACCATTGAGGACCAATGTACCATTGAGTGTAGCAGCCACACTGAAGGGAGCGTACGACTCGTGAGAGACTGTATCCTGTTTGTTCAAGCGGAATCCAAGCAACACAGCCGCTGTCAGCCCGAGTGAGTTTTCTGACGAATAGGATGGTCCTCCTAACAGTGTCCAATGCACCTTTTGAATAGCGCGTATGGAGTCTCGGCGCATTTTCCAACGATACAGTTTATACTGAAATGACTTGGGTTTATAATAATATGTATCAGAAACAGAATAGGATTCCAAGTTAAATAACAAGGAATCCTGTTGAGCATAAATAGCAGTTGTCATGAAAGACAACAGCAAAAGTAAGCAGTATGTTCTTCTATTTTTTTTCAAAACGCGAGTCACTCAGCGTAAATCAGTTTTACATTGTCCACCCACATCACATTTCCTGGAGACCCCACATAAGCGCCTCCATGACTAGAAGTGAATTGCAGCACCATGTGTGTAGGCGTTTCGTTGGCATCTGCCCATCCCACTTCGTATATAGGAACTGGCACACCTTTTGAGTTCACCGCATAGCGTTCTTCCACTTGAATTTTCATTCTATCCTCAATATACTGAGGATTTTTGGTTATATCACCATAAAGAATTGGATAAGTGCCTGTATGCCAAGTATCTGTAGTCTTGTCATAACGCACTACCATTGTTCCTACACGCTTAGCATAAATTTTACCGTCTTGTTCCCATCTTTTCTGCAAAAGCAAGATTGCTGCCGGATAGTCTTTCCCTTCCACCACTTTCTCTGCGCTGAAGCCATTACGATATATACGATTTTTAGCCCCTGACATTCTTATTTTGTAGTCGAATTTGATGGCAGTGGGGCGTTTTGTGAATGGAATTCCCGAATTCACCCAATGCTGAGGATTTTTTGTACCCGTGATAGGTTCCAACATCTCGCCTAAATAAATTGAACCAGCAGCCAAAACTCTTATGTTAATCATATTCAACACTTTTACACTTTCGAGTCTTGTCTCGAGGCGTGCGCAAAAGCCTTCGCCGCGTTTTTCTTTGAAAACAGAAGTGTTTGTTTTCACAACACCCGACACTTTGGCGTAAACATTAGAGTTAGCCCAAGGGGAACCTCCCATATTATGGTATGCTTCTACTTTATATATATCTTTTGTTGGTCCCACCTCATACAGCAATTTAGTATTGCCGCCAATGATAGCCGACTCTTTTATATGTCGCGTAACCCACTGATCCATATTACCGTAAGGCAACAATTCCTCGCGTTGCGCAAAAAGTGTCGATACCAAAAGAGAGAAATATATTACAAGGATTCTTTTCATAACAATTATATTTTATACCCCCAATCATTCAGTGCAAAATCCCAGTTTTTCTCCACTAGCTGCACTGTACGTTCTTCATATTTATATTTATTCTTTTTATACCCTTTTTTCGAATCCAAATATTTTTCAATGGCGGATTTCGAATCATCGTAGCCAGGAATTTGCAATTTCTGATAGATTTCTTTTGTCAAATCAGAGGCATTGGCTTCAAAATCTTCAAATTTTATTTCAATAAGGTTACCTTCTGGGACAAAAGACTTGTCTTCATTGTATTTCTTATACAATTTAGTATATACCTGCAGAATGTTCTGCTCCATTTCTTCTGAAGATATATTTTGCAATTTCAGTGGTTGAATAGTGTTTTGAAAGAAATTTCTGGTACTTTCGAACACAGTATAAGGATTACGCATGAGATAGATAAATTTCGCATTAGGGAACATTTTTACCAATTCCTTCACGCGACCAGTATGCGGCGGATTTTTGCTGAGAAATTGTGTACCGTTCGTATTCCAAAGCGAGATTTTCACCAATTTCATAAAATTTTCCTCGAATGTCTTCAGTTCTTCGTCAGTTATATCCTTAAATATCAAATACTTGTCGCAATATTCCTGCATATACTGAGGCAAAAACCAGAAATTATAATATGTATAAGGCATCATATTGGTAAGTGCGAACTCCTCTTCTTGCGGAAGATCTACTGCCAATTCCATATTATCGGTCGGGCGTTTGTCAGGCATCAGCCATGACATGTTTTTCTTGAAAAATGGCTGCCCCCACATCATCAAATGCGGAAACACAGTCTGATAAGTAGTATTATATCCAAAATGTTTGTCACACGAGAAAACATTGTGCACAAATGTTGTTCCACTTCTCCAATGTCCGAGAATAAAGACCGGGTCATGCTCCAATGGTTTGTCAGCAAGCAGTTTTTTATAACGATTCTCCTGAATTGGAGTCGCCAAACTTAAAAGTCGGCATACACCTTTAGTAAGATAATATTTTCTTTTGTATTCTTTATCAATCTGCCGATTCTTCAGTATTTCATTAAAGGTTTTCCAGTCTGCTCCGACAAGTGTATTTATCGGAAGTTTGTTAAATTCTAGCAATCCCATGTCGTTAGTTTTCTATTTTCGTGTCTCTATTTATTCGTTATTTTACCAATTTTACAATCACACCTTTCTTCTCCAGTTCTTTGCAAACTTTTTCTATCGCTTCGAAATGTTTTTCTTCGATATTCAATTGTTTCAAATTTATTTCTATCGCCTGCTCATCGAAATAAGAAGAAGCGCTGCTCTCTCCTATTATCATTCCCACTGCCGATGTGTTGTTGGTAATAGGGTCAATGATAATGAACGAACCACAATTCCTGTTTTTTGCGTATGCATCGAAGAATATCGGTTTAGCTGTAGTGAAAGAAACGCATGCTATTTCATTCAATTTCAGGAAATCCACTTTTGACTGTTCCATCGTATTCACATCAACTTTGTATTTGATATTTTCGATGTGCACACGTGTTGTGTTTGTCGTATGTTTCAGATAGAAATTCAAGTTGACATCCATATCCTTTTCATCCATCCAAACAAGCATTGCTTCGAAGTTGCGAGAAGTCACAGGCTGATCATTGACATGAACAAGCATTTCGCCGCGCGAAACATCAATTTCATCTTCCAGTGTAATGGTGACAGATTGCGGAGGAAATGCCAAATCTAATTCTCCATCGTATGTGACAATACTTTTGACATGCGATCGTTTGCCAGAAGGAAGAGCCATCACCTCATCACCTTTTCGAACTACACCCGACGCAACTTTTCCACAAAAACCGCGGAAATCCAAATTCGGACGCAGCACATATTGCACAGGGAATCTGAAATTATCATAGTTTTGGTCCTTATCTATTTTCACCGTTTCCAAGAAATCGAGTAAGGACTGCCCTTTGTACCAAGGCGTGTTATCTGATTTTTCAACCACATTGTCACCGTTCAGCGCTGACAACGGAATACAATTCACATCCTCTATATTCAAAGATTTTGTGAAATTCAAATATTCTGAGACAATTTCATTGAAACGCTCTTCAGAGAAATCAACCAAGTCCATTTTGTTGACAGCCAGCACTACATGCTTGATGCCAAGCAAAGACACCAAATAAGAATGCCGTCTTGTTTGTGTGATAACTCCAGCTCGCGCATCGACAAGGATTATGGCCAAGTTGGCAGTCGAACCGCCAGTTATCATATTTCGGGTATACTGTTCGTGCCCCGGAGTGTCAGCAATGATAAATTTACGATTGTTGGTTGAAAAATAACGGTAAGCCACATCGATGGTTATTCCTTGTTCGCGTTCAGCCTTCAATCCGTCCAGCAACAATGCGTAATCGATATGATCGCCGGCATTGCCCACGCGCTTGCTGTCTCTTTCCAACGCTTGAAGCTGGTCTTCGTAAAGTTTTTTACTATCAAAAAGCAAACGTCCTATCAAAGTGGATTTTCCATCGTCAACAGAACCTGCTGTAAGCAACCTCAACAAATCCTTCTGCTCGTCTTTATCAAGAAACTCTTTTATATTCAATTTATTTTCCATAGGAATATGCTGTAGCGAGAATTCCAAAACATTTTTGTCTTGCCTAATTCTCAATTATTCATTTAAAATCTTACTGTCATTTTAGAAATACCCTTCGCGTTTTTTCTGCTCCATACTGCCCTCTTGATCGAAATCAATCACACGCGTAGTGCGTTCGCTCTTGGTAGTTGTCATCATCTCCTCAACAATTTTTTCAATTGTATCGGCTTCGCTTTCGACAGCACCCGTGAGCGGCCAGCAACCAAGTGTACGGAAACGCACCTTACGCATTTTTATTTGATCACGATATTTTTCCGGAAGCCGGTCATCGTCAGCCATTATAAGATTGCCGTCGATTTCGACAATAGGACGTTCTTTCGCATAATACAAAGGAACAATAGGAATATTCTCGAGGCGGATATATTGCCATATATCCAATTCTGTCCAGTTGCTCAGCGGAAACACTCTGATACTTTCGCCTTTGTGAATGCGGGCATTGTAGATATCCCACAATTCAGGTCTTTGGTTTTTGGGGTCCCATTGATGGAAACGGTCGCGGAATGAGAAAATACGCTCTTTTGCACGACTTTTCTCTTCATCGCGGCGTGCGCCGCCAAAGGCCGCGTCAAATTTGTATTTATCCAACGCTTTAAGCAAAGCTTGTGTTTTCATCAGGTCGGTATGAACTTTGCTGCCATTAGTAAAAGGTCCGACACCCGCCTCATAAGCCTCCTTATTATATTCAACAATCAGATTCCAGCCATACTTTTTAGCATATTCGTCACGAAACTGGATCATTTCCTTGAATTTCCATTTCGAATCGATATGCATCAGCGGGAAAGGCACTTTTCCTGGCGCAAAAGCCTTCTCTGCCAAGCGTACCATGACAGACGAGTCTTTTCCAATAGAATAAAGCATTACCGGATTTTCGAACTCGGCTGCCACTTCACGAATGATGTGAATAGATTCGGCTTCAAGCTCTTTCAAATGACTTAATTTATATTCTTCCATATCTTGTTTTTTAAAGAATTGAAGGCAAAGTTACTTAAATTTATCTATAAACCTACCGTTATTGTAGGTTTATTTTGTATATATTCATGCAAATACTAATCGCTATTTCAGTTCTTAATTCGCGGCAAAATTGCATCAAGCAGAATCTGCACGGACTCTTCCAACGGATGAGCGGCTGTATCAATAGAGACAGACGGATTTTCGGGAACCTCAAACGGTGCGCTGATTCCCGTAAAGTTTTTTACCAAACCTTGGCGAGCTTTAGCGTAAAGACCTTTGACGTCGCGCTTTTCGCACACTTCCAGCGAAGTGCTCACATACACTTCAAAGAAATTTTCATGTCCGATAATGTCAGCTGCCATTTTACGAATGTCGTTGCTTGGACTGATAAAAGCAGCCAATGTCACAATTCCAGTTTCAACAAACAGTTTACCGACTTCTGCTATTCGTCGAATGTTTTCCACCCTATCGGCTTCTGTGAAACCAAGATTATTATTTATACCACTGCGAATATTGTCGCCATCAAGAATGGTACAAAGGATATTTCTGTCATGCAATTCTTTTTCAAGAGCAATAGCCAAGGTACTTTTGCCCGAACCAGAAAGTCCTGTGAACCAAATCATCAGACCTTTTTGTCCAAGCAGCCGTTCCTTATCGGCCTTCGACATTTTTTCTATCGGATATATATTCTCCGCCATATTTGTAATATTTAAATTCTATCAACTATAAACCAAGAGTTATGTAAGTCCTCTTTATTATAAATCAACTCTTGACCTGTTTCAGGATTATACATTCTGCAGCCAGCCACATGAGCTATGGCATGACCTGCCGCTGTATCCCACTCCATTGTCGGGGCAAAACGCGGATAAACATCCGCTGCGCCTTCAGCCACCATGCAAATTTTCAAAGAGCTCCCTGCCGATTGCATTTCCAGATTCGGATGACTCTTTGCATATTCTTCAATAAAAAGTTGTGTTTCGGGCGACAAATGAGAACGAGAGGCCACTACCACCGATTTCTCTCGCCGACTTGCCATAGGCAGCATCACCGATTTTTCGATGACAGCTGACATATCAGTCGGAATATTGTATTCATCAACATTTGTCATTTTGAATGCGCCAATAGTTCTTTCGGCAAAATACAAATCTTTTTTTACCGGGACATAAATCACTCCCAGCACCGGCGCCCCATTTTCGACCAAGGCAATATTCACAGTAAACTCTCCGTTACGTTTTATAAACTCTTTTGTACCATCAAGCGGATCGACTACCCAAAGTTCGCGCCACGAAGAGCGTTCCGCGTAAGACAGATGAGCCCCTTCTTCACTCAAGATAGGAATGTTGAATTGTTGGAGATTTTCGACAATTGTTTGATGAGAAATTTTGTCTGCTATAGTGAGAGGCGAATTGTCAGCCTTCATTTCAACACCAAAATCAGCATCAGGCGCATTGTAAATTTTCAGGATTTCGGCGCCAGCTTTTACGGCTGAAACAATCGCTAAATATATAATGTTTTCTCTCATCAACACTCGTTTATTTTTTTAACTTACAAAGTTAAAAATAAATTATCATTCAGCAAAGGAATGACAGAAATATAACCTTGCTTCGCCAAACCAGACTTTCAAAAAAAAAAAAAATAGAGGCGCTAGGGCGTCTCTATTTTTTTGAAACATCAAAAGTTCTATTATTTGAAAGCTTCGATAATCGGCATAAAAGTATCAGCCTTGAGAGCTGCGCCACCAATCAATCCGCCGTCGATATCAGGCTGTGCGAACAATTCGGGAGCATTGCTTCCTTTGCAAGAACCACCATAAAGAATAGAGGTGTTTTCTGCCACTTGCTTGTTATATTTAGCTGCAATAGAAGCACGGATAAATGCATGAACTTCTTGCGCCTGTTCGCTGGTTGCTGTCAAACCAGTACCAATAGCCCAAACCGGCTCGTATGCGATAACGCATTTAGCGAAGTCGTCAGCTGAAAGTGTGTACAAAGCAGCCATTTGTCCTTCGATGACTGATTTGAATGTATCAGACTCTCTTTCTTCTTTCATTTCGCCCACACAGAAAATTGGGGTCAATCCGTTAGCAAGCGCCAACTGAAGTTTTTTAATAAGAAGCGCATTATTTTCGCCATGATACTGACGGCGTTCCGAGTGACCAAGAATCACGTATTTTGCTCCAGTAGAAGCCACCATGCTAGCAGACACTTCACCTGTGAAAGCGCCTTTGTCGTTAGCAGAGCAATCTTCAGCTCCCACACCGATGACTGAGCCTTTAACAGCATCAGCAACTGCAGCCACAGAGATGAACGGAGTGCAAACTACGACATCGCAATTGACTTTTTTCCCAGCCAAAGCATTTTTCAAATCATTTGCCAAAGCAACACCTTCTTGCAGGGTGGTATTCATTTTCCAGTTTCCTGCTACGATTTTTTTTCTCATTTTTTACGATTTTTTATTGATTTATATATGTTACGAATAGTTTTATCCAAACCTATCAAAACAAAGACGGGCACAAAGAACGAAAAGAATATAAAAAGAATTGTTCCGACATTATTCACCTTCTTCATTTCACCCAGAGGAGAATTTTCCAAAGGCTGGTCGAATTCAGGCAAATCATTATAATGCCATTTATTAAGAACTGTTCCGTTTTTTATCAGCACAAGTCCCGGATTAGACCGCACGATGGTTTTCAATGTGATATTGTCAGTGGTGGCAAAAGGATATTCCGCGCCTGTCTCGTCACGATAATCCTCACGGTCTTTCTCTAATGAAGAATTCATGCAGTAGAACGGATATCCGTTTTCTTGTGCATATTGATAAATTCTATTGATTTCGAATGATTTGCGCAACACTGCATTCTCCAATTTATTTGAAATAAGCAAAAAGGTATATCCTTTGTCTTCCAGCACTTCTTTCGTAATGTCGCCCACACCTTCTAACTCAATCGAAAAATCATGGATAGGCGGTTCGTATCCTTTTTTCAGCAGTTTTGACTTCTGATCAACAAAAGTCCATGTCGAATCCACATCGGGCATATTCACGCCATCAAAAAGAAATTCTTTCTGCTGCCCATCTTTTTCGTAAACGAAAATTGTCTCGTATTCGTCTTGCGGCGCACCGTCTGGGATAATCATTTTTTCCGGGATATATGTTCCAATTTTATATGGGCGGAAATCCAATACCGGCAAATGAAAATAGCAATGCAAAGACAACAGCAGCAATGACACGATAGCAAACATCTCCATAAGGAAGCGCGTAGGCGCAGCCAAGAAAGGAGTCATGAAATCCGACTTCCAGACATAGAACAATGTCATCACCAACAAGACTATGTTTTTATAGAAAGTCTGCCAATTGTCGAGCACCAACGCATCGCCGAAACATCCGCAGTCAGAAACCGGATTTTTCAACGCAATATAGAGCGTAAGCGGCGTCATAAAAAGCATCAGCAGCAAGGTCAGCCATTTTGTCCGTTTTATTGCGATTCCAAACAGCAGATTGAAGCCCAAGACAAACTCGAAACCAATAAGCAGCAACGAGAGTACGAAGGCCATCGGCACAAAAAGTTCGAAGAACGAGCCGAAAGCCGTGAAATAATCTTCAATTTTGTATGTTGTTCCTAGCGGATCGACCGCTTTGACGAAGCCAGAGAAAAGAAAAGTGGCCGCCAACAGAAAACGGCACACATAAACAAGAATCTTAATTATTTTGTTCATTTTGTTCATCAATTTTTATCAGTCCAAAAACCGCATAATTCAGCATATCGAAATAATTGGCGTCGGCCCCTTCGCTTACCAAAGTTTTTCCGTTATTCGCCAAGATGGATTTATTCCGTTCTATTTTAGTCAATATAAAGTCGGTATATGAAGTCGGCAGCATTCCACGCCACGCTTCGCCATAATCGTGATTTTTCACGGTCATCAAATCTTTGGCACGCTGCACATATTTATCGTAATACTCCAATGCGGCATCAGCGGTCATATCCACAGTATCGGCATATCCTATCTCAAGTTGCACCAAGCCCATGACGCAATAGTTAACAACAGCCATAAGTTCGTCATGAACGCTGTCGCCGACCATATTTACACCAGTAGTTTCAATTTCGCGGATACGCTTGGCTTTGATAAACAACTGATCGTTTATCGTCTGCGGACGCATGATGCGCCATGAAGGTCCGTAATCCTTCATTTTTTTTACGAATATATTGCGACAATCCTGTATAACCTTGTCAAACTGCCGTTCTGTCTTTGTCATAAGAGTGTTACTCTATTTTTTCGCAAAAGTAGTAAAAAAAATACAGATATGGAAAGATGCAAGTACTCAAATTCATCAAAACGCCCCATCTCTTCATTCTACGCCGAATTCTCTTGATAGAATTTCGTCCAGTGTTTCAACGCTTATTTTCTTTGCCATTATTTTTCTGTCCTTATTTATCAGATACACACCAGGAGTGGTGGAAACATCGTAAAAGTACCAGAAATAGGATTCCCGGTTAGGATCCCAAACGTTCTTCCAGCCATAAAGCTCGTTTTTGTCGATAAATTCACGCCATTCGTCCTTATCCTGTTGAATATAAAAACATACCACTTCGAAACTTTCGTTTCTGTATTTTTGATACACATCCTTATAAAGTTTGGGCGTCTCGACCTTGCAATGTCCGCATGTAGGTTCGAAAAAGAACAACAAGATATAATCTGCGGGCAAAGTGCTCACCCTCAAACGCTCACCCTCAAGTGTTTCCACCACCAAATCGCGCGCCGGATCACCCACTTGATTGTATTTGATTTTAGAAACTTCCGTTTTTAATTGAGCGAGCAAAGCTGAATCGGCCCAATAGGCTTCACCTGAGAGATAGTACTTCTCCGACAAGGTGAGTGTAACTCGGTCCATGCCCATCAGATTACTTTTCACTGCATAATTCAGCATGTTACTCAACATATTCTGAAAGGTAAGTGTATCGCCTTTGCTTTTTTCCACAAGTTTCACTATCTCCGCATTCAACGTATCCGGAATTTGCGGCACCATTTTTTCTATAAAATAATCCACTTTAGGAGCAAGGAATGGGCTGTACACCAAGCGAGGTCGCTCAAGTTCAAGTTGTCGAAGAAATGTTCGCGATACCAATAGTATTTGGTAACTCTTTTTATTGAGTCATTCTGAATACTCTCAAAATCGGGTATTTCGACCTGTTCTGTAGCCTTAAGGAACACACCGAGCGTTTTATCTCCATAAGTGTTTTTCAGATATTTTATTTTTTCTTTCACTTCGCCGTCAATTTTCTCCAGTTCTGCCTTTTTCAACGGTTCATCCTTCTCTTTGGCATATTTCTCGTTGATATGCTTAACTTGTTCACGCGAAGAGGCGAGATAATTCACATAATCGGCAAATGCGGCAGTCTGTTCGGCGCCAGAATAAATATTTTTGGAAAAATCTGCCGTATCTATTTGAATCTTAAATGTTTGGTCATCGGAAATCAGCACATCAAAATAATTGCTGTTCGAATAATATACCACATACATGCCCTCTGGCAAGGATTTTTCTTTCTGAAAACTACCCATCCCTTTGCTATCGAGCATTACAGAATCGCGGGAGTACAATTTTCCATAGAAATATACGCCAAGATTTATTGGATGATTCTTTAGTTGCGGCGCCACAATATCTATTTTGTACGCATCATTTTTTTTGGTCGCTTCGGCATTCACACCTTTTGTCGCTCCTGCTTGAGAAGCGATGCACATCGCCAGAAACAATAATATCTTTTTCATTCTCTTACTTTTAGTTATTGTTTTTTCCATCTACACCTTTCCGCCAGCCACCCACGCTCGTTTTCACTCAAATAAGGAGACAGTTTATTATACACCTCTGCATGGTAATCATCAAGCCATTTTTGTTCTTCAGGTGACAGCATCGAAATTATAATCGCTCTTTTTTCAAACGGGAACAAAGTTAATGTTCTAAATTTAAAAAACGAACCAAAATCAGATTTAGTATGATTTTCCGCTAAAATCATATTCTCGAGTCGGACGCCATACTCGCGAGGGCGATACACCCCCGGTTCGTCTGAGATAAGCATTCCTGGTTTTATCTCAACAGCATTTTGATCTCTTCTTATTGATTGCGGTCCTTCATGCACATTCAAGAAATGCCCAATGCCATGTCCTGTACCATGTCCATAGTCGAGAGCATTTTTCCACAGGAACTGCCTTGCCAGCACATCAAGATGCGCCCCCGTCGTCTTTTCAGGAAATATTGCAGAAGCCAAAGCGACATTTCCTTTCAGCACCAATGTATAATCGAGTCGTTGCAGCTCTGTCAATTCCCCCAGAACAAATGTTCTGGTGATATCCGTGGTACCATCCGAATATTGTCCACCTGAATCGATAAGCAGAAATCCCGAAGGCCGTAATACAGCATCGGTTTCGGATGTGGCAGAATAATGCACTATGGCCGCATGGTCGGCATAAGCTACAATCGGCGCAAAACTCTCGCCACAGAAATCAGTTTGTTCTGCCCTATACGAACGCAACTTTTCTGCCAGCAAAATTTCGGTCAAGCGTTCGCCCGCCTCTAACGCGTTCTCGAGCCAGACATTGAAACGCACCATAGCCACTCCATCTTTCACACATGCATTTTCAATGCCTGCTATTTCAGTTTTGTTTTTTATTGCCTTACAAACACAAACCGGCGTATGCCCTTTTTTTATCAACTTTCCTCGCAACAATCTGTACAAGTCGTGGTTCAACACATTCATGTCGGCCCAAAATGCGCCATCATGCCGTTCAAGTGCACTCTTCAGTTCCGACTCGGCATGCACTTCGACATCCAAAGCAGAAAAATACCGCATCAAATCTGCCGTACATTTTTTTTCGTTGCAAAACAGCGCCGTTTTTTTTTCAGTAAGCAGCAAGAACCCTTCCGCAACAGGATTGTAAGCCACATCTGTCCCTCTCACGTTCAACAGCCATGCCACTTCGTCGAGTGCCGTCAGAAGCAAAGCCGACACCTTATTTTCTGTCATTTCCGAGCGAACAAGCTGCATTTTTTGCATGGCATTGCATCCCGCAAATTTATCATCAAACACAAAAAAAGGCATGGACGAACGCTTCGGACGCTCATGCCACAAAGCCGACAGCATATCAGCTGATTTAAATGAAAAACCCGTAAGTTTGCTTTCCATTTTTTCGATTCTTGAGGCAGAGAAGCACTCTCCTCGAAACGCGACGGTCGCGCCTGGGACCAAGTTATCACGCAGCCAATGTGAGACATCATCAAAATCGTTGGAGATAAAAATGTCCGTCTGGACGCCACGCATTTGAATGTCGGCCTGCAAACGATAACGGGAATCGGTCCACAAGAGAAGCTTATCACACGTAACTACAAAAACGCCATTGGAACCCGTAAAGCCCGACAACCAAGAGCGTTCTTTCCAGCAGTTCGCAGGATATTCACTGAGATACGGGTCGGCATCGGTCACTAGCAAAGCGTCAATTCCTTGCTGTTTCATCATTTCGCGAACGGAGGATATCCTTTCTGCGCGGTTGACTACAGCAACATTACTATCATTCACTTTTTCACTCATCGAATCTTATAAAGTCACCGTTGTCGTCAAACACCAATTCGCGTCCGTTGCTCAATTTCACTTCATACCCGTACAGGTCGCGTTCTATTTTTACAGATTTGGTATCGGGATATGTTTCCGACAAAAATTTTTGAATTTTCTTAGGGATTATATTTTTAGGCAACGGCTTAAATTTACAGTCAATTTCTTTCCACACCCCCATTTTGTCGAACTCTATTTCCGTGCCGTCAGAAAGATGCACTTCGTAATGTTTTTTGTCATGCGTATATTCGTATTCTTCGTGCGCCCAAAGAATTTTTTCGCCGCCAAAATTTTCTTTCAAGAACACCTTTGCTTCGCCAGGAAGTTCCTTAAACGAGATTTTTCGTTCATTATCAGCCCACGAAGCGACAAAACATGTCAGAAGTGCCACTATAAGAATCAAATTTTTTCTCATATATTAATAGTAAGATCTATATTTTATCGAACACGCTCTTTGCGAAATCCGTCAAATGAGGGTCACGCGCACCCATTATCAGCACCACGCAATCATCTGAAACCGCATCAAGCAAAACTTTTTCCGCATAAGATTTGTCGCGGGCATACACCGCATTCTTCCCAAATTTCTGTACATCATCGCTCACCACATCGGCCGTTATATCTCTATTTACCGTTCCGCCTGCATAATACACATCGCCCACAAAGAACACATCAGACGGACGCAATACTGCAGCCACTTCCTCCGCCAACTCCTTATGCATGAAACGCAATGGTCCAAATCCATGAGGTTGGAAATACGCCAGAACATGCGACGCCACTGCCTGACAAGCTTTAATGGCACATGCCACTTCCGACGGATTATGGGCGAAATCATCTATTACATATATTTTACGAGACGCATCGCTGCCGACCAACTGTGTACGACGATAAATTCCCTCGAATGACGACAACGCTTCTGCACTGTTTTTAACATCTACCCCTGCTTGATGACACACCGCCATAGCAGCTAACGCATTCTCCATATTATGACGCCCTATCAACGGCAAAGTGCACGGAATGCCATTCACCGTGAAAGATATAGAGAAACCCTTCTGGATAAAATCTGTGCCAAAGAATCCCACATTCTGCCCATTCGCCGAGAAATCATATTCGGGATTTTCGGAAAGGGAACGAGACTTATCGCAATCATAATTCACAACAAATGCTTTGCGTGTATTCGACTTGAATGTCGCGAACAACTGTATCAGTTCGTCAAACTCCTTATGGTCCCGCTCCATATTGAGCAGCACCGAAATTTCCGGTTTGTAACCGACAATAGAGCCATCCGACTCGTCCGCTTCAATCACCAGCCAGTCTCCGTTTCCGTTATAAGCATTGCCAGGCAAACCCTTGCGCTGCAACGAGGCTAAACCTGCCCCCGTTATGAGCGAAGGAGATTTTCCGCATTTCTCAAGAATATGGAAAATCATAGCCGTAGTAGTGGATTTGCCTGATGTTCCGCCCACAGCTATTGTTTTTGTCGAATTGGCTATCATAGCCAATATCTCCGACCGTTTCACTACCGGAATATTGAGCGACAACGCCTTTTGATACTCCACATTAGTCTGCTCTATGGCCGTAGAGACCACTACAACATCTGTTTTTTCATCAATCCCGCTACCATCTTGAAAATGGCATCCGATACCCATTTTTTCAAACTGAAGCTGAATTTCCATTTTCTCTGTCGGAGAGAAAAGGCGATCAGAACCCGACACTGTTTTTCCAAGTCCGCGAAGATATTGCGCAATAGCGCTCATGCCCGTACCGGCTATTCCAACAAAAAAGAAAGATTTTATCTCATTCAAATTCATACAAAAAATGTTTTTGCGCAAAACGGACTGTCACGTATCCTTTCAATGACACCGACATGCCGTTCTCATTTTTTTTGTTACAATATTACACAAACATTTTCGATTTACAAATTTTCAAAATCGCATTTTTTAGAATTCGGCAAATAATTTATATCTTCGCAGTTGTTTTTTTACAAAATATGACAGAAAGTATTTTCAAGCTCGAAGATGTTGACCCCACCATTTTTTTAGGTGTGAACAACGAGAACGTCGTACTGTTAAAAAACCTCTACCCTAAACTGCAAATTCACTCGCGCGGTTGTGTTGTAAAGGTTTCGGGCAGCGAAGAAGATGTTTCCGCGTTTGAAAACGCCATTCTGAAAATGCAGAAATATTGCGCCGATTACAACAGACTGCCCTCAGAGATTATTATCAGCATTGCCAGAGGGAACGCAATCGAAGAACTAAAACCCGATGACAACCTCATTCTGTTCGGCATGAATGGGAAGCCTATTGTAGCAAGAACAAAAAATCAGCAGAAACTTGTTAAAGAATTCGACAAATGCGACTTGCTGTTTGCCATAGGTCCTGCAGGAAGCGGAAAAACATACACGGCCATCGCCTTGGCTGTAAAAGCGCTGAAAAGCAAGGAAGTGAAAAAGATAATCCTCTCGCGCCCCGCTGTTGAAGCAGGAGAAAAGCTCGGTTTTCTGCCTGGCGACATGAAAGAAAAAATTGACCCTTATCTGCAACCGCTGTATGATGCGTTGCAAGACATGATTCCTGGTGCAAAACTGAAAGAGCACCTTGAAAACGGCGTCATCCAAATAGCGCCGTTGGCCTTCATGCGCGGACGGACACTCAACGACGCCATCGTCATACTCGACGAGGCTCAGAACACAACCACGCAACAAATAAAAATGTTCCTGACCCGCATGGGCATGCACTCCAAAATGATAGTTACCGGCGACATGACGCAAATAGACCTGCCGAGTTCGCAAAAATCAGGACTGCGCGATGCACTAGAGGTTCTGCATAACATAAAAGGCATTGCCAAAATAGAATTCGACAAAGGCGACATTGTGCGCCATCGGCTGGTACAGCGCATTGTCGAAGCGTACGACAAGAGAAATCGCGATTTGAAAACAGAAACATCAAACAATTAAACTATAAAACAATGGAAGCATTAACAAAAACTGACTTTAATTTCAAAGGTCAAACAAGCGTATATCACGGAAAAGTACGCGATGTATATTCTATAGGCAACGACAAATTAGTGATGGTGGCCACCGACCGCATCTCCGCATTTGATGTGATACTGCCTAAGGGCATACCGTTCAAGGGGCAAATGCTGAACCAGATTGCCGCCAAATTCCTTGATGCAACAACCGACATCTGCCCGAACTGGAAACTTGCAACCCCCGACCCGATGGTGACTGTGGGCATCCGTTGCGAAGGCTATCCCGTAGAGATGATTGTACGCGGATACTTGTGCGGAAGCGCATGGCGAAGCTACAAAGCCGGAGCGCGCGAAATATGCGGTGTAAAAATACCTGACGGCATGAGAGAGAACCAAAAATTTCCGACCCCTATCATCACTCCTACCACAAAAGCGGAAATCGGAGAACATGACGCTGACATCTCCAAAGAAGAAATCATCGCCAAAGGACTTGTTTCAAAAGAAGAATATGAAATTTTGGAGAAATACACCATGGCACTTTTCGAACGAGGCACTGAAATGGCTGCGAAACGCGGGTTGATTCTCGTCGACACGAAATACGAATTCGGCAAAAAAGACGGCAAGATATACCTGATGGACGAAATTCACACACCAGACTCCAGCCGTTACTTCTACTCCGATGGCTACGAAGAACGCTTTAAAAAAGGCGAACCTCAAAAGCAACTCTCCAAGGAGTTTGTTCGCGAATGGCTCATGGAAAACGGATTTCAAGGAAAAGAAGGTCAGAAAGTGCCAGAAATGACAGAGGCGAAAGTAATTGAAATCAGCGACAGATACATCGAACTATACGAACACATCACTGGTGAAAAATTCTGCAAAGAGCAAAGCGAAGACATCGCCAAACGCATCGAGAAAAACATTACAGACTACTTAAAATAATCTAATATGCATCTACGGGGGCGCATGCACAACAGCATTGCGCCCCCGTTCTTTTTTAGACATGGCGCACATACAGAACCATTTTCTATCAACAACTTAACATTTTAAATATCAACCGATTGAAATCAAAAATCGAACAAATCGGGATATTCCCATATTCTTATAACATGTTCAAAAATTCCATTTTATGTTTTTTATAAGAAAAATCATATTAACTTTGCGCAGTTTTTACAGATATGAGTATATGAAAATTAAATCTACATTATTTATAAGCACATTATTGTGCATTTCATGTTTCATTTCCTGCATCCAAGACGAAGCGCCCAACGCTGAGGCTGACATACACACTTGCTTCGTCCCTGACTTGTCTGACGAATACCGTTCCGGAGGAAAGACTATCCCTTTATCATTGGGAGCACATTTAGTCAATATTTGGGTAAAACCTAACATGTTCGACAAACTTCCCGACGAAATACAACTCACTCCTGAATTCACACTTACGGACGGCGCCACAATATACCCTTACAGTGGCACAACCTTGACATTCAAAAAAAGTGAGCAATACGAACAAACATACACGGTAACTGCCGAAGATGGGAAACATCTGAAAGACTATGTAGTGAAAATATCCCCTCAAGCCGAATTTCTTGTTGGCGAAGACAATACACGGTATTTTAGCTTTGAATATTACGATGACAGTGAGAAGTTCCATACTCTTTACGACATTTTCGATGGAGAAGTTGACAAAAGCTGGACATCGGCAAATGGTGGTTTTTCCGTTGTTCATGGTGCAGCTCCCGCTGAGGAATACCCAACATATTGTACAGAAAACGGTTACAAAGGACGTGGCGTAAAAGTAACCACCTGTTATGTCGGGAAACTTGGTGAATGGTCTAAAATGCCCATCGCTGCAGGAAACTTCTTTATTGGTACATTCGAAAAAGACCAAGCCATGAAGGCTCCATTGCAATCAACAAAATTTGGCATCCGCGTAATGCAGAAACCTACACACATTGACTTTTGGTACAAATTTCATCGAGAGCCAAAGTATACCGATGAAAAGCTCAATGTCTTGCCTGACATGATTGAATATCCTGATGTATATGCCGTATTTTTCAAACCAAAGAAAGACAAATTAGGCAATGACATCCCTTTAGATGGTTCAAATATCTTAACAGCTGACAACATCGTACTTTTAGCCAAATTAAATTATGACGACGTGATTGTTGAAGAAGGTGACATTGAAACAGCAGAATATCATCACATGGATATTCCTTTCACACCTCAAAACGGATTAGAGGTGGACGAAGACATATTAAATGACGGCGGATATTACCTAACCATCGTTTTCACATCAAGTTATAAAGGCGACTTGTTTTATGGTGCTATAGGAAGTTGCATGTATATTGATGAATTAACCGTACATTTTGAACCAAAAACGAACTCAGAAGAATGAATGCATTAAAATATATTATTTTTTGTATTGCACTGTGCTTTGTATCAAATACTCAAGCACAAAACTTTGAATATACTGACAGCGTTACAGAATTCGAGAAAAACGAAGGTGACAAAACATTCATGGGACACATACTGGAGCGCACAGCATATACATTCAAAGCACTTGGACGAGGCGTAGAATACTCTCTTAGAGCAGGTTATGAAATTGGCGGAACTTCACCCATGCCCCTTCCCGCTGAAATTCGAAAAATAGAAAGTTTCAAACCAAAAATGCATTTCTACATAGAAGGCAATGTAAACAAAACTTTCAAACGAAATCGTAATTGGGGATTATTACTTGGCATTCGCTTGGAACAAAAGGGAATGGAAACCCAAGCACAAGTTAAAAATTACAACATGCGAATGGATGGGGGCGACGGCACCATGGTTGAAGGAGCTTTTACAGGACATGTCATCACTAAGGTAAACAATTCCTACTTATCTATTCCCCTCCTTGTGACATGCAAAGTCACCGACCGCTGGAAACTTCGTCTCGGACCATATTATTCTCATTTGTTAGGAAAAGATTTTTCGGGTAAAGCGATGGACGGATATTTAAGAGAGGGAGACCCGACCGGAGATTATGTTGCGGTCAGCACAGCCGATTACGATTTTTCCAATGATTTACGCAAATGGAATATTGGTGTACAATTTGGCGCAGACTGGAAAGTTTTGAAACATTTGGCTGTAGCTTTGGACTTGCAATGGGGGTTGAATGACATTTTCAAGAAAGACTTTGAAGTGATAAAATTTGACATGTACCCCATTTACGGCACGATTGGCATTGCTTATTTATTTTAATTTTAACCATAAAAAAAAAAGAAAAAATGAAAACAAACAAAAGATTCTTTGCTATGTTGGCGTTTTGTGCCACATTGGCCGCTTTCTCATTTTCATCCTGCAGCGATGACGATGACGACAAAAAAAAGGATGAACAAGAACAAACTGATGGAGGCGAAGATCAAACTGCAGATTTTGTAAAAACTTACGGTAAAGGAAAACTGAATGTAAACTTTTCTGGCAACGACTACCCTTCTTTGCAATTTGTAGATGTAGCTGAAGACACTAAAAATGCTGGCAAATACACTCTAAGCATCCAAAATTTTTCTTTTTTAGGCATTGAAGTGGGCAACATTGATGTAAATAGCCTCACTGCAACTACTGACGCAGAAGGAAACACTACACTTACTGCCGACGGAGAATCTGACGGACCCGAAGTGGACATGAGTTCTGTATTTGGATTTATTGTAAAAACAAAAGTTTCTATAAATTCTTGTTACATCACAAAAGATGGGGTACTTACCCTCAATGTACTCGTAAAGCTTTACGACAAAGAAACTGAAGAATACGCAGGAGAAGAAATGGATGTTGTTGTAACATACGACTCTTCTATCACCGAGATTTGAGTTTTGAATACACATAACATGTATTACACATAACATAAAGTGCGGAATGCAGAGGTACAAATATCTCTGACATATCTGCACTTTTTCTTAAAACAACAACAGACTTTTGAGTGTTTTGGAGGTAAAAACACCGAGACAGTACAGACAAGTACACCGTTCATTTATTTGAACAACCTTAAATTTGAAAACAATACGGAATACACAGAAGTGATATTCTACAATATATAAAACTAAACACGGAAATAATAACACTTACGAATATGAAAAAAACATTCAGAAAAATTTATTTGACGGCGTTTGCTTTCTTCATAGGAGCAAATGCATATGCAGCTGGTGTAGTGGACATCTCCAATGGTGACCACACCATCACACAAACAGACTTTAACAACAAAGTTGGCAGCGGCGGAACCACAAGTTGGAATAATTCTAACGGTATTGTACTTGGAGGAACTAGCACATCCATATTTGCCGCTCCTGCATACAATTGGGATGACAAATATGTTATATTTCAATTAAATTGCATTCCCGGCTCTATTACTTTCTCCACTGCCACAAATTCCAGCGCTACAACAGATACTGAATTTTATGTGTCAGAAAGTAGTGACAATTCTAGTTGGACACAGATCTGGAGCAGTACAAGCAGAACCAACAACAATATCAATAAAAATTTATCAAAAACGACAAGATATGTGAAACTTTGTTGGAGCGGAAACTTTGCCGGCTACTTTAAAAATGTAACTATCACCAAACACGCCAAAGAACTTTCCGTAAACCCAACATCGCTTTCGTTCGATATTATTGCCGTTGGTGAAACTTCATCAAAAAATGCCACTGTTGCATTCTGTAATGTAAACAAGCAACTGACCATAACAAGCAATAGCGAACATTTTAGTGTATCCTCTCCTATAGCCAACACAGGATCGTGCATGGACGGAAGTGTAACCACTTCTATTTCTTTCGTTCCTAAATCAGCTGGCGACCATACTGGCACCGTTACCATTTCTGACGGCGCTACCAGTGTAACGGTTGCACTTTCCGGAGCAGCTCGTCCTGCCACACCAGCAGCGACAGCCGCAACCAACATCGCAGCAAAATCATTCACCGCCAACTGGAATGCCAGTGCGGGCGCTGAAAAATACAGACTTACCGTCTATAATGGAAGCACGAGTGTATTCACAACCGAAACGACAGCAACAACATTCGATGTAACCGGTTTGGATTGCTATACGGCTTACACTTACAGTGTAGTGGCTATCGGCGGCGGATACGAAAGCGCAACCGCTTCGAACAGCATTTCTGTGACAACACAGACGCCACTCATCAGCAGCGATAAGACTGCCGTTGATTTCAGCGTAGTGTTTGGCAACTCTGCCGAAGCTTCTGTCAACCTCACTTCGCAATATCTGGTAGATGCCATAAACATTGCACTTCAAGGCGGCGAGCCATACTCTGTATCTCCTGTTACCATCAACGAAAGCGGTGCTTTGACCATCAACTTCGCACCGAACACAATCGGCCGTTTTACCGACATCATCATCGCCACTTCTGAATGTGCAGCTGACCTCAACATCGCTATTAGCGGTGTGGCTATCCCTGTAGCGCCTATTGCTACTGAAGCCACAAACATCCGCTGTGAAACATTCACTGCAAACTGGGAGGCCGTAGAAAACGCAACCTACACCCTCTACCTGAACGGAGAAAAGAAATACAGCGGTACGGAAAATTCATACGACTTTACAGGCCTTGAACCAAACACCGCCTACAATTACTATGTGACAGTAACCATAAACGATGTCACTTCAGAAATATCTAATACGATTTATTTGAGCACATTGCCCGTTCCTGTCATCAATATCAATGGAGATGAAACTGTAAAATCAGCCATCAACGCACAGGCCAACATCACATTGACCGTCAGCAGCGAAAACACGATAGAAGACATCGCAGCAACCATCACGGACGAAAGCGGATTCTTCAGCATTGACAAGAATACAATCACTGAAAGCGGAAACATTATCTTGACTTTCGCACCTACAACTGTAGGAGAATACACTGCGACTGTAACCATTTCGTCAGACCTCGCAGAAGAAAAGACTATATCTGTAACCGGAACAGCCATACCCGCAACACCTGTGGCTACTACTGCTACAAACATTGCATGCAAAACATTCACAGCAAATTGGGGAACTGTTGAAAATGCCACTTACACACTCTACCTGAATGGAGAAGAAAAATACAACGGTACAGAAAGTTCATATGACTTTACCGAACTGCAGGCAAATACAGAATACAGCTATTATGTAATCGCCACCATCGACGGATTTGTATCTGAGCAATCAAATACAATTACATTGAATACCCTTCCTACCCCAACTATTAACATTGAGGGTGAAACAGAAATCAATTGCACCTACAATCTCTCGAAAGAAATTGTATTGACGGTCAGCAGCGAGAATGCGGTGGAAGACATTGCCATCGCCTTGACCGACGAAAGCGGTTTCTTCAGCATTGATAAAAACGCTATCACTGAAAGCGGCAACATCACGCTGACCTTTGCGCCTACAACTGTCGGCGTTTACAAAGCAACAGTCACTATTTCATCGAAATACGCAGAGGATCAAAAAATCGAAATTACCGGCACAGCAACTCCTGTAGCCCCTGTAGCTACCGAGGCAACCAATATTCGTTGCGAAACATTCACTGCAAATTGGGAAAGCGTGGCTGACGCTACAGCTTACACCTTGTATGTGAATGGCGAAGAAAAATATACCGGTACTGAAACATCTTTTGATCTGTCTGGACTGACCGCCAACACGCAATACGCATACTATGTAACAGCAAATGTAGGCGAATATGTTACAGAACCTTCAAACACGATAGAAGTAAACACGCTGAAAACGCCAGTCATCAACATTGAAGGCGAAACTGAAATCGTTACAATTGTGAATGAGACCGCCACCCTGACTTTCAATGTCAGCAGCGAGAATGCTATTGAAGACATTGCCATTGCACTTAACAACGAAAGCGGATACTTCAGCATTGACAAGAATGCAATCACAGAAAGCGGTGACATCACACTGACCTTTGCGCCTGCAACTGTAGGCAAATTTACTGCCACACTGAAATTGACTACTGACATGGCAGAAGAAAAGACTGTCAGCATCGATGCTACTGCTAATCCACAAACACCGGTCGCTACCGAAGCAACAAATGTTCGTTGCGAAACTTTCACTGCGAACTGGGAAGCCATGGAAGGTGCAACATTCACATTGTATGTCAACAATGAAGAAAAATACAACGGAACAGAAAATTCTTTCGAACTGACAGGATTGACTGCAAATACCGAATACACCTATTATGTAACAGCCACTATTAACGAACTTACATCTGAAGTTTCAAACACTATTAATGTAAACACGCTGAAAACGCCAGTCATCAGTATCGAAGGCGAAACTGAAATCGTTACAATTGTGAATGAAACCGCTACCCTGACTTTCAATGTCAGCAGCGAGAATGCAATTGAAAACATTGCCATTGCCTTGACCGACGAAAGCGGATATTTCAGCATCGACAAAAACGCCATTACAGAAAGCGGCGACATCACACTGACCTTTGCGCCTACAACTGTCGGCAAGTATACCGCTACACTGAAACTGACTACTGACATGGCAGAAGAAAAAACAGTCAGCATCAATGCTACTGCCAATCCGCAAACACCAGTCGCTACTGAGGCAACAAATATCAGCGGAGTTTCTTTCACAGCCAACTGGGAAGCAATAGAAAACGCATCTTCATATATTCTGACAATTTTGTCGAACAATTACGAAAATGTCATCACTGTTGACGGAAATGAAACATCACACAATGTGACAAACTTAATATCAAGCACGGTTTACACCTATACGGTGAAAGTTGTTGTAAACGAATTGACATCAGACTACTCGAATACAATAACAGTAACAACTACAGGCGGCGCTGCTATCAGTTATAAAGAATTCAACACTTCATTTATCGCCACAAGGGGAAGCAACGACAGCAAAACTGTAGAAGTGACTGCGGCTGAACTTACCGAAAACATACAAGCAACTGTAAGCGGTTCAGATTTCTTCAGCATTGAAAACAACACGCTAACTGCCGAAGGCGGTACTTTCGACATTGTATTTGCTCCTACTGCAGTAGGTACATATTCGAGCGAAATCACATTGAAATCTGGCGAAACGACTATAACCATAAACATTTCGGGTACAGCGAACACAGAAGCTCCTGTTGCCACCGAAGCGACTGACTTGCAGCCTACATCATTCGTGGCTAATTGGGAAGCTGTCGCTGGCGCCACTTACACGCTGTATGTAAACGACGAAGTGAAATATGAAGGCAACGAAACATCTGCACTTGTAGAAGGATTGATTCCTAATGTTCAATACAACTATTATGTTACCGCTACAGTCAACTCTTTCGTTTCGGAGAAATCGAACACTATTTCTGTCAATTCACTGGAAACACCGGTTATCTCTATTTCAGGAGAGAACAACCTCAATGCAGTGAATAACGAACAGGAAAGCGTTACACTGAATATTGTTGGCGAAAACATTGTCAGCAAAATCGATGTAACACTTGCAGACGAAAGCGGATTCTTCAGCATCAATAAGACAGAACTTCAGGAAAGCGGCGAACTTACATTGACCTTCGCTCCTAACATTATTGGCAAATATGAAGGCTCTATCATTATTTCGAGCGAATTCGCAGAAAGCAAAACTTTCAAATTCACAGGAATCTGCAAACCTGCTGCTCCTACTGCAACAGAAGCAAGCGATATCAGAGGCACAACTTTCGTTGCCAATTGGAACGGAATTGAAACTGATAATGCGACCTACTATGTAGAAGTCAAGAAAGACGATGTAATAGCCTATGGCGAATATACCAAAGACACCAACATAAAAGTGAACGGTCTTGAGGCTGAAACGGCATATACTTACACCGTAAATGCTATTATAAATGACATTTGGTCTGCCCCATCAAACGAAATCAGCGTCAGCACCAGCAAACCCGTCATTGCTTACACTGATTTTGAAAAATCTTTCAATCTACAGATAAACGATTGGGAAAACAAGACCGTCAACCTTACTCCTTCGGCTCTTGATCATCATATAGATGTGACCATCGAAGGAAGCGAATACTTTGGATTAAATGATGTCATCACCTCGAAAGACGGCGGCTCGTTCAACATCACTTTCTTGCCAAGAGCAACTGGAGTGTTCAATGCACAAGTAACATTGGTATCAGAAGGAGCCGAAGATGTTGTCATCAATATTACAGGAACAGCAACGCCAAGAAAAACGTCTGCATTCGGTGTAAATGATGTGACAAACAGCTCTTGCATCGCATACTGGAGCGCATCCGAAGGCGCTACAAACTATATATTGAAAGTAAACGACAATGAAGTTTATCGCGGAAATGAGACATCGTTTGAAATCACGAACCTTGAAGCAAACACGAACTACACCTTGGAACTGATTGCAACAGATGATAACAATTTGGAATCGGAACCAGCTACTGCTACAGTCACAACCGTGAATGCACCTGCGATAGCAGACATTACTGCTATTCCGGCATTCAACACAATTGTGAACAAAACGCAAAATCAGACCATGACTGTTGCTGGTGAAAACCTGCTTGGCGTGATAAAAGTAACCATAGAAGGAGACGAAGCATTCATTATCTCTAACGGACAAATCAATGCGAACGAAGAACTTATCATTGGTTTGACAAGCGATACTCCAGGCAACTATGAAGCCACTCTGACATTTAATTCTAGAAATGCAGAAGCAAAGACTTTGAATGTCAGTGGTACAGTGAGACCTAAGGCAGCTTCGAGCAAAGCAGCTACCGAAGTTAGCAGCAACTCATTCAAAGCTAATTGGGTGAAATCGAGCGCCAACGCTACATATACGGTTATTGTGAAGAACGGCGACAACATCGTAGCAAGAAAAGAAGTGGAAGCAGGAAACACATCTGTTGTAATTGACGGACTGAATGCCGCTACCGCATACACTTACACCGTAATTGCTACAGAAAACGGCATTGATGCTGACGCTTCGGAAGTCATAAGCGTAACAACCGACGAGGAGGCTGTAGCTTCAATCACATTCAATGCAAGCGTTTCGGCCGAAAAGACCACCGCTACCGTGAAATGGATAGTCATCTCCGACACCGATGTCACTCCAACTTCTGTAAAAGTGACATGCAACGGAAATACACAGACTTTGAGCGGCAATGCTACATCATGCACAATTACCGGATTGAACAAATCATCTGGATATTCTGCTACCGTAACTGCACTCATTGACGGCAAAGAATATACGAAAACAGTAAGCTTCGCCACCAAAGGCGACTACTATGGTTCGCAATTGCCGAATCCAGACTTTGAATTGTGGGAAAGTTCAACTTCTGAGAATGCAGAACCTATCGGATGGAATGGATTTAAGACTGCAACAGGATCTTACGCAAACATGGGGGCTTCACAAATGAACAAATCCACAAGTGTAAAGCGTCCTGGAACAAAAGGTAGCGCCAGCGTTGTCATCAATACTAGAAAAGCGTTCTTAAAAATCATGGCAAATGGTAATCTCACAACAGGAAGAATAAACATGGGCAGCATGACTGCTGATGATTTCTCGGGCAATTACAACTACACAGACCGCAACAGCAACGGATTCAACGCCCCATTTACTATGACACCAGACTCTCTGACATTCTGGGTAAAATTTGAATCGGGAACTTCTGGAGATGGAGACGGAACAGTAAATGCTGTTCTTCATGGAAACATTGACATGCGCGACCCTATTACAAGCAGCAATAGCGGCACATATTCTCCGTATGTAGTTGCTACCGCATCTGGCAAGATATCAGAAAGTAACTCAAATTGGGTACGTAAAACTGTTCCGTTTTCGAAAGGTACATCCACAGACCCGCGTTATATGCTGATTACATTCAATACGAATGAGAATGCAGGAAAAGGCGATACAAATGACAAACTATACGTAGATGACATTCTGATGATTTACAAACCGACATTGACAGTTAACAATTTGAACAATACGCAGTATCAGGCAGGCGATGCCATCACATTGAATTTCAGCATTACTGGAACAATGTCGCCATACAACCTGGATGCGGCTGCCAATGTGGCATATCTAGAACTCTCGGACGCAAACGGTTCATTCTCATCCCCGATTGTTCTCGACCAAATCACTACCGATTTTGGCGGCACATTTATGGGCAAACTTCCGTTCAACATTGCTGACGGCAATTACAAGATACGTGTCCGCACTACAAACTATCCGATGACTTCTGGCACACAAAACATTACCGTGAGCACACCTGTCGTTGAATTGGGCGATATTGAAGCAACCGAAGCAAGCGACATCACCAGCAGCTCTTTTGTTGCCAACTGGAACGCAGCAGAGAACGCCGAAGGCTATTATCTGACTGTAGAAGATGGCGAAGGCGACATTGTTGGCGATTATGACAAGAAGGATATGGGTAACAAACTTTTTGAAGAGGTTGTAATTGACACCAAAGGCACTGCAAGCATGTACAGCTACATTGTTACAGCTTACCGCGGTTCTGAAGAGAAAAAGTCAGAATGGATAAATGTAACCTTGTCTTCAACAACAGGAATCGATGATGCTGACGCTGAGCAATTTGATCTGATCGTATATCCGAATCCAGCTATTGATGTAATTCATATTACAAACGCTGAAAAAGTGGCTGAGGCTTTAGTTTACGACATCAACGGAGCATTGAGAATCGCACAGAACAACGGCAACGACATCAATGTTTCGACAATGGCACAAGGCACATATATACTTAAAGTGAAAACGACAAACGGCAAAATGTATCATACGATTTTCATTAAAGAAAAATAGTTTGAACATAACGTCAACGAAAAACGAGAGCGACCAATGTCGCTCTCGTTTTTTTTCTTTTTATCAGCCAAGTTTTCTAAATTAAAATTCGTACCTTTGCATTTTCATTAATAACATTATTACAAACCATCAAAAAATGAGTAAAACAAAATTAATCTCACTGATTGCATCAATCCTGATCGGATTGTTCTTTTGGTGCGTGCCAACCGAATTTTTCGGCATTGAGGCACTGACCGTTGTACAACAGCGCGTAATCGCATTGTTTATTTTGGCAGCCTTGTTGTGGATTTTCGAGCCAATCCCCAACTGGACGACTTCTGTAATGATTATTGTTGTTTCATTACTGACAGTATCTAACAAAGGCATTGGATTTCTTTGCAATGAAGAAGCCGGAGAATTGGTTAACTACAAATCTTTGATGAGCTCTTTTGCCGACCCTGTCGTCATGCTTTTCCTTGGCGGTTTTGTGCTGGCAATCATGGCCTCAAAATACGGATTGGACGTAACCTTAGCTCGCATTCTGCTGAAGCCTTTCGGCAAAAAGCCACAAATGGTATTACTTGGATTTTTGGTTGTTATCGCTATATTCTCTATGTTCATGAGCAACACAGCCACCGCTGCTATGATGTTGGCTTTCTTGGCTCCTGTGTTGGCAGTATTGCCAAGCGACGACAAAGGAAAAATAGGACTTTCGCTCGCCATCCCTGTAGCAGCAAACCTTGGCGGAATTGGAACACCGATTGGCACACCTCCGAATGCAACTGCCGTAAAATTCCTTGCTGAAGCTGGTTGCGAAGTAACATTCGCAGAATGGGCGCTCAGAATGATTCCGTTTGTTGTCATCATGATTCTTTTCGCATGGGTACTCTTGCAGATATTGTTTCCATTCAAATCAAAAGAAGTGGTGCTTGACATCAAAAAAAGCGAAAGAAAAACCGATTGGAAAACTATTGTCGTATGGTGTACATTCATAGGTACTATCCTACTCTGGATTACAGAACAATGGACAAAAATCAACTCTAATGTTGTTGCCTTGATTCCATTGGCAGTTCTCACTTGTTGCGGTATTTTCACAAAAGAAGACATAAAAGAAATCAACTGGACCGTTCTTTGGTTGGTTGCCGGAGGTTTTGCACTTGGTACCGACCTTCAAGGTACGGGCTTGGCAAAAGTGCTTATCGAAGCCATACCTTTTGGAGAAATGGGAGTTGTACTCATCTTCATTATTGCCGGTTTGGTTTGCTATTTCTTGTCAAACTTTATCAGCAACTCCGCTACAGCTGCGCTGTTGATTCCTATTCTGATTGTTGTTGCTGAAGCTTTGGCTATGCCTGAAGCTGCCAGTCATGACGCATTCAACGCACTGGGTGGAACACACGCTATGATTTCATTCATTGCGGTATGTGCTTCTATCGCAATGCTGTTCCCTATCAGTACACCGCCTAATGCCATTGCCGCCTCTACAGGATTGGTCGAAACTAAAGATATGGCTAAAGTCGGCATCATTATCGGTGTTGTAGCATTCATTTTGGGATATTTCTGGCTTACAAAGATTTTCCCATTTGAAGTGAAAGCTGAAAACAACGACAATGCAGCTGCAGTCATTGAAAACATTGTGGCAGAACCAGCCGCAGACTCTACGGCAATCGTTATTGACACACTGAATGTAGATTCTACTTCAGTGAAATAAATTTGAATAATTCCATACAGAAAAAGCATCGGCATTTCTCCGATGCTTTTTTTGTTCTGTCGCCAACAACAATCTACATTTGTATACAATAACACAAACACCACCGAAAGGCATTCTTTAAAAGGCTTTATCTGCAGCAAATACAACATAAATGCAGAATTTTAAGCAAAAAGATGTCGGCAAAACAAAAAAATGCACAAAAAAAGATGCGGGAGAACACTGTCTTCCACATCTTTTAAAAGAAATCTATCCGAAAGATTATTCTTCAGAAGATTCTAATTCGTCTTTAATAGTTTCAGGTGCATCTTCAGCATTTTCAGCAACTGTTTCTATCAACGAGTTAGCGTTCTCCTCTACGGCAGCAGGTTCTGCTTCATGACGTTTACGGCAAGTTTTACACAAACGTTCTTTTCCTGCCTGTTCAGCTTCTTCTATCGTACCCAAAGTCAGTTCCTCTGTACGATCCAAATGCTGGCAATCTTCGTAAATATGAAATACCTTACCGCCTTTTGTCCAATACACATTAGAAGTAGCCTCTTCCATTTTAAGAATCTCCTGCTGCTCTTCTTGCGAATACGGATTCCAGTCGTAGCTGCCCAATCCAGCAATCAACAACGCGATAGCCGCCACAATGGTTCCGATAGTTTTTGTTTTCGGGTCAGCGTCTTTCTTTGTCAGCAAAATGATGATGAAGGGCAAGAAAGCAACTGCTGCCATAATGACGCCCAGATTGTTCCACAACCAGAAAGTGAGGGCGTTCTTTTCAGAAGCCGGATGGATATGGTTCGCTTTCTTCCAAAGCAGTGATCCTCCAAGCACACAAACCAAGTCAATTGCCAAAAATACAATCATAGCTGTCATGGGAGCCATACCCAAGATGGTCTCGTCTTCACAAATCATAAACGACTTGATTGCGAAGAACTCGGCCACAAGTGCCAGAATCCATGCTACTACCGCACCGATTCGCAATCCTACAGTCGATTGAGCGATTTGTTGTGCTGCGACACCTGGTTTGCGTCCTGCAGCTGCACCTTCAGTGGTGACAATTTTGTGTTCTTTTTTCTCTGCCATAATGTTCGATTTTTAGATTTTAGATTATTTTTTCGAGTTTGTTTACATTTTCCTTAATCACTTCATCCGGCAATTCGTAATTTGACAAATCGCCTGCGATATATTGGTCATAAGCAGCCATATCAATCAATCCGTGTCCCGAAAGATTGAAAAGAATTGTTTTTTGTTTGCCTTCCTCTTTTGCTTTTTTCGCTTCTCGAATGGCAACCGCTATAGCATGAGATGACTCTGGAGCCGGAATAATGCCTTCAGACTGAGCGAAGAGAGTGGCAGCGCCGAACGATTCCAACTGAGGGATATCTACGCCTTTCATCATACCGTCTTTTATCAATTGGCTGACAATTGTTCCTGCGCCATGATAGCGCAGACCGCCAGCATGGATATGAGCTGGTTGGAAGTCGTGACCGAGAGTGTACATAGGCAACATCGGTGTATAACCAGCCTCGTCGCCAAAGTCGTATTGAAATACGCCTCGGGTCAGTTTCGGGCAAGAAGCAGGTTCGGCCGCGAGGAATATTGTTTTCTTTCCATCAAGAATGTTATGTCTCATGAACGGGAATGATATTCCACCAAAATTTGAGCCACCGCCAAAACATCCGATTACCACATCAGGATATTCCCCTGCCATTTCCATCTGTTTCTCTGCTTCAAGACCTATAATTGTCTGATGCAATGTAACATGATTCAACACGCTTCCCAGCACATACTTGCAATTTGGTGTCTGCATAGCCAACTCAACAGCTTCTGATATAGCGGTACCCAAACTGCCTTGATAATTAGGATTAGCAGTCAAGATATCTTTTCCTGCGCGCGTACTCATACTCGGCGAAGCAATAACTTGCGCTCCGAAAGTCTGCATGATAGAACGACGGTACGGTTTTTGATGATAACTTACTTTTACCATATATACCGCCAAATCCAATCCAAAGGCTTTAGCTGCATAAGAGAGAGCCGCTCCCCACTGACCAGCACCAGTCTCGGTAGTGATATTTGTCACACCCTCTTGTTTACAGTAATATGCTTGCGCCAATGCAGAATTCAGCTTATGCGAACCGACAGGGCTTACACTTTCATTCTTGAAATAAATATGGGCCGGCGTATCCAAGGCTTTCTCCAAACCGTATGCACGCACCAAAGGAGTGGAACGATAACTCTTATACATGTCGCGCACCTGCTCCGGGATTTCAATCCATGCGTCAGTTTGGTTCAGTTCCTGTTCGGAGCATGCACGATTGAACAGCATGGTCATCTCGTCTAGCGTAACCGGTTTCTTTGTCTTTGGATTCAACATTGGAAGCGGTTTGTTCTTCATGTCCGCCACAATATTATACCACTTTGTAGGTATCTCTTTTTCTGCAAGAAAAAATCTTTTTTGCTTTTCCATATAAATTAATTATTATTCTAACTTACAAAGATATTCTTTATATAGAGAGAATCAAAGAAAAAGCCACAAGAAACACTTCCTGTGGCGTAAAAAAATGATACATTTTTATATTTTCACCATTCAACTGAGCATCAATCTGTGCGCTTCAACCTCATCTTTCAAGAATATTTTTGCAGAATCGCTGAATTTTTCTGCCGATTCTGTGGTATAAAATATTCTGCTCCCATTTTTTATACAGCGATTTTCCATTTCGGGATGTTGCAGAAGATATGTACGAAGACTATTGGCTACAATCTCGCCTTGAGAAACAATGGTAATGCCTTGAGGCGTATATTTTTTTATTTTCTCCAGCAATAGCGGATAGTGAGTACATCCCAGCACAAAAGTATCAATCTGAGGGTCTTTTGAAAGAATGTGCTCTATATTTTTCCTGACAAAGTAGTCAGCACCTTCACTTTCGTATTCTCTGTTTTCAATAAGCGGAACCCACATTGAGCATGTCTCGGCCGTCACTTTCATTCCCGGATACATTCTTTTCAATTCTATGGAATATGATTGCGACTGAACGGTACCTTCGGTGGCAAAAATGCCGACATGTCCGTTACGAGTAATATCACCCAGCACTTCTACTGTCGGCCTTATGATGCCAAGCACCCTACGCGAGGCGTCCAATTTTGGCAGGTCGCACTGCTGAATGGTGCGCAGCGCCTTTGCCGATGCAGTATTGCATCCAAGAATAACCAACGGACAGCCCATTTCAAACAACCGTCTGACAGCTTGCAACGTGAACTCGTAAACTACATCAAAAGAACGATTTCCGTATGGTGCACGCGCATTGTCGCCCAGATAGATATAATCATATTCAGGCAACAATTTTGCAAACTGGCTTAATATTGTCAAACCTCCATAACCAGAGTCGAACACGCCTATTGCACCTTTATTATCGTTCAAAACCATACTACACTTAACTTTCAACAACAAAAGAAGACGATGCTGATTCCGCACCATCTTCTTTTCGAAAATTTCTTTTGAATATTACAAACCGAGCTTTTTCTTCACGGCAGGCAGAACATCAACACTCTGCGCTGAATGATATAGAATTGGGGTTCCTTCCTGCATGTCGAAAATATAGATCAGTTTCATCTCTTCGCCAACCTGCGCTACAATTTTCTTCACTTTTTCAGTTATCGGAATCATCAGTTCCATCTGTTTCTTTTGAAGATTATCTTGAGCGGTCTGTTGAAAGTTCTGCATATTTTCATACATTTTCTCCACCTCAGCCTGACGCGAAGCACGGATGGCCGGATCCAGTTTTTCTGCCTCCTGGCTCAATGCAGTATATTTCGACTGGAATTCCGTTTCCAATTTCTGCATTTCAGTCACATACATCAATCTTGTATCTTCCAATTCTTTTTGAGCGGACTGAAACTCAGGCATAACGCTTATCAAATCCTGTGTGTTGATGTGTCCGAATTTCAAATCCTGTGCGAAGGACGATACCGACAACATGCACACAACTGCAATCAATAATTTTTTCATTTTTTCTAATTATTTGGTTTCAAAATTTATTTAGAATATCCCATTTCAGAAAGGACATCGTCACTGATATCTATCTTTGGCGACGCAAAGATGATATCCATTCCTGAAGCTCTGTCGAGCACCAGCTGATATCCTTTCAGCTCGCTGATATTTTTTATGGCGTTATAGATTTCGTCTTGAATCGGTTTTATCAGACTTTCGCGTTTTTTATTCAATTCGCCCTGCGGACCGAAATATTTTGAACGCAATTCATTCAATGATTTTTCTGCATTAACGATTTCTGTTTCGCGTTTTTTCTTCATCTCATCCGACAAGAAAACCGACTCTGTATTGTAATTCTTGTACATTGTCTGGATTTCGGTCTGCTTCTCTTTCACTTCTGCTTGCCATTTAGCCGAAATCTGGTTCAACTGCTCGTTGGCTGTTTCGTACGCTGGAACATTCTTCAAAATATATTCCAAATCCACCATCGCAAATTTTTGCGCATTTGCAAAACTTACACATCCCAAGAAAAGGATGAATGCTATCAATTTCTTTTTCATAACCTCAATTTTTAATTTTACAAAAATAAGAAACATTTGTTTCTATGACATTATTTTATGAAAAAAGTTTAAGAAGCTGTTTTGAAATTTTATTGATTTATTTTTCCGAATAACAGCGAAACCGTTTTGGCTTCATGGAACTTATTTCTCAAATAATCTCGAAATAAAAGCAAAGCAACTTCTAAAATGCAGAAAGAGCCAAAGTCTGTTTTCAACCCTCCGGCCTTTTTCTTTCACAAAAATCAGAATTCACGGCCAAGTACAAAATGGAACTGGCTTTTTGAATAATCCATCGTACCTTGCACCTTGTCGAAACCATATCCCCAATCAACGCCCAACAAGCCGAGCATCGGCATAAAGATACGAATGCCAGCACCCGCCGAACGTTTCAACTGGAAAGGATTGAATTCCTTAAAATCATACCAGCAATTGCCTGCTTCCGCAAAAGCCAGCAGATAAACAGTCATCTGCCCGCCCGTAACAATCGGATAGCGAAGTTCCATTGTCATTTTTGCGTAAACATTACCAATCTGCGTATTTTTATCAGACTGAATCGGTGTCAGCGAACCGTTTTCGTAACCACGCAACCCTATTGCCTCAATAGCATAGGCCGAATATGAATTCGTTGACATTCCGTCGCCGCCCATATAGAATGTTTCAAACGGAGAGCGCTTGTATTTGTTGTAGTATCCCAGGAAACCGTACTCGGCACGCCCCATCAGCACCAACTTTTCATTCTTTGAAAGCGGCACAAATATTTTTCCTTTAATTTTCCATTTGTGATATTCCACCCATCTGTATTTCTGCTGCATTTCCGACAGGTAAGCATCTGCATCAGCAGATTTGTCTGTCGCCAAATGTTCGTAATCTTTTCCGTCGAACAACGAATATGGAGGCGTAAATTGCACTGAAACAGAGAATTCCGAACCATTTGTCGTATAATACGGATTGTTGATAGAACTGCGCGACAAGGTGAAATTCAAGTTCAAGTTGTTAGCGTGTCCGTCGGTCAGGATAAAGTATCTCCAGCTCTGCAGGTTGTAGTGCTGATAAGCCAATTCGCCATAAAATGTGAAATAATCGTCGGGCCAACTCAATCGCGTACCTACACCCATTGACGCACCGAACATTTTTATGAATTTCTCATCGTCATATTCGATATATCTGCTGTTATAAAAATCATCGCCGTACAAGTACGAATAATAGTAATTGCTTTCGTAAGCTCCACTAGAGTAATAACGGTCGCTCACGCCTGTCTGTTTCGAGAAGAATGCCGAGAATGACAACGAATTAGGCCTTCGTCCGCCCAACCAAGGCTCCAAAAATGAAATACTGTACGACTGATAATATTTGGCGTTTGTTTCGGCTCTCAAGCTTAATGTTTGTCCGTCGCCCTGCGGCACTATACGATAGGTTGACGGATTAAACAAGTTCTGAATAGAGAAATTGGTAAATTTCAAGCCTATGCTACCCGTAACACCCGTTGAACCATAGCCTAACGACAGTTCTATCTGGTCGCTGCTCTTTGTCTCCAAATTAAAATTGACATCCACAGTACCGTTTTCCATATCGGGTTGGATATCAGGCTGCATTTTTTCCGGGTCGAAATGGCCCATTTGCGCCAATTCGCGGAAGCTTCGCTGCAAATCGGTCTTGCTGAACAACTGACCAGGTTTCACACGTAACTCGCGGCGCACCACATGTTCGAATACGCGTGTATTTCCATTGATATTAATATTATTGATTCTAGCTTGAGCGCCTTCGTACATGCGCATTTCCAAGTCGATGGTGTCGCCATTCACCCTCACTTCTACAGGATCGATGCTGAAAAACAGATAACCATTGTCAAGATACAGATTAGAAACCGCATCTTCGTCGTTAGAAAGGCGGTCGTTCAAATATTTCTGATTGTACACGTCTCCGCGTTTCACGCGCAACACCTGTTGCAAATAGTCTGAAGGATATAGCGTATTTCCCACCCATGTGATATCGCCGAAATAATATTTTTTACCTTCTTCGAGTTCAATAGCCACACGGACAAAACGATTATCAATCTTATCCACCTTATCGGCAACAATGCGCGCATCGCGATATCCGAATTCATTGTATTTGTCGATCAGAGCGACCTTATCTTCTTCATATTTTTCCGGAATATATTTCTTTGTTCTGAAAAATGTGAACAACTTGCCTTTCGGATTCGTTTTTTTCATCGTCCAATTGATTTTATTGAACGAAAGCGCCTCATTTCCGTACAAATCAAGACGCTTGATTTTCACGCGTTCGTTCTTGGAGAGCACGATATCCACATCTACATTACCATTCTCTGCTGGGCGCTCCAAAATTTTCACATCAGCATTCAAGAATCCTTTCTCTATAAATTCCTTTCTGATAATGTCCCTTGTACGATCGACCTGATTCGGCGTTATCTGTCCGCCTTTCACCAAACTGATTTTGGGCTCGATTTTAGTTTGTTCAGCCTTTTTAAATCCATGAAATTCAATTTTTGAAATCTTTGGCCTTGTCTTGAGAGCGATTTGCAGCCAGATTTTACCGTCAGTTATTTTGGTTGCTGATATTTCCACATCAGAAAACAGCCCTTGTTTCCAGAATCTTTTGACGGCATTAGTCACGTCATCACCTGGCACTTTAATACGCTGCCCTACCTTCAGTCCAGAGAAACCGACAATAACGAAATCCTCATAATTGTCAGCGCCGACAACTGAGATCTCGGCTATTTCGTATTCGTGAGCTGCGGAGGTATAATCAATATCTGGAAAGTCTTGCGCAGACAAGCTTCCGAATTCCAAACAAAACAATATCAATAAGAACAGAATCCTTTTCATTCAAATGTTTATTTAATCTGTTCACTTGTTTTTCCGAAACGGCGTTCGCGTTTCTGATAATCACAAATAGCCTTGAAAAACTCTTCTTTTCTGAAATCAGGCCAATTAACAGTTGTAAAATACAACTCTGAATATGCTATTTGCCAAAGCAAGAAATTACTTATTCTACTTTCTCCGCTCGTGCGAATGAGCAGGTCTGGATCGGGAATTCCGTTCGTATTGAGATGAGACGCAAATACATCATCGCATATATCTTCCACATTCAAATTCCCGTTTTTCACTTCGGATGCAATACTTTTCACAGCCTGAAGGATTTCCCATTTGGCAGAATAGCTCAATGCCAGCACTATTGTCATCCGCTGGCAGTGGGCGGTACGTTCAATGCACCCTTGCAATTTTTCATTGACAGGTTTTGGCAAACGGGACAAATCGCCGATGCAGCAAAGCCGGATATCGTTTCTCAACAATTTATCCGTTTCTTTTTCGATAGTTGAAACCAGCAAAGACATCAGCGCCTCCACTTCGGCCTGCGGACGATTCCAATTCTCGGTAGAGAATGCATAAGCCGTCAGATACTTCACGCCAATTTCTGCCGCAGCCTCAGTCACATCCGAGAATGCCGCAGCACCTTCCTTATGTCCGAAAACACGGTCGAGACCTTTTTCTTTTGCCCATCTGCCGTTTCCGTCCATAATGATGGCCACATGTTTCGGCACTTTTGTCAAATCTATCTGTTCTTTATACATACTCAACATTATCTATGGCAAAATCCGCGACGAAAAATATCAATGGAAACATATGCCATCGCTATAGAATACTTATCGTTATGTTTCCATTTGGAAGTTGCCGACTTATAAGGATTGTCCAAAATTGCGCTTTCTTCATCCACCACATCGAAATCATCGATGAACAATGTATGCAACGACCATTCTACGCCAGCGTTAAAGCGCCCTTTGAACTTAAATTTCACGCCTATGCCATAAGGCATATTCACTGTCTTGCGTTTCATATCTTGATATTCATCATTATAGGTTGTCAACCCTATTCCGACAAATATATACGGCGAGAACCATTTGCAATCTCTGTTGTATGCCGGCAACCCATAATCAAAGAAATTAAATTCCGCGCGCGCACTCACATCCAGAAAATTCCGTTTGAACGAAGCCTCGGCGTTATTTGGAAATCTATTCTTGAAATCGCGAGTATCACCTTTAACGCCATTTCTAGAAACGGCAAGTTTCAACGCATATCGAGGATTGATGTTATATCGGAAAAATCCGCCAAAAGAAGGACGCGGCGTGTGAAACGGCGCATTTGGATTGGCATCACCCAGATAAAACGAGCAACCTCCTTGCAGACCCAGTTCACAACTATATTGGTCGAGACGACCGTACTGGGCGAAAAGAGGACAAGCAAAAAGCGTTGCCAAGATAAATATTATTGTTTTTTTCACTCGAAAAATCACTTTATTACTATATAGAAACGAAATTCTCTTGAAAAAATTTCATTTGCCAAGAAAATATTTTCAAATCAAGGTGCAAAGATAGTAAAAAAAGGGAGTTTTACGGAATTATGAATCAAGATTTTTGAATAAAGAAAAATTGCTCTCAAAAAGGAGCAACACACAATAGCAGGAGCGACCAAAATCTATCCTTGCATTTCATCCAGCGTTTTCAGCGCAAGTTCTTCTTTTTCAGTCATTACATGCCGCGTTTCGGGCGTTTTATCCTCTTGTCCGCAAAGATGCAACACACCATGTATGATGATACGGTTCAGTTCTCGTTCATACGGCTGACAAAACTGTTCGGCATTGCTGCGCACAGTATCGACGCTGATGAAAATGTCGCCCGAAATGACATCCGCCTCCGAATAATCAAAAGTGATGACATCCGTATAATAGTCATGTTGCAGAAATTGGCGGTTTGTTTGCAGTATTTGTTCGTCGGAACAGAAAATATAGGAAATTTCGCCAGTCCTCTTGCCATAGAACGCCGCTGTCCGTTTAATCCAATCGGTTATTCTGCGACGGTCTATCGCCGGCATTTCAATATCTTGAGCAAAGAAAGAAATCATACGATACTTTTTCCACAAAAATATGTTTTTTTTTGCAAAGAGAAACCCTCTACGGCATTTATTATCAATTCGAGTTATTTTAAAAGAAAAGAGTTGTCATTTTTTTTGACAACCCTTTTCTTTTATTTCTATTCAATTCAATTATTTACATTTATATTCACACACTTCGAAAGCGCAAAATTCACATTGGTTCATCGCTTTCATTGTACCACACACTTTTAAAACACAAAAGCGAGTCCTAATCCATTAGACTTCACATTCAATCGTAATTCAGAAGTCGTTTTCGGTTTAGCACACTGCTGATTGTAAACACCGACAGCCTTGTGTCTCTTGTTATCTCCGCAAAAAATCAGGGGTATAGAAGTCACCACACTCAATGTACCAACAGCAAGAATTGATATTTCCAAAGCAGGATCGTCCATGAAAAAGGATGTCAAGAAAAGCCCTCCGCTACATGCAAGCAATGTACAGCCTGCCGTCAACTGGTTCCGTCCCTTGTTTCGAAGTTCAAATGCTTGAGGGCAAGAACTCTCCGTTAAATCCAAAAATTCTTGCGTTGTCATCTTCTCTCCTTTATAATATAATTTCCCCTTGGAGACTTTAACTTCTTCTGTCTCTTTAGACGACATTTCTGGCTCATCCGCAAGATAATTTTTCACTGTACCATTGGAATACACCACGGTGGAAATATCAGTAGTCTTCACTACAAATGTCGGTCCTGTCGGATTATCAAATTCCTTATAACGAATTTCCGCATCTGAGACTTCTTCAATTTTTGCCTTAATTGTCTTATCCTGCTTTGTCACAATCAGGTCTTGTGAAAACACTGTCAACGAACACATTGACAATGCAAATAAAAGCATCCTTTTCATTTCCTTACTGTCTTTTTTTAGTTACCGTATAGCCTTGTTGCTTTATCATTTTTACCACTTCTTCTGCTTCCGCTTCCGTCAGACCACATTGTGAGGTAAGTACAGACCCTTGGTACATGAAATCCCAGCAATAAGTAGCCGTAGCACCTCCTTGATTATCTGACTTCTTGTCATCATCATCGTCTTTGCTACAAGATACTGCAAACATTGTCGCTGCCATAAGGAGCAGCACTCCATAAAAAAACTTTTTCATTTTGTAAAATTTTAGTTAAACATCTAATTGCAAAAATCGGAATAAAATATTCACAATCTTCAATTTATGCGTAACTATTCATTATAACATTTTACTTATATTTTTACTCAGAATTTGATACTTCTAGTTCACATTCTTTTTATTTTTATAATATTCAGAATATAGCCTAAAGAAATCGCAATCCATTATTACACTGACCCTTAACAACAAATCTGAGTAAATCCATTTTCGATTGAATATTTTATACATGTTTTCACGGGAATAGCCTAGTTGTTTGGCTAACCATGTAATTGTACGCCCTTGCCTTTGCAGTTCGGCTTTAATCATTTCACCTGCATGTGGTTCATCCATAGTCATTTTTTTTACCGAGCCAAACGCACACACAAAAAAAAAAAAGCGCAAACCATTTCGTTGTTTCGTTTATTGTCATTGCTGGTGTCTGGAAATACCGTGAAACCAATAAACACGAAATAGTTCACGCAAGCGTGAACCTTAACGTGCTTGCTCTTGTTTCGTTTCGTTTTCCAGACTTCACAATGAAAGAACAGCAGCGTAAAGCTCAATATGTCAATATGTCAATATGTCAGTAAATTTTTAAACTACTTCTCTACTTTATTTTTTTTATGTAAAAAACAAATATGCTATACCAATGGCAGCCAAAACGCCTGCCAAATCAGCAATCAGTCCGCAAGCCACAGCATGACGCGTTTTGGCAATGCCTACCGACCCGAAATAGACAGCAAGGATATAGAACGTGGTATCGGTTGAGCCTTGGAACACACACGACAAGCGCCCCACGAACGAATCGGCGCCATAGGTCGTCATCGCATCTACCATCATGCCCCTCGCACCCGAGCCTGACAGCGGTTTCATCAACGCCGTAGGCATTGCATCTACCCATTGCGCATTCACGCCAACGGCCTCCACGCACCAACGCATACCGCCGATAAGCATATCCATTGCTCCCGAAGCGCGGAACACCCCAATACCAACCAAAACGGCCACCAGGTAAGGGATTATACGCACCGCCGTATGGAAGCCATCTTTAGCCCCTTCTATAAAGGCGTCGTAAACATTTACTTTCTTTCGTACACCCGCAATTATAAATCCAACGATAATGGTCATCAGCAATATATTGGCAACCAAAGTGCTCACTTTGCCCATTGTTTCACCATCCATCTGCGCAAAAGTCCAAATAACGCCAGCCACTACCAGGCAAGCGCCGCCCAGTGTTAGCAGTACAGTTCGGTTGATCAAGTTGATGCGCTGAAAAAGCGAGGTCACAATAATACCCACCAATGTAGAGAAAAAAGTAGCAAGCAGAATCGGAATGAAAATATCCGTAGGCTGCTGCGCCCCCATCTGCGCGCGATACACCATAATCGAAACGGGAATGAGCGTCAGTCCGGAAGTGTTGAGCACCAAAAACATAATCATCGGATTCCATGCGGTGTCTTTTTTCGGATTCAACTCCTGCATTTGCTCCATGGCTTTCAGTCCCAATGGGGTTGCCGCATTGTCGAGACCAAGCATATTAGCGGCAATGTTCATAAAAATGGACCCGGTTACAGGATGTCCTTTCGGTATATCGGGGAAAAGTTTTGAGAAAATCGGGCTCAAGAGACGAGCAAGCGCATTGACTACGCCACCTTTCTCGCCTATTTTCATGACACCCAGCCACAGCGAAAGCACGCCTGTCAGTCCTAATGAAATTTCAAATGCAGTTTTTGAGGACGAGAAAGTGGAGTCCATCATGGCTGGAAACACATCATAATCGCCCAAAAACACCAATTTCACCAATGCTATCACAAAAGCGACAAGAAAGAATGCCACCCATATATAATTCAAGACCATAGGACGAAAACAAATTATGAATTATGAATTTCAATTATTGTTTCTAATTTCTGATTTATTTCGCTGCGTTCAATGAACGTTGTTTCTAAGTTTCTGATTACATCTTTTCAGGTGCTTCGATACCCAGCAGATACAACGCATTCTTTATGATGCGCGCCACATTCCGAGCCAATTTCAAGCGGAACAAGCGCATTGCCTCGTTCTCTTCCTTCAGCATCGAGAAGTCATGATAGAACTGGTTGAACTCTTTTGCCAAATCATACACATAATTCGCTATAAGACTCGGACTGTATTCTGCTGCTGCCTGCCCCAAAACTGCAGGGAAAGAAGACAAGTTCTGTATCAAGTCGAGCTCTTTCTGCGAAAGCGGCAGATTGCCGTCTATTTTGGAGTTCATATCCATATTCTTCTCCATGGCTTTGCGCAAAACAGACTGGATACGAGCATAAGTATATTGCACAAAAGGTCCTGTATTGCCATTGAAATCAATAGACTCCTTAGGATTGAATGTCATATTCTTGCGTGGATCGACTTTAAGGATAAAATATTTCAAAGCCCCCATTGCCACTTTGCGCGAGGTTTCTCTCAGTTCTTCTTCCGAAGTCTGTTCCTGTCGTCCGAGTTCTTTTGAAATTTCAAATGCATTGCGCTCCATCTCATCCATCAAGTCATCGGCGTCCACCACAGTTCCCTCACGCGATTTCATTTTGCCTTCTGGCAGTTCCACCATTCCGTACGAGAAATGCACCAAATCCTTTCCCCACTCAAAGCCAAGACGATAAAGCAGAATTGACAACACTTGAAAATGGTAATTCTGTTCGTTACCTACCACATATACCATTTTGTCAATCTTATAATCATCGTAGCGCAGTTTGGCCGTTCCTATATCCTGTGTCATGTACACAGAAGTACCGTCGGCGCGCAGCAGCAGTTTCTCATCCAGACCTTCGTTTGAAAGGTCGGCCCATACCGAACCGTCCTCTTTCTTGAAGAACACGCCTTTAGCAAGTCCTTCTTCCACTTTTTTCTTTCCTTCCAGATAGGTCTGCGACTCGTAATAAATTTTATCGAATGACACGCCCAAGCGGTTGTATGTTTCGTCAAATCCCGCATACACCCACGAGTTCATCATATTCCAAAGTTTCATCACTTCAGCATCGCCGTTTTCCCATTTGCGAAGCATATCCTGCGCCTCTTGCATCAGAGGAGCTTTCTGTTTTGCTTCATCCTCAGGCATACCGCCAGCCATCAGTTCTTTAATTTGAGCCTTGTACTCTTGGTCAAATTTCACATAATAGTCGCCCACAAGATGGTCGCCCTTCTGGTTCAAAGACTCGGGAGTAGCACCGTTGCCAAACATTTTCCACGCCAACATCGACTTGCAGATATGGATACCCCGGTCGTTCACGATGTTGGTTTTCACCACTTCGTTGCCTGCAGCCTGCAGGATGCGGCTAAGGCTAAATCCCAACAGATTGTTGCGGACATGTCCAAGATGTAATGGTTTATTGGTGTTTGGCGACGAATATTCTATCATCACCAACGGTGATTTGTCAGTTTGAGGCACGAATCCGAAATTTTGCGTAGCGTCAATCTGCTCCAGTTTTTCTATCCACACCTCAGCCGTGAGAATAAAATTAAGGAAACCTTTTATTACTGATATCTCCGCCACTTCCGGCATGTGTTCTTTCACGAAAGCGCCTATTTCCTGCGCTGTTTGTTCCGGGCTTTTGCGCGACACTTTCAGCAAAGGGAACACGACCAAGGTGAAATCACCGAGAATCTCTTTTTTTGTTTTCTGCAGCTGTATTTGCGCTATATCAACATCTGCGTCGTAGAGAGCTTTGACTGCCGACACGACAGATTGAGCTATTTTGTCTTCTAATTTCATAATTCCGAATTTTTCCACAAAAATACTTCATTTAACGCTTAACTCCAAATGTTAGTCGGCAAGGTGAAAAAAAAAGAAGGAAAGAACAAAGCCCTTTCCTTCTTTTAATGTTGTTAAAGTTGAATTATTTCAATTCTGACAACTCAGCACCAGCTTTAAATTTAACAACTTTTTTAGCTGCGATTTTAATCGGTTTTTTAGTAGCAGGGTTGATACCTGTACGAGCGCTTCTCTGAGATACAGAGAAAGAACCGAAACCTACCAATGCAACTTTGTCGCCAGCTTTCAATGCTTCAGCTACAGAATCCATAAAAGCATCCAATGCTTTTTTTGAATCAACTTTGCTCAATCCTGCTTTTGCAGCGATTGAATCAATCAATTGTGTTTTGTTCATAGTTTTTTGTTTTTTAGTAATTAAACCATTAAATCTGTTAATCTGAAAACAAATGTATGCAATAAAAATTATACTTTCAAAGAAATTTTTGCATTTTTTTCAATTTTCTGCATTTTTTTTCATAAAAGCATAAAAAAAGTACCCTTTTTACTTTTTTTCAGTACTTTTGCAATTCAATTTCATACTATAAATATATGTTTGGAAGACTTTCACCTGTTGTAAAGAATCTGATTATCATCAACGCATTGATGTGGCTGGCTACAATGGTTTTGCCAAAATTCGCCAGCATCGACCTCAACGCTTATTTAGGACTGCATTATTTTGAAGCTTCGAAATTCAACATATCGCAAATCATTACCTACATGTTTATGCACAGCGGATTTGAGCATTTGTTTTTTAACATGTTCTCGCTTTTCATGTTCGGCAGTCTGCTTGAAAACGCATGGGGCAGCAAACGATTCCTTACATATTATATATTAACAGGTATCGGAGCCGCATTGGCGCAAGAGATAACATGGTATTTCAGCCTGCGCGACTTCTCTGACGAAGTGGCGCGCATTGCCGCCAACGGATTGAACGGTCCGCTTTATCTCGGCAACAAGGTTGTTTCTTCCGCCCCCGAGCTTCTGAAATATAAGGACTTCATCCTTAACAGATTCATCACTGTGGGAGCTTCAGGTTCGGTGTTCGGGCTTTTGTTGGCATTCGGCATGATATTTCCGAACATGCGGCTGTACATTTTTCCGCTTCCCATTCCGATAAAGGCGAAATATTTTGTCATTTTCTACGGACTGTTTGAACTTTTTGCCGGCATTCGCAGCGTAAGCGGACTTTCGAGTGACAATGTGGCGCATTTCGCCCATCTGGGAGGTCTGGTATTCGGTCTGATACTGATTCTCATCTGGCGAAGGACAACCAACGACAACAATTTTAATCAGATGTACTGATGAGCGGAAATTTCACGGCAGAAATAAAAGAATCGTTCAAACGAGGAAACATAGTGACAAAACTCATTTACGTGAACCTTGCTGTTTTTGTAATGGCGAGACTGTCGGCGGTTGCCTTGCAGCTCTTCAATCATCAAGCTGATTTCCTTCGCTTCATCGAACTGCCTTCAACTCTACCCGACATCGGAATGCAGCCATGGAGCCTGTTCACATACATGTTCCTTCACTTCGACTTCATACACATCCTGTTCAATCTTTTAGGATTGTACTGGTTCGGAAAACTTTTTCTTATCTTTTTCAGCGAGAGACATCTGCTGGGCACCTATTTGCTGGGAGGCATATGTGGCGCAGTTTTTTTTGTACTCGCCTATTACCTTTTCCCGTTTTTCGACACATACGGAACCACTTATCTACTAGGCGCTTCGGCGTCTATACTTGCCATTATGGCGGCTACCGCCTTTGCCGCTCCAGATTTTGAAATAACGCTGATGTTTCTCGGCAATGTACGATTGAAATATTTGGCAGCCGTATGGATACTGATAGACCTGCTGAGCGTCACATCGTTCAATGCCGGAGGGCATTTCGCTCATCTGGGAGGATTTTTCTTCGGGCTGCTGTTCGCTCTTTCGTACAAGCACGGACACGATATCACTGCGCCCGTAAACAAAACGATTGACGCAATCGTGAACATTTTCAAACGGAAGCCAAAACTCAGAGTGAAGACAAACAACACCGCCATGCACATGAGCGACGAAGAATACAATAAGTCGCGGCATAACGAAGACGAAGAAATAGACCGAATTCTCGGAAAAATTAAGGAACGCGGATACGACAGTTTGACAAAACAAGAGAAAGAACTGCTTTTCAGACAGAAGAAATGAAACTCTTTCATTATATAATATTGCCCGTCAACATCATTGTTGCAGTATTGTTCATCTTTTCGTCGGTGGCACAATTCCTGCCTTCTGCATATTATTGGCAATTGTCGTTTCTGACCACTTTTTTCCCGGTTTTCTTTATATTGAACATGCTGTTCTTGGCATATTGGATATTCTTCGCAAGCAAATACATACTGATTTCTAGCATCGCCCTGCTGATAGCCTTTCCGAACTACAAAAGACTCTTCTCGCCTTTCGAGAGAGAAGCCATTGCACCTGACGATTGCCAAACAATACAATTGTTCAGCTACAATACAATGACGCTCGACTATTACAAAAAGGCAAGCAAGAACAACGCATTAAAGTTTCTGAAAAGCATTGATGCCGATGTCATGTGTCTTCAAGAGATCGGTTGGAAAAACAGCGGAGAACATCTAAAAAAGAACGATATAACCAATGCATTAAAAGCATATCCACATAACAAGTTTTTCATTACGCAAGCTTCATCATACGGGACATACGGCATCGCCACATTTTCGAAACACCCGATTGTAAATTATCAACGCATTGACTTTGGAAATTCATTCAACTCGGCCATGGTGACCGACCTGAAAATAGGAGGCGACACCATACGGCTTATAAACTGCCACTTGGAATCGAACGGACTGACGATGCACGACCGCGAAATGTTGAACGACAGTACAACTAACAGGAGAATCATTACAAACACACTGAAAAAATTGCGAATCGCCAGTCGCATCAGGAGCGAACAAGCCGACACTATTGCCAGCATCATAAAGAGTTCGCCATACCCCACCGTTGTGTGCGGCGACTTTAACGACACAGCGTTTTCCTACACTTATCACGTCATCAGCAACACGCTGAACGACACCTTTACAGGCAGCGGATGCGGTGCTGGATTCACTTTTTTCGACCATCTTTTCCGCTTCAGAATCGACTATATTCTCACCGACAAGCGATGGGGATACCGTCATTTCAGAATATGGAAGGAAGATTTCTCCGATCACAAACCTATATCATGCGAACTAATTATAAAATAATAAACTATGAAACCTGTAGTAAGTATCATTATGGGCAGCACATCCGATCTGCCCGTCATGGAAAAAGCAGCTAAGCTGCTGAATGATTTTCAGATTCCATTTGAGATGAACGCCCTCTCTGCGCACCGCACTCCGAAAGAAGTGGAAGATTTTGCCACTAACGCCCAGCAAAGAGGCATAAAAGTGATTATAGCCGCTGCAGGCATGGCTGCGCATTTAGGTGGAGTAATTGCCTCCATGACCACCCTGCCTGTTATTGGAGTGCCCATCAACTCAACATTGGACGGCATGGACGCCCTGTTAGCCATTGTGCAAATGCCTCCTGGAATACCGGTAGCCACAGTCGGCATCAACGCCGCACAAAACGCAGGAATACTGGCCGTTCAAATATTGGCAGCAAGCGACGAAAACCTAAGCAAAAAACTGACAGCATACAAAGAAGATTTGAAAACAAAAATCACCAAAGCCAATGCCGAACTGGCGCAAGTGAAATACGAATACAAAACGAACTAAAATTAATCTATCATTAAAGCAACTCAACATTGATTTTTGACTTTTTATGAAAATCTATTTGGGATTAGGCAGTAATTTGGGCAATAAGCGTCTGAACATTTTGCGTGCCATTGAAATGATAAACGAAGAAATCGGCACAGTGTCGGTTTCTTCGTCATTTTTCGAGAGCAAACCTTGGCATTTCTCTTCAGACGAGATGTTCATCAACGCAGTGGTAGAGGCGAACACACAACTGTCGCCCGAAGAACTGCTTGACGCTTGCAAAGACATAGAAAAGAAGATGGGACGGGTGAAAACGAAGGAAAACGAATACGAAGACCGCCTCATTGACTTAGACATATTGTTTTACGGAAACCAGACAGTGAACACAGAACGCCTCACCATTCCGCACGAAACGATAGAAGAACGAGATTTTGTAATTATCCCTATGGCCGAAATAGCACCAGACTTCGTGCATCCCGTTTTAGGGAAAAGCATAAAAGCATTGGCTGACAGCCTGCAAATTAGCGCCATCAACCCCGACAATCGCTGATGTCGCTACACTTTTCCGAGGGAAAAGAACACCACTTGAAAATCCGACTCGAACTGTTGATAACTTTTTATAAATCAGACGGTAAAATATTTTGAAAATGATTTTTTTCTTTGTTATTTTACACTTTTGTAAAATAACAAAGAAAAATGTCTGACGAAGTGTACCACATACCCGCCTTATTGTCTGAAACCATCAATGGTTTGAACATAAATCCGAACGGCATTTATGTAGATGTGACATTCGGCGGCGGAGGTCATTCTCGCGAAATACTCAAGCATTTGGGCAAAAATGGCCGCCTATACTCTTTCGACCAAGACCTTGACGCCCAAAAGAACGCCATAGATGATAAGCGCTTCACTTTTGTACACGGGAATTTCCGTTTTCTACGCAATTTCATGCATTTCTACGGCATCGAAGCAGTAGACGGAATTCTTGCGGATTTGGGCGTATCTTCCCATCATTTTGACGATGCCGGGCGCGGTTTTTCTTTCAGGTTCGACAGTCCGTTAGATATGCGCATGAACCAAAAAGCCCCTTATACTGCAGCTGACATACTGAACACATACGAAGAGCAGCAGCTTGCCAGCCTATTCCGTATATACGGCGAATTGAACGATGCGCGCCAGTTAGCGAGAAAAATTGCAAAAGCGCGAGAGAGTCAAAAAATAGAGACCACAGGCCAATTGATAGAGCTAGCCAAGCCTAAACTTGGCAAAGAGCAAGAGAAAAAATATTGGGCCAAAGTATTTCAGTCGCTCCGCATAGAGGTGAACAATGAAATGAGGGCACTGAAAGAATTGCTCGTGCAAGCCAACGAATTGCTCAAGCCAGACGGCAGAATTGCTGTCATCACCTATCATTCGCTCGAAGACCGCATGGTGAAAAACTTTTTCCGAAGCGGAAATTTTGACGGCGAAGCAGAGAAAGATTTTTACGGTAACATCATAAGTCCGTTGGAAGCCGTGAACAACAAAGTAATAACACCTTCTGAAGAAGAAATGCAACAGAATCCGCGCTCAAGAAGCGCCAAACTTCGCATTGCGAGAAAAAAACAGGTCAAAGGATGAACTTATTAGGAAATAAAGACAAAAAAGGACAAACACAGCAAGACAAGTTCCGTTGGAAATCGCTCATCAACGGAGAATATTTCGATGTGTTTTTCGTCAAAAACATAAAGATCATCCTCATTATCTCCGTATTCCTGGTTCTCCGTATATCAAAACAATATTATTGCGAAAAGCAACTTGCAGAAATAGACCAACTGCAGGATTCGCTTAAGATGGTCAAATACACCTATCTGACACTCTCGCAAGACGAGATGGAAATGCACAGAGAGTCGCAAGTATCTGAAAAAGTCAGGGAAAACGGTTTGCGTTTAAACAAAAGCACTACACCTCCATTCATTATAAGCAAATAACATGAGCAACGATTCGAAGCAAATATTCAAAAAATTCATTGGCGTATTCATTTTCATTACGCTACTGTTTGTTTGCGTCATTGTGAAAATCGTGTATCTGCAAACCATCCAAGGCAACTTTTGGAGAAAAATAGGGGAAAAATACAACCGTGACAGCATCGAAGTGATGGCCAACAGAGGCAATATTTACGCCTGCAACGGCGAATTGCTTGCCACTTCGGTGCCCTACTATAGGCTTTACATAGATTTTGGCATAGAATCGACAGAAAAATGGAATTACGAACAACAGTTTTTCAAGAACATTGATTCATTGTCGCTGTGTCTTTCGCGCAAACTTGGCGACAAAAGCAAAGAAGAGTATAAAAAAACGCTCATAAGAGCCTACAACAAAAGGACCAAAAGAGGCGGGCATTTGAGACATTACCCCATTTCAAAGAAATATGTATCATACATTGAACTGCAAGAAATCAAAAAATTCCCCTTTTTCAGGGCCGGCAAATTCAAATCGGGCTTGTTTGAAGAAATACATTATAAGCGCGTAAAGCCATTTGGCATACTGGCGGCAAGAACCATCGGCAACATTTATGCGCAAGACACCGTGAACTCAAAGAATCAGAATATCAAGAAATTCACGGGAAAATTCGGACTTGAAGCCAGTTTTGAGCAACAACTTAAAGGCACAAACGGCATTTGCCGACAAAAACGGCACGGTAAAAGAAACGGGCGCTACATCGACATCTACGACGTTATGCCCATCGACGGAAACGATATAGTAACCACTATCGACATCGGCATACAGGACGCAGCAGAAACAGCATTATTGGAAAAAATGCGCTCTATTCAGGCCGAGCGAGGATGCGCCATTGTGATGGAAGTAAAAACGGGCGAAATAAAAGCCATCGTGAACCTGAACAGAGATGAGAACGGCAACTATAAAGAATGGACGAATGTGGCGTTCACCGACAAAATAGAACCAGGGTCCACATTTAAAACCGCCTCGTTCATAGTAGCCATGGAAGACGGCTATCTGCACCCTGACGACTTGATAAACACCACGCAAGAAGGAAGATGGGAATACAAGCGCGGCGTTTACATAACCGACAGTCATTACAAAAAGGACGGCAGCGGTTACGGATACGGACCTCTGACCGCCACACAAGTGCTGACAAAATCGTCTAACATTGGCACTGCAAAAATCATCGACAGTTTTTATCGGAAGAAACCGGATATATTTGTGGACAAGATACTGAACCTCGGATTCTTGACAAAGCAAGATTTCGACATAAAGACAGGCGAATCATTCGCCCCATATTGCAAGCATCCTAACGACATGGGGAATTGGGACGGCACTTCGCTGGCTTGGCTTTCGTTCGGTTACAACTCACAGATTCCGCCTATCTACACACTAATGTTCTACAATGCCATTGCCAACGACGGAAAAATGATAAAACCGTTTTTGGTGAAACGCATTACGAAAAACAGCGAAACCATTGAAAATTTCGAAACAAAAACGATAAACTCGTCCATCTGTTCGCACGCCACACTAAGCAAAATAAGAGCCATGCTTGAAGCTGTAGTGGCTTCGGAAGATGGTACCGGATACAAATATGTACGATCGAACAAGGTGGCAATTGCAGGAAAAACAGGAACTGCCCAAATTAAAGGCGGTCACCACCTCTCGTTCTGCGGGTATTTTCCAGCAGATAATCCTCAATACAGCTGTATCGTTTCCATCATCAATCCGAAACTAGGTTCGGACCAGATGTCGGGAGGTGCGTTTTCTGGGGCCGTATTCAAGACCATTGCTGAAAAAATCTATGCAAACTCCATGTTTAAACGCGTCGACACGCTGAAAACAAACATTGAGACCAAAGCGCCCACGACCAAGGGAGGAGCTTACAAGGACATTGCCACCGTATTGGACGACATAGACATCGACGCCAATGGTGAAGCGCACAAAAACGACTGGGTACATACAAACGCCGGAAAAACAGAGGTGAATATCACATCCAAAGAGTTCAGCGACTATCTTGTGCCAAATGTTGTAGGAATGGGAGCAAGAGATGCTGTTTTCCTGATGGAGCGACGAGGGCTCAGAGTCAGTCTCAACGGGAAAGGCAGCGTATGGCACCAGTCAGTACCCCCTGGCACACAGGCAAACGGGCAATATGTGACGCTGCTATTGAGATAAAAAAGCAAACAAAGAAACAACATGAAAATAGATTCACTTTTAAAAGAAATTTCAATCAAGCAAATCGAGGGAAAAAAGAACCCGGACATCAACAACATCCAGTTCGACTCGAGAAAAATTACTGAAAACGACCTTTTTGTAGCCATCAAGGGCACGCAATCGGACGGACACGACTACATTGAGACCGCCATAGAAAATGGCGCCCGTTGCATCGTCTGCGAAACACTGCCCGACAAATGCCACAAGGATGTCACATACATATTAGTGGACAATTCATCAGAAGCGCTCGGCCTGCTTTCATCGGCATTTTTCGGTTATCCTTCGTCCAAAATGGTACTGGTAGGCGTAACAGGAACAAACGGAAAAACAACTATCGCTACCCTACTCTATCAGATGTTCCGCAAGTTTGGACATAAATCGGGATTGCTGTCCACCGTGTGCAACTATGTGAACGACCGCAAAAGCGAAGCCACACATACGACGCCTGACCCTATAGAACTGAACCGACTGCTGAAAGAGATGGTGGATGAAGGATGCGAGTACGCTTTTATGGAAGTAAGTTCGCACGCTATAGAGCAGCGAAGAATTGCCGGACTGCAATTTGACGGCGGCATTTTCACGAATCTCACGCGCGACCACATCGATTATCACAAAACATTCGAAAACTACCTGAACGCCAAGAAGAAATTTTTCGACAATCTTCCGGCAGAGGCTTTTGCCTTGACAAACATTGACGACAAGAACGGAAGTGTCATGCTTCAGAACACCAAAGCACGCAAGCATACTTATTCTATTCGCGAGATGGCCGATTTCAAGACAAAAATCATGGAGAATTCATTTGAAGGCATGTCGCTCGACATCAACGGTATTGAAGTGCAAGTGCCATTCATAGGAAAATTCAACGCTCAAAACCTGACTGCTGTATATGGCGCCACAGTGCTTTTGGGCAAATCTAAAATGGAAACCATCATCAACCTGAGTGCACTGACTCCTGTTTCTGGGCGCTTTGAATACTTGCGTTCACCCAAAGGATGGACCGCCATTGTTGACTATGCGCATACGCCTGATGCATTGAACAATGTCATCGGCACCATCAACCAAATACAAAACGGGAAAGGAGAACTCATTACCGTAGTGGGATGCGGCGGAAACCGCGACAAGGGCAAAAGGCCCATGATGGCCAAAGAAGCCGTCAACGGAAGCGAAAAATGCATTTTCACCTCCGACAACCCGCGCGACGAGAATCCGGAAGATATATTGAAAGACATGACTGCCGGACTTGACAACGAAGATATGGGAAAAGTACTGGTAATCAGCGACAGAAAAGAAGCCATCAAAACAGCCTGCATGTTGGCACATAAAAACGACGTAATACTTGTGGCAGGGAAAGGGCATGAAGATTACCAAATAATAAAAGGAGAAAAGACACATTTTGACGACAAAGAGACCATACTCAGATTTTTTTATTAATCGACCTACAAACCATATAAAATTCTAAAAAACATGTTTTATTATCTATTCTATTATCTTGACAAGACATTCGACATTCCTGGTGTAAGACTTTTCAATTACATTTCATTCAGAGCCATACTCGCATTTATCATCGCCATGTTTATTGCCATGCATTTCGGGAAAAAAATTATCCGATACTTGCAACAAAAACAAATCGGCGAAACCATACGCGACCTTGGACTGGAAGGTCAAATGAGCAAAAAAGGCACACCAACCATGGGAGGCGTCATCATCATCCTCTCCATACTTGTCCCCTGCTTGCTGATAGGAAGAATAGACAACATTTACATGGCACTGCTGCTCATCACCACCGTGTGGCTTGGAACACTTGGATTTGCCGACGACTACATAAAAGTGTTCAAGAAAAACAAAGAAGGTCTGCACGGAAAATTCAAAATCATAGCGCAAATCGGATTGGGACTTATTATCGGGCTCACTTTTTATTTCAGTCCGGATGTGGTTATACGCGAGAACATCAACAAAACCACAAAAAATGACATAGAGATCGTAGAATATGCCCACAAAAACGAGAAATCGACCAAAACGACCATACCCTTTGTGAAAAATCACAATTTTGACTATGCCGACATATTTAAATTTGCGGGAGAAAATGCACAAACGCTAGGATGGATATTCTTCGTTATGGTGGCTATTTTCATTGTATCAGCCGTATCAAACGGATCGAACCTCACCGACGGACTTGACGGACTTGCAGCCGGAAGTTCTGCCATCATAGGAGTTGTATTGGGCATATTCGCCTACCTTTCGAGTAACATTAATTATGCCTCCTATCTGGACATCATGTACATACCAGGCAGCGAAGAACTTGTGATTTTTGCCAGTGCCTTCATCGGTGCAATTGTCGGATTTTTGTGGTACAACACCTATCCTGCGCAAGTATTCATGGGCGACACGGGCAGTCTGACCATTGGCGGAATCATTGCTGTATTCGCCTTGGCTGTACACAAAGAACTGATGATTCCTATTTTCTGCGGCATATTCCTTGCCGAAAGCCTTTCGGTCATCATACAGACTTCTTACTTTAAATACACAAAAAAAAGATATGGAGAAGGACAGCGCATTTTCCGTATGGCGCCCTTGCATCATCATTTTCAGAAATCAAACATACCCGAAACAAAAATTGTAATCAGATTCTGGCTGATAGGACTGTTGCTGGCAGCCATAACCATCATTACATTGAAAATAAGATAATAAAGAAGAGAAATAAAAACAATACCACTCATGAGAATACCTATAAATATAAAATCAATCAAGATAAAAAACAATCTCGACTCTTATCAGCTTCACTATGAATTTGAGATAGATGGTTTAGAAAAAAGCAAATGGAATACGACATATATCGCTAATTTCGATGAACTTAAAAAATTTAGAGACGAAATTGACAGTATTTTGTCTCAGGCATCTACCGCTGAAATACTAAATCTCACCGAGGAGCAAGGAAATATCGTCGAAAAATCTTATAAGAACGATTCTTTATGTAAGAATTGTACATATAAACTAAGCAACAAATGTAAAAGTTGTCTTTTTACATTACAAAGTCCTCTAGAACGAAAATTTTATCTATTTTGTTCAGAAAAATGGTGGTTTAAAAAATACTGTATATTACAATATGCCATAGATTGGCATGGTTGTCACATTGACGTTACTGGCAAAACATATAACAACCCTAATAATAATTTCAAAAATGTTTTAACTATTGTTGATTTTTATATTGAAAAAGGCAATAATAAATTATGCATCTATACAGATGGACACACTTATCATGAACGTACAGAAGAGCAAGCACAACACGATAAAATGATAGACAGAAAACTGCAAGAGTTAGGCTATATTGTTCTTCGCTATACAGGCAAAGATATCGAAGAAAATATGCCTAAAATAATTAATGAAATAGAACATTTTTTATCTATTTAACCATGAAACGAATCGTAATATTAGGAGGTGGAGAGAGCGGCACCGGAGCTGCCATTCTCGCGCAAAAGAAAGGGTTCGACATCTTTCTGTCTGACTATGGCAAAATAAAGCCCGAATACAAAGCCGTACTCGACAAACACGGCATAGAATGGGAAGAAGAAACGCACACCGAAGAGAAAATTCTGTCGGCCGACGAAATCATCAAAAGCCCAGGAATACCTGAGAGCGCTCCTATCATAAAGAAAATCAAAGAAAAGGGAATACACATCATTTCCGAGATTGAATTTGCAGGACGATATGCAGGAAACGCCAAAATGATATGCATTACAGGCAGCAACGGGAAAACCACAACCACTATGCTCACCTATCATATCTTAAAAGATGCAGGACTCAATGTAGGTCTGGCCGGAAATGTAGGGAAAAGCCTAGCGCTGCAAGTGGCCGAAGGCTCGCACGATTGCTATGTGATTGAGCTCAGCAGTTTTCAACTCGACAACATGTACGATTTCAAAGCAGACATCGCCATCCTGCTGAACATCACCCCTGACCATTTGGACAGATACGAATACAAATTCCAAAATTACGTCAATTCAAAGTTCCGCATCGTACAGAATCAGACGGTGAATGATGTATTCATATATTGGAGCAACGACCCTATCATCCGAAAGGAATTGGAGCAACGAAACATTCCATCTACAAAATACGCATTCGATTTTGAACCGCAACCCGACAACTGCGCTTTCATTGACCATGGAGAATTGATTATCAAGACTTTGAATCACGAGTTCCGCATGTTGGAGAAAGACTTGGCGCTACACGGCAGACACAACCTATACAACTCGATGGCTGCAGGCATATCGGCTTGCGTGATGAACATCGGCAACGATGAAATCAGCAAATCACTGAATAATTTCACGGGTGTGGAGCACAGACTCGAATATGTGGCTACAGTGCGTGGCATAAAATTCATAAACGACTCAAAAGCTACCAATGTAAACTCCTGTTGGTATGCCTTGCAAAGCATGACGACACCCGTTGTACTGATTTTGGGCGGCAAGGACAAAGGCAACGACTATAGCGAAATAGAAAATCTGGTAAAGGAAAAAGTGCACACGATTGTATGCATGGGCAAAGACAATCACAAAATCATCGACTTCTTCAAAGGAAAATGTCCAAGAATTATCGACACACATTCGGTAGAAGACGCCGTAAGAGAATCATACATGGCTGCCCAAAAAGGTGACACTGTGCTGCTCTCGCCCTGTTGCGCAAGTTTCGACCTGTTCACAAGCTACGAAGACAGAGGGACACAATTCAAAAACATAGTCAGAAAACTATAATCGTATGGAAGAAACAAGAAATAAGACATTTTCGCTGAAAGGGGAAAAAACAATCTGGACCATGTTCTTTTGTTTAATCATCGTTTCGATCATAGAAATGTTCAGCGCATCAAGTATGCTTATTATGGACTCAAAAGGTTCGTACACCTCCTTGTTTCAAAGACACATCATACATCTCGGAATCGGATTTGTTCTGACTTTTATCATCAGCAATCTGAATTTCAGACTTTTTAAAATGCAAGCTTTAATGCAATTCTTATGGTGTGGCGCTTTTGCACTTTTTATCGCTGCTATGGTTCTTGGCAAAGGATATCAAGGCGCGAACCGAAGTTTTATGGGCATACAGCCTATAGAATTTTTGAAGTACCTTACCATTATTGTGACAGCTATAAATTTGGCAAAGCACAATAAAGAAAACATGAATCCAGATGACGCCTTGAAGATACAAAACATCTGGCCGCTTGTACTCGCAGGATTGATAATCATGGAAAACATGTCGAGCTACATCCTGATTTTAGCAGTTGCTGGTCTTCTTTTCATTATAGGTCGAGTATCATGGAAGAAAATTCTCAAGTTCTACGGGGTTTACGCTGTTATCGTAAGTGTGCTGCTTATCGTCGGGTACACCGTACCCATGAAATATCTGGAACCGGTTCATTTAGGTCGACTTAAAACACAAGTCAACAGAGTAACCAATTTTTTAGACAACAGCAATGCCGAGGAGGAATATGACATCTACGGCGAAAACGCTCAAATCATAAGCAGTCAGGTTGCCATTGCACGCGGAAATCTGTGGCCAAGACTCCCAGGATCAAGTTTTCAACGCGACCACTTGCAAAATGCGCATGACGATTTTATTTTCGCCATTATTGTAGAAGAATTGGGAACTGTGGCAACCATATTGCTTGTCATGCTGCCCTATTGGGTCATCCTGTTAAAAATCGGCGCACTTATCAAGCGCAGCGATATGCCATACGAAAATCTCATCATGCTAGGTTGCGGACTTCTCATCACCCTGCAAGCACTCATTCACATGATGGTGACTTGTAAAATCGGTCCAGTAACGGGGCAGTCGCTCCCGCTCATCAGCAACGGCGGTTCTTCCATCTGGGCCACTTGCATCGGTTTCGGCATCATACAATGTGCCGCCAAGACTATACAAAAAGAAATTAAACAAAAAGAATGCAATACAAAAAATGAAAAAGACACCCAAATATCTGATTAGCGGCGGAGGAACCGGAGGACATATATTCCCCGCCGTAAGCATTGCCAATGCCCTGCGCGAGCTGCAACCCGACTGCGAAATACTTTTTGTCGGAGCCCTCGGTAGAATGGAAATGGAGCGCGTGCCGGCCGCAGGATACAAAATCGTAGGACTGCCGGTGAAAGGTTTCGACAGAAAAAATATCCTGAGAAACATTCCCATTCTCATCAATCTGCTGAAATCGATGTGGCAAGCACGGAAAATCATCAAGAACTTCCAACCCGATGTGGCAGTTGGAGTGGGCGGCTATGCCAGCGGCGCCGCGCTGAAAGTTGCATCAAAAATGAATGTACCCATTCTGTTGCAAGAGCAAAACGGGTTTGCCGGCGTGACCAATAAACTGCTGAAAAACGACGCATCAAAAATATGCGTAGCATACGACGGTATGGAAAGATTCTTCCCCGCCGACAAAATTATCCTTACGGGAAATCCTGTCCGCCAGAATCTTACGCTTGGCAACAGAGCCGACGCATACAAGGAATTCGGTTTTAGCGCCGACAAGCGAACGCTGCTTATCATTGGCGGAAGTCTAGGAGCCAGAACTATCAACCAAAGCGTAAAAAACGGACTGCAAAAGCTTACCGAGAGCGGCATCCAAGTACTTTGGCAAACGGGTAAGATTTACATAGAAGACTGCAAGAAAGCATTTGAGCAACTCAACGAACAAGCAAAAAAGAATATCATAGTCACCGACTTTGTCGGTCGCATGGATTTGGCATACGCCATGGCCGACTTAGTGGTGTCGCGAGCTGGCGCAAGTTCCATCTCCGAACTATGTCTGCTCGGCAAACCGGCAATACTCGTTCCTTCGCCTAATGTAGCCGAAGATCATCAGACACACAATGCCATGGCGCTTGTGAACAAAAATGCCGCCATACTGGTGAAAGATATCGAAGCCAATGAAAAACTGATTGACACAGCGTTGGAAACAATTGCAGACGATGCACAACTTGCTGCCCTTTCAACCAACATTCTGAAAATGGCGCAAACCGACTCTGCACGAAGAATTGCCGAAGAAGTGATAAAACTCTGTGGCAAACATTCGCCATGGACAAACTGACAACACAGCAACGGCATTTTTGCATGTCGCGAATAAAAGGTAAAGACACGAAACCTGAACTTATTGTCAGAAAATTTCTTTACAACCACGGCATCAGATATCGACTGCACAAAGACTCGCTGCCAGGGAAGCCTGACATCGTTATAGGCAAGCAGAAAATCGCTATATTTGTGAACGGATGCTTCTGGCACGGACATGAGAACTGCAAGCATTACACCATTCCAAAATCGAACATCGATTACTGGAAAGAAAAAATACAAAAGAATCGCAAACGAGACGCGCGCAACTACTTCTTGCTCTCAAAATTGGGATGGAAAAACATCGTAATATGGGAATGCCAGCTGAGCAGCAAACAACGAGAGGACACCTTGATGGCGTTATTGGTGAAAATTAATGTCGCAAAATGCGAACAAGCATGCAAACAGACAAAAGCATACACTTATGACGAAAATGATTTCGTGAGCGACATCGCCGCCGAAGAAGGCGCAAAATACGGAGAAGATGAGAATAATTCTCATGTATGATGTATTTTATATATGATGTATATGCCAATGTCCAAAGCTTTAAAATTGAATAATCGGTTCTTAAAACATTATAACGCTCTTTTTTTTTCACAACTTGTTTAAAATTACGACTATACAACCACGATTTTTACAAAAAGAATCAGTAATTTTGCGATATTGAAAAAGATGCGTCCATGAGATACAAAAACTTCTATTTCCTTGGAATTGGAGGAATCGGGATGAGTGCCATCGCACGGTATTTCAACTCGAAAGGCTATGCTGCGGCAGGATACGATCGTACCCGAAGCAAACTTTGCGAAACACTCGAAAAAGAAGGCGTAAACATTCACTACAACGATAACTGCGCCCTTATCCCCGACGCATTTCGTAACGAACAAGACACCCTTGTGATATACACCCCGGCCATACCTGCCGACAACAACGAACTGCAATTCTTTCGCGAACACAGTTTTTGCATCGAAAAACGGGCGCAAGTACTGGGCGAAATCACCCGATCGGAACGAGGGTTATGCATAGCCGGCACGCACGGCAAGACCACCACTTCGACAATGACCGCTCACCTGCTGAAGCAAAGTCATATCGATTGCAACGCTTTTCTGGGCGGAATTTCGAAAAACTACAACAGCAATCTGCTGCTATCAGACAAGAGCGATTTGGTAGTGATTGAGGCCGACGAATTCGACCGCTCGTTTCACCACCTCACACCCTACATGGCAATCATCACGGCTGTGGACGCCGACCACCTGGACATATACGGCACGCACGAAGCTTACATCGAAAGTTTTGCACACTTCACTTCGCTCATACAAAAAGGCGGATGTCTGATTATGAAAAAAGGACTTCCCTTGTCGCCAAAAGTACAGCAAGGCGTGAAAGTCTACACCTATTCTGCCAACGAAAAAGCTGACTTTTATGCCGACAATATCCATTACGGCAACGGCGAATTGCGATTTGACTTTGCAACTCCCGACACTCTCATTAGCGACATCAACCTCGGCGTACCAGTGACAGTAAACATCGAAAACGGCGTGGCTGCTATGGCAATGGCTTGGCTGAACGGAGCAACAGCCACTGAAATACGCGACGCAATGGCCACCTTTGCCGGCACAAACAGACGCTTCAATTTCATACTCAAAACCGACAAACTCGTGATGATGGACGACTATGCGCACCATCCCGAAGAATTGAAAGCATGCATAACATCGGTGCGCAATCTGTATCCCGACAAAAGAATTCTGGGCATTTTCCAGCCTCACCTTTTCAGCCGGACACGCGATTTTTACAAAGAATTCGCCAAATCACTCTCAATGCTTAACGGCGTCATTTTGCTGCCTATCTATCCAGCACGAGAAAAACCAATACCCGGCATCACTTCTGAAATCATTCTTGACGAAGTGACCGCCGATGACAAAAGAATCTGTTCCAAAGAGCGCCTTTGCGAAGAAATCCTCCATACCGATTATGATGTTTACATCACTATCGGTGCCGGCGACATCGAACTCTTAATACCAGAAATTAAAGAAACATTGAGCAACAAAGCGTAAACGATGGGAAAAATTATCCGAAATATTTTGATTTTACTCTACATTATCGCAATGTCGGGGTATATCATTTTCGCCTTCGTGAAATTCCACAACTCGGATAATGACGCGCTGTGCAACGATGTCAGAGTCGACATAAAAGACAGCACACAACTGCAGTTTGTCAGAAGCGAAAACATCATCAAACTGCTGAAAGAGCAAAAAAAATTCCCCCTCGAAAAAAGAATTTCTGAAATAGACCTTTTTGCCATTGAAGAAATGCTGAACAAAATCCCTGCCATTAAAAGGGCTGAATGCTACCGCACCGAAGACCACTGCATCCGCATTGACATCTATCAGCGGAAACCAATATTCAGAGTCATGTCGGGGAGCTACAACTTCTACATGGACAAAGAAAAAAAGGAAATTCCTATTCCACGGAAATTCGCAGCCAATGTACCGATCGTTACGGGGGAGGTAAACAAAGATTTCATCAAAGGCGACTTGTTTGACTTCATCACTTATGTCAGAAAAAATCAATTCTGGGACGCTCAGATAGAGCAAATAAATATCTGCCACCAGAAGAATGTCGAACTGATACCGCGAGTGGGCAATCACACCATCAGACTTGGGACTCTTGACGACTACGAGACAAAGTTGAATAAACTGAAAACATTCTACAAGAATTTACACAACATCGGTTGGAATCAATATCATATCATCAATTTAGAATACAAGAATCAAGTAGTTTGCACAAAATAAATAAAAAGAAACATGGAAAAAATTTTCATCGCAATCATAGAATTCGGACGCACCAAGATCACAGGAGTTCTGGCGAGCAAAGACAATAACAGTTCGGAAGTAGCTATTATCGGAATAGAGGAAGAACTTTCTGAAAACCTCATTGAACATGGCGTACTGAAAGGCAGCACTTCGGATATCAGTTTCAAGGTCAAACGAATCATTGAAAAGTTGGAAGGTCGTTTGTCGCAAAGAGACAACACACTGCACATCAACAAGGTATATGTATGCGTAAACGACTACACGCTGTCTGAGCTCAACAGCAGCGACGCGCAAGCCATAGCCAGCAGCACATACATCAAGAAAACATCGTGCGAGAAAATCAAAAAAGTGTTTGAGACCATCAACATGCCGATAGTGAGCATCGAACCAAGCCCTATTGCTACCGCATCATGTGTACCTACTGAAGCCAAAGACAAAAATTGCATGGTAGTAGATCTTGGCGCCGACACCACATCAGTATGCGTCTATCAGCAAAAAATGCTGAAAAGTGTTGTTACAATACCATTTGGCGGTGAAAATATCACGATTGACATACAGAATTTCTACAATCTGAAACACGACGACGCAGAAAAAATCAAAATTGAGCGAAGCAACGCCATCCCCGACGATGTGCCGGAACTGGAAGATTATTACATACAAAACAGAAACAATGAGAATGCACCCATTCCCGCCAAAGAACTGGCAAAAGTGACCGAGGCGCGCATCAACGAAATCTGGAACAATTTTGTATGGAAAGAAGTGGAAAACTTGCATTTGGAAGAACAATTAGACGGCGGCATATACATAACAGGAAATGCCTCGTTGCTGAACGGTTTTGAAAAATACATACAAAAGCAAGCCAAAAGCGATGTTCGCCGAATTGAATTAATCAAGTTCCCTAAAGCCTCCATTAAAGGCGTTGCACAGCAGGCAAACATCTCATGCGTAAGAAAAGACGAAACGACAACAGCAAATGAAGCGCCTAGAGAACCAGAAAGAAAGGCTAAGGAGAAAAAAGGAACACAATTCCAAAAACTGCTCGGTACATTTGGAACCATTTTTGACACAGACGAATGATTTTTACGAATAGAAAATAACACCAAGATATGGAAAACGAAACATTAGACATAACGAAAAACGAAAGTACATTAAACTTTCTTTTCGGCAATGGAGAATCCTCCATCATTAAAGTCATTGGCGTGGGCGGCGGCGGAAGCAATACGGTGAAGCACCTCAACGAGCTTGGGGTGAAAGACGCGACCCTCATCATTTGCAACACCGACAGTATAGCCCTTGAAAAATCGGGCATGGAACATAAAGTTCAAATCGGAATAGAAACAACCAAGGGACTTGGATGCGGCGCCAAACCTGAAATTGGAGCCAAAGCAGCAGAAGAATCGCTAGATGAAATAAAAGCCATACTGAGCAACAATACCAAAATGGCTTTCATCACGGCAGGCATGGGTGGCGGAACAGGCACAGGAGCAGCGCCCGTCATAGCCAAAGCAGCCAAAGACATGGGCATCCTTACCGTTGGCGTGGTCACCATTCCTTTCGAGTTCGAGATGGGCAATAAAATCGAAATGGCTTTGCGCGGCGTGCAAGAGATGAAAAAACATGTAGACGCCATGCTGGTGGTAAACAACGAACGACTCATCGACCACTACCCCGACGAAGACCTCTCTGTCGCATTCCAAAGAGTAGATGACGTGACCGCCAACGCCGTGAAAGGCATCACCGAACTGATAAACATTGAAGGATACATCAATGTGGACTTTGCTGATGTGTGCACCATTCTGCGCGACGGCGGCATGGCCGTCATGAACACCGGCATCGGCGTGGGCGACAGAAGAATAACAAAAGCGATAGAAGATGCGCTGAACTCTCCTCTGCTAAACAACCAAGATATCAGAAAAGCGAGAAAAATACTGTTCGACATCCACACATCAAAAACAAACCAGATAAAGCCAAGAGAAATCAGGGAAATAAAGGAATTCATGAATAAATTGCAATTCCCTACTGAAGATTTCATTTGGGGCGCAACCTTTGAAGACCTTGAAGACGAAAATTCCGTAAAGATAACGGTACTCGCTTCTGGATTCGAAGTGAACGAAGAAGATTTTTCTGGCGAGCAAAAGGAAAAGGTATTCACCATTCCTGACTTTTACAACACGAACAAAATCATCACTCCCGACAGAAAAGAATTCGACTCGGACGAGGACTGGATAAACGAGATTACAAACAAACCTGCCATTAACAGAAAAAAAGATAATTAACCTATGGCTCTATTTGATCAAATCAGCGAAGACATCAAGAAAGCGATGCTCGCCAAAGAAAAAGTTAGACTTGAAGCCCTGAGAGGCGTAAAAAAAGAATTTCTGGAAGCAAAAACAGCCAAAGGCTCTAACGGAGACCTTACAGACGAAGCTGCCGTGAAAATTCTTCAGAAAATGGTGAAACAACGTAAAGATTCCGCTCAAATATACATCGACCAGAATCGTCCTGAACTGGCGGAAAACGAATTGGCAGAAGTGGCTGTCATTGAGGCCTATCTGCCAAAGCAGATGAGCGACGAGGAACTTACTGCTGCCGTGAAAGAAATTATTTCCGAAGTGGGCGCCACATCTGCCAAAGATATGGGCAAAGTGATGGGCGTAGCATCAAAAAAACTGGCAGGCAAAGCCGAAGGACGCGCCATTTCCGAAAAAGTGAAAACACTGCTGAATCAAATATAAAAAATCAGAAACAAGATTTTTTACATATCTATTTTACCACAAAAGAGATGTCAACCGACATCTCTTTTGTGGTTTCTTTCTGCAGCAAGACAGTCCATAAAAAAAGTAGAGACGCCATGAATGACATCTCTACAACCTATTTTTTTGCTAATTCTATTCCTTCGGTCGCTTGTCGATAACGCGAACAGCTTTCCCGTCGGACTGTGGCAAGGTGCCACGTTCTACCAGTTTCACTTTCGGTGTCAGCAGAATCTCGTCCTTCAGGTGGCGAGTGATTTCCTTGGTCAACGCCACAAGTTTCAACGGATCGTCAGCAATAAGTTTGTCGAGTTCCACCTCAACAATCACATCGTCGGAGTTGTTATGATTTTCTACAGTTATCAAGTAGTTTGAACTCAATTCGTGGAACTGCATCAGAATTTTCTCTATCTGCATCGGGAAAATATTCACACCTTTCACAATGAACATATCATCGCTGCGTCCTTTGATGCGGTCGATACGACGATGGGTGCGACCGCAAGGGCAATCGCCCGGCAGAATACGGGTAAGGTCGCGCGTACGGTAACGAATAAGCGGCATCGCCTCACGGTCGAGCGTAGTAAGCACCATCTCGCCCACTTCGCCATCGGGCACGGGTTCCAATGTATCAGGATCGACAATTTCAATAATGAAAGAATCTTCCCACAAGTGCATACCGTTCTGTTCCTTGCATTCGAATGCCACACCCGGACCGCTCATTTCGGACATGCCAAAACTGTTGTATGCTTTCACGCTCAATCGCTGTTCAATTTTCCGGCGTGTTTCTTCGGTATGCGGTTCTGCGCCAATCACCAATGTTGTAAGTTTCGTTTTTTTCGGGTCTACCCCCACTTCTTCGAACACATCGGCCAAACGCAAGGCGTAACTCGGTATAGCATGAATGGCTGTAGTGCCAAAATCAGTGATGAACTTTATTTGACGCAAACTGTTTCCAGCACCGGCAGGCACTGTCATCGCACCAAGCTTCTCTGCGCCATAGTGAATGCCAAGTCCACCGGTGAACATTCCGTAGCCAGATGAATTCTGGAACACATCCGTATCACGCAAGCCTATCATATAAAAACTGCGCGCCATCCGATTCGCCCAACAGTCCAAATCGTTTTTTGTATGACAAATCACCGTAGGATTTCCCGTTGTACCGCTCGAAGAGTGCAAACGAACCACATTCTTCATGTCGGTGGCCATCAGTCCGAAAGGATAGCTTTCGCGCATTTCTGCCTTAGTGGTAAATGGCAGTTTTCTTAAATCGTCAAGCGATTTCACCGAATCGGCGGTAATATTCAGTTTTCCGTACTTTTCCTTGTAAAAAGGTGAGTTCAATGCCTGTGTGATAGTTTTTTTTAGGCGTTCGAGCTGAAGTGCCTCCAATTCTTTGCGCGACATCTTCTCAATCTCAGGCTGCCAAAATTCTTTATCCATTTTTTCTGTATTAATTTAATTTAACGAATGACAAATATAATCCTTTAAATGGAGAAAAACGAACATCTAAAGCGAAAAGTCTTAATTTTGCGAATAAATTACCAACTTATGTCATTTATCACTATCTTTGAAATTTAATTGCGAAAAAATTATTGTATGCTAAAAAACAAGAACATACTGTTAGGCATAACAGGCAGCATTGCCGCATACAAAGCCGCCACACTCGCCAGAGAGCTGAAGAAGAGAGGCGCCAATGTACAAGTAGTAATGACCGCCACCGCCAAGGAATTCATCACGCCGCTCACGATGGCCACCTTGTCGAAAAACCCCATTTTAGTGGACTTTTTCGACCCGACAAACGGCAATTGGAACAGTCATGTGAACCTTGGTCTATGGGCTGACGCCTACCTTATAGCTCCAGCCACTGCCAACACCATCGGCAAAATGGCCAATGGCATAGCCGACAATCTGCTGCTCACGGCATACCTTTCGGCAAAATGTCCTGTTTTTGTAGCGCCAGCTATGGATTTGGACATGTACAAGCATCCTACTACCGAAGCCAACCTCAATCGTCTGCGCTCGTTCGGCAACTGCATAATTGAACCCGTTTCGGGCGAACTGGCAAGCGGGCTTGAGGGGAAAGGCAGAATGGAAGAACCCGAAAACATTGTGAAGTTTTTAGAGGATTTTTTTGCAAAAAAACAATCGCTGAAAGGAAAAAAAGTGCTGCTCACTGCCGGACCGACATACGAAAAGATTGACCCTGTGCGTTTTATAGGAAACTACTCATCGGGGAAAATGGGATTTGCGCTCGCCGAAGAATGCGCCAGCAGAGGCGCCGCCGTCACACTTGTCTGCGGTCCGGTACATCTGCAAACATCGCATCCAAACATCAAGAGAGTTGATGTGGTAAGCGCCGAAGAAATGTTCGCCCAAGTGAAAAAGGCGTTCGACAAATGCGATATCACCATTTCATGCGCTGCCGTTGCAGATTTTACGCCCAAAAAAGAGGCGGCGAAATCAAAAATAAAGCGCGGCGAAAACGGATTGACAATAGAACTGAAGCCTACAACCGACATCGCAGGCTATCTTGGCGAACACAAAAAAACGCAGAAATTGGTGGGATTTGCACTCGAAACCGACAACGAAGAAAGCAACGCCCTGTCGAAACTGAAAAGAAAGAATCTGGATTTCATCGTGCTCAATTCGCTGAAAGACAAAAACGCCGGATTTCAGTACGACACAAACAAAATCACCATCATCTCTGCCGACGGAGAGAAAAAGACATACGGACTGAAGCCAAAAACGGAAGTCGCAAAAGACATTGTTGACAAAATAGAAACTATTTTATGAAACGGATTTTAGGAATATTATCATTCCTCATGCTGATTGGAATCACGCTTTCGGCTCAGGAACTGAACTGCACTGTAAGCGTGAACAGCAGTCAAATAGAAGGCACCAGCGAAGAAATATACAGAACACTGCAGAAGTCGCTCAACGAATTCATGAATGACCGACATTGGACCGGCATGGTTTTTTCGCCAAACGAGCGAATCGAATGTTCCATCAACATCACCATCAACGAGCACCCCACTACAGAAACCTTCAAAGGATACCTGCAAGTTCAAGCGCGCCGACCGGTGTACGGAACATCCTATTACACCACATTGCTTAATTTCAAAGATGAGAAATTCGAATTCACCTATAAAGAGTTCGATCCGCTGGAATTCAACGAAAATTCCTTCGACAGCAATCTGACAGCAGTGATGGCCTATTACGCTTATCTGATTATCGGATTGGATTCTGACAGTTTCTCACCTTTCGGAGGCACAACATGCTTTCAGAAAGCCGAAAACATCGTAAATATGGCGCAAAGTTCTTCTGAAAAGGGATGGAAAGCCTTTGAAGACCGCAAAAACCGATACGAAATCATCAACGATTTGCTAGACGACCGTCTGAGAAAGTACCGCGAGTTCTTTTATCAGTACCACCGTTTGGGACTCGACGCCATGACCACAAGCACTTCAAACGCCAGGGCTAAGATCGCACAATCGATCAAATCGCTGGAAGAAGTGAAAAACAACAAATCGAATTCCGTCGTTCTGCAACTCTTTGTCGATGCCAAAGACGATGAGATTGTGAATATATTCAAAAAAGAAGGGCTGGAAACCGAGAAAAAAGATGTGTGTGAAATTCTCACCAAAATAAATCCTACTAAATCAAGCAAATACGAAGGGATACTGAAATGAAACGAATTATCAACCTATTGCGGTCTGCCGTTTTGGCTGGATTTTGCATTGGAATTGCCGGTTTCGGCTATCTGGCCGAGAAAAGCATTATCGGCGCAGTGCTGTTTGCTTTCGGTCTTTTGGCAGTGGTACATTACAAACTGAAACTGTACACTGGCACCGCTGGTTTTATCAAAAAAGGCGAAACCGCAGATTTGCTGCTTATTCTTTTCGGCAACATCATCGGATGTCTGCTTGTTGCGCTCATAGCGAGATGCAGCCCTATGCCATTGCAGGAAACCGCCCAAGGCATATTGGAAGGCAGACTGGGAGTCGGTCCGCTGAAAGGTGGTGTTCTGGCTGTAGGATGCGGATTCATCATGACCACCGCCGTGACATTCGGGCGACAAGAGAAAAACCTGCCGCTGCTTTTCGGAGTTCCTTTGTTCATCATGTGCGGTTTTCCTCACTGCGTGGCCGACGCCTTCTATTATCTCTGCGCACCTATTGACTTTTGGGCAGCGCATCTGGCAAACATACTGCTGTTCTACATCAGCATTGTAATCGGAAATTTTGTCGGCTGCAATCTTTTCAGAGCCATCTACAAGGAATAAAAAAACATTGTCGTGAGCGAGGAACTAACCACCGAAAAACTGTGGAATAGCAATTATCTGAAAATCTGGATTGCCAATTTCATGATTTTCTTCTCGTTCATGCTGCTCACACCCCTGCTCCCCATTTATCTTACCGACACTTTCAATGCAGACAAGCAGACCATCGGCATCGTACTTTCGGGCTACACCATTATGGCACTTGTCACAAGGGTTTTCAGCGGATACATCGTGGACAGTTTTTCGAGAAAGGGGGTGCTGTTGCTTAGCTATTTCTTGTTTTTCCTGTTTTTTGCCGGATACATCATTGCCGGCACACTGATGCTTTTTGCCATTGTTCGCACCTTGCATGGCGCGCCGTTCGGCATTACCACGGTATCCAACAGCACTGTAGCCATCGATGTGCTGCACCCGAGCCGAAGAGCCGAAGGCATCGGATATTACGGACTGAGCAACAACATCGCCACTGCCATCAGCCCTTCGGTGGCACTATGGATTTTTCACGCAACAGAGAATTACAATCTGATTTTTGCCGCCGCGTTCATCTTCGCGTCGTTGGGATTCTTCATTAATACTACGGTAAAAGTCCCCCAAAAACCTACGGTACAAGACAAGCAACCCATTTCTTTCGACCGATTTTTTCTGACAAAAGGTTGGAGCGAAGCAATTTGCCTTGTATGCTTTGCGTTTTCATACGGCGTCATCTCCACTTATGTAGCCATCTACGGTCGAGAAGAGCTAGGCATCAACGGCGGAACCGGCTTTTTCTTCATGCTGCTCGCCATCGGACTGATACTTTCGCGCCTGATAGGAAGCCGCACGCTGAGGCAAGGGAAAATCGTTCAGAATGCCGGCATTGGCAGTCTTATTTCGTTAGGCGGCTATCTTTTGTTCGCCGCTTTGCACAACGAAATCGGTTACTATGGTGCAGCACTTATCATAGGTTTGGGCAACGGGCACATGTTTCCCGCCTATCAGACCATGTTTATAAACCTGGCACCACACACACAACGCGGCACAGCGAGTTCCTCCCTGCTCGTATCGTGGGATGTAGGGGTAGGCATTGGCATTCTTGTCGGCGGCATTCTCTCCGAGTTTTTCAACTATCATGCTACCTTTTGGACATCATTCCTTGTCAATGCCATTGGTGTAACCGCCTTTTTCGGATATGTGAAAAACAGTTTTCTGCAAAACAAACTCAGATAATCGCACTGAGCAAAAGACTTTTCATTGTCAATTATCATAATTGAGCGTTTTTTTATATCTTTGTATCTATGTTATGCTTTAACCAGATATGCTTCAATCGCTCCATATAGAGAATTATGCGCTGATTGACAAACTCGAAATAGAGTTTGGTCGCGGATTTTCCGTCATCACTGGCGAAACCGGTTCGGGAAAATCCATCATTTTAGGAGCCCTATCCTTGTTGCTTGGCGAGCGTGCCGACAGCAAAGCGCTTCGAGATGAAGAGCGAAAATGTGTCATCGAAGGCGTTTTTGACATTACAAATTACGGATTAGAATCCTTTTTTTCCGAAAATGACCTTGACTATGAGAATATCAGCATCATACGCCGAGAAATTTTACCCAACGGGAAATCAAGGGCTTTCTTAAACGACACGCCCGTCAACCTTGTTAACTTGAAAGAGATCGGCGAACGGCTGATTGACATCCATTCGCAACACAAAAACCTGCTGCTTTCCAACAAGAATTTTCAGTTCAACATCATCGACACCGTTGCAGAAAGCAAAAACTTGCTGAACGACTATCGCAACGCCTACAAAGAATTGCGAGAAACCGAGAAAAGCATTGCCGAACTGAAACAATTCATCGCCCAAGAAAATGCGAACAAAGATTATTTGCAATTTCAGTATAATCAACTGAAAGAGGCCAATTTGCAAAACGAAAGCGAGCAAGAGGAACTCGAAGCAGAGCAAGACACGCTGAATCATGCAGAGGACATCAAAAGCGCATTGTCGAAATGCGAAATCCTTTTATCGTCTGACGAAAACGGCATCGTTGCCATGCTGAAAGACGCACGCCGAAGCCTCGGAAACATCGCCGACATTTTTCCGAAAGCGAAAGATATAGCTGAACGCTTGAATTCGTGCTGCATCGAGACTGACGACATTGCCAACGATCTGCAAAACCTAAACAACAATCTGGAATATAATCAAAACAGACTTGACACCGTGACAATGCGTCTGAGCACCATCTATGACTTAGAGCAAAAGCACAAAACAAACAGCGTCGCCGAGTTGATGGCCCTCCGCGACGAAATGGGCGAAAAGTTGCAAAACATCGACAATTCCGACGAGCAGCTGGCGCAACTGAACAGGCAAAAGAACGAACGGGAAGAGAAAGCGAACAACTTGGCGAACAAGCTCACAAAACAACGTCAGGAAGCCATCCCCGATATAGAACGCACCATCAGCCAGAACTTGATTGCCCTTGGCATACCGAATGCACAATTTCACATTTCACTGCTCCCTTGCGAACTTAGTCTGACAGGGAAAGACACTTTGGAATTCCTGTTTTCGGCCAACAAGAACATGCAACCGATGGAAATCTCGAAAATCGCCTCTGGCGGCGAAATAGCCCGTGTAATGCTGTGCATCAAAGCGCTCATATCAGCACAATCGGGCATCGCCACTATTATTTTTGACGAAATTGACACTGGCGTTTCGGGCGAAATAGCCAACAAAATGGGAACTATCATGCAGACGATGGGCAAGGACATGCAAGTGATAAGCATCACCCACCTGCCGCAGATAGCAGCCAAAGGCACGGCACACTACAAAGTATCGAAATTCGACACGGAACAGGCGACACAAACTAAGATAGAACGACTGAACGACAAAGAACGCATCAACGAAATTGCGCAAATGCTGAGCGGAAACCCACCGTCGGATGCTGCCATCAGCAATGCCAAAGAATTACTGAACTATTAAAAGCAACACATAATGGACAAACAATTCTCTATCGGGATTATCATTTCCACATACAACTCTCCTGCTTGGCTTCAAAAGGTACTATGGGGATACCAGAACCAAACCGTCAAACCAGACGAAATCGTCATTGCCGACGACGGATCGAAAGAAGACACAAGGCTCCTGATTGAAGAATTTGCGAAAGTCCTTCCTATCAAACATATTTGGCACGAAGACCGCGGTTTTCAAAAGTCACAGATTCTAAACAAAGCACTCGCCGCCTCAACTGCCGACTATCTGATTTTCACAGACCAAGACTGCATTCCACGCCCCGATTTTGTAGAAACACACCTGAGATTTTCGCAAAAAGGATACTTCCTTTCTGGGGGATACTTCAAACTGCCGATGGACATCAGCCTGAGCATTACAGAAGATGACATCAAATCAGAAAGAGCCTTTTCGCTCAAATGGCTTCATGCACAAGGACTCAAATACAGTTTCAAATGCACAAAACTCTTCAACTGCGATTGGTTTGCCAGCTTCATGAATCACATCACAACTGCCAAAGCCACTTGGAACGGCTGCAATGCTTCTGGCTGGAGAGAAGATTTGATGACCATAAACGGCTTTAATGAAGATATGCAGTACGGAGGACAAGACCGGGAATTCGGCGAGCGTCTGTTCAACCTTGGACTGAAATCAAAACAAATCCGCTACACTGCCATTTGTCTTCATCTTGACCATAAAAGGCCTTACAAAACAAAAGAATCGATTCAAAAGAACATTGCCATCAGAAAAAGAACACGGAAAAGCGGCATAATAGAAACCCCTAACGGCATACGAAAAATTCCGTCTTCAAATGTTGAATTCGACAACATTTACGACCAATACGCCATAGCCGAAAAAAAAAACGCTAATCTTCGCAGCGGCAGTTTCTTCAAGAGACACTTTCTTGCATTATTCAGCAGCGCAAAAAAGAAATCAATCGCATGCCGCTACATAGAATTGCTTGAAAAAACAAATATTTCATATTCACGGCAAGAGCCAAATGACATCATTGTTTCACTGACAAGTTTCCCTGCGCGAATTCATATTGTACATCTTGTCATCAAATCGTTATTTTTACAAAGCATCATACCTCAGAAAATCATTTTATGGCTTTCTGCCGATGAATTCCCAAACAAAGAGAAAGACCTGCCCGACAAACTCCGTTCGCTTTGCAACGAGTGTTTCGAGATTCGCTTTGTCAATGACAATATGCGTTCGCACAAAAAGTACATGTATGCGTTGAAAGAATTTTCGCAATGCCGCATCATTACAGTGGATGACGACACTTGCTACCCCAGCGACACCATCCAACGACTTACCGAATTGTCGGCAAAACACCCACGGGCGGTTTGTGCAAACATCGTACGCGAGATTGCGACTGAGAACAATGTTTTTTTGCCATACAACAAATGGAGAAAGACAAGCACAGCCGGCAAAGAATCCGCCTCGCTTATCGCTTTAGGATATGGCGGCGTACTTTATCCTGCCAACTGTTTCCAATCGTTTGAAGACAACATTGAAATCATCAAAGAAAAATGCCTGTACGCCGATGACCTTTGGCTCAAAGCCAACGAACTGAAAGAAGGGATAACTGTCGCTTGCGACAAAAGATATTTCGCACACCCCATCACAATAAAAGGAAGTCAGAAAAACAGCCTGCAAAAAACGAACAACGGAAGTGTAAATCAGAATGACAATCAATGGAGAAACTGCTGCGAGCACTTCTCCTTAAACCAAATTTTTGGTATATGACACAACTTCGGAAAGCGCACAACGAAACATCTGGCCTGAAGACAATTTTTCGGACAACGCCTGCACATTCTTCTGCATTCGCATATATTCATCTTCAGTAATTTCAGACAATCGCTGCTCCAATTCATACAATGAATCTATCGCAATGCCAAGCTGCTCTTTTTTTACAAAATCGGCAACTGACGAATGCGACCAGACTATCAATGGCAAACGAGACACGATGTACAATGACATTTTGTGCGGTGAATTGTAACGCAGATACTCGCCAAGCACTCCCTCGCAAGAAGCGATTGACGTGCCATCCCACACCAGTCCCCAAGCTCCTTCAATAGCCGAAACATCTGAAGGACTAAAAGAGCCTTTATAACAAATATTTTCAGCCTCATTCATCTTGGGAGCGCGATATCCATACAGATTAAATGTCACCGCCTTCAATCTTTCGTTGACCAAATCCGGCAGAAATGCCGATTTATCAAGATTGCCGGCAAAGACAACTGTATTTGAGCGTTTTCTAGGCTCTTGTCTGCCTTTTGCAATACGATAGTCAAAAAAATTCAATGTCACCATGAAACAAGACACCCCTTTTTCCTCCAGAAAACGCTTCATGGCCTGACTGTGAACAATCAAACTATCAGAAAGGGACAAAGTCTTCATCTCGCGTTTGCGCAACCCGAAACGAATTAAATTCAAGTCATGCACGAGCACGCATAAATATGATTTCCTTTTTTTCAAGACTTGCTTTATGCACCATAGTTTCGGATATGAAAATCGACGCTGAACAAGCAAAATCGTACCTGGCGACAGCGAGATGTACATCTGAAGCAAAAGTCCCAGGAATCGAAAAAAATCAATGCAGACATTCACAATGTGAACTTTGGTAGAGTTCTTTTTCAGCAGAAAAAAAGGTACACCCCAATCCGACAAGAAATCAACGACATCATTTTTCGCCTTAGTACTTGCATTAAAGTGGTCGCGTTTGTCATAGAAACGCTCCTTCACATGCAAAAAACATAATCTATTCGCACTTTCTTTCATGAGCCAATAAAATTATCACAAACAAGGAATAGGCGAACAACGGGATTGTTGTTATAAAAATATCTGTCGCCAGCTGAATGAACACCGCCACTGTAAGCTGCATAGCCAATAATCTGTTCAAAGAATCACGCACGAAGAAAACAGGAAGAAATATTATCAAAAGAATATTTGCCAGCCCTATTAACCCAAATTCCAGTTCCGATTGCAAAATCTGGCTCAATGGATGGGCATTCTGAAATCTGCGCTGCTCTATTCCGCGCAACAAAGTCTCGTCCTTTGTGTCCATTATGTCTTGCGCATGCGAAACTCTGTCCAGAAAAACAGTTTCGGCATCATTTGCGCCATATCCAGTCAAAGGTTTTTCCTTTATCAGTTCTATTGTGTGACGCCACACCACTGTTCGCGGGTCTTCCGAATAATCCTTCTGCATTTTCGCTTTGCCTTTCAACACAAATACCCCCAGCAGCAAAAACACGCAAATCATAGAGACTGACAGCCATTTAGAACGACGCCATAAATAATAAAAGACAAGCAATGCAAAATTCACTGCAGCCGCTATCATTCCCGAACGACCGTCAGAAATGAGCAGCGTGACATATATCAAAAGCAATGAAATTGACCAGCAAATAATACTTGACACTCTTTTTGACTTCAACAAAAGATAGCCTGCGGATATCATTCCAAGATTCAGAAACAAATCGTATATAAAATGACTTGTATAAAGCTCCGTTCTTTTGAACATAAACAATATTGTCAGATCATCGGTTGCCATCAATTGGCGGAAACCGATTGAACAATACACCGACAAGGTTATGACCACCGACCATATCGCGAACACATAAGCGTACAAACGAAAACGGTGCAATTTGTTCAGCCCTATAATACCGACTATGCCAAACAGCAAGAAGGGCAACTTATTTTCTAATATCCCCATTGTGAACTCCGACGATTCCTCGAAAGGGATCCAGCATATCGGCAAACAAAAAAAGACAAGAAAATTGACATACAGCCAATTAGATGGTTTCCAATGGAATGTCTGCCATTTTTTTTCTACAAAAAACTCCAGAATATAGGTAACCACAAAGTATGTCACAAACATTCTTTGATAGAAACCGTAAGGATACACAGAAAGAACTACGACTAACAAGGCAAAAAGCAAGTTAAGCGCATTCAACACCTCAACACCTTTTGTTTTATTCCAAAAATTCATATTTCTGTCTTGATTTGTTTTTCCAAAATTCATTTCTGTACTGGAGCATCAGTTTTTCTACTCTGCTCTGGTCATAGCCCATCGATGACGCATACACTTGCGCAAGAAGTTTGAACATATCGGTTCGTCCCCATAAACGCGCAAAATTCTTGCATCCTTTCTCTAAACTCACCTCGCCAAACTCCATACGGTTAATGTCCACAACCGTAAAATCCACCTTGTCGCCGCACACATCAAACAAAATGTTGCCGGGCGAATAATCCTTATGATATATTCCTTTTTTGTGCAATTCGGCTGTAAAACGGGCAAATGCCACTAATATATTCTCTCTTCCTTCGAGAGGGCCTTTCCCGAACTCATAAAAATTGCGTTTCAAAGGCGATTGCACCGTAACAAGATAACTGACAGCAAGCAGCCCGCACTTCTTTTCTAAAATATACGCTATCGGTTCTGGCGTAGAGACGCCCTTTTCAAGCAATCTGAACGCATACTGATAGGCGCGCACCGCTTTGGGCTTTCTGAAAAACGTGTACACTACCCTATTAAAAAAAAACGGCTGACGATAACGTTTCACATTCACCTTTTGACCATCGGGCAACGTAAACACGCGTATTTGGTTGCGCGCATTATAAATCACCTCGCCTGAACGTTCGAAATTCTGTGGTATATCCCGAACCCAGTCTTTCAAGTACAAATATTTCTCATTCAAAACCAACTTCGCCATATAATTGAAGAACATTTCAATCCGTGTACAATAGTTTTATTCTCTTCTCATAATTTTCCGGATGCTCTTTCAATTCTTCGAGCACTTCTTCCACTGGGCGCATCGCATCCATATATTTCTGTCCGTGATCTGTCGGCAGATGCAGCGGAGTCATATATTGTTCGCCAAAATAACACACCAACGCATCACGAATATCGTTCGGAGCCGGAAGCATCATGTTTTCGAATGGAATCATCACCATTTCTTGATATGAACTACGCTTGCGCATCCATCTGCGATTATGATAGCGGTACGATATGATGGAAACTTGTTCCGATTTATCTTCGTCCACCATGCGAAAGAGTTTCTCATACAAAGCAAAAGCTTTTCTGTAAGACACCACTGAGAAAAGAAGCCTTAACATCGCAGAAAACATCTTTTTGAAGAATGTCTTATTGTCATTTGGGGTTCTCAGGTATGCCCGAATAGATTTTTTCACAAGCATCGTTGCTGTACGATGAAAAAAACGAAGAACCGGATTTTGAACGAAACCATCCAGTACGAAAATATCGACATCTATACCACGACAGTATTTTTTGTCCATTTCGCTTTTCGAGATTGAAGTTGTACGCATATCGCGCAGTTGGGCGTGACCTCTGTAATACCCTTTGTCGGAATATGTTGTCTGAAAAAAGTAAGGATATTGAAATTCCTTTTCAGCAATTTTCACCAACTTGTCATAATCCTTGCGAAGCATCACAAAGTCCATGTCATCATCCCAAGGGATGAATCCTTTATGCCGGACTGCACCCAGCAGGGTCCCGCTGTCCATCCAGCATTTAAGACCGTTGCGGTTGCACACTTCCAACAATTTTTCTGAGAGCTGCATGCTCACCGCCCAAACTTGTTTCATCTCTTTAGGAATACGATAATCAAGTTTTATCTCTTCCTTATAAAAATCCTCAGACAAATCCATAATCAAATCATATTGTTTTCAGCGCAACAGCAAATGCTTTCTTAAAGAAAAATCCGTCATTCAGCTTATCTTTAAACGACATCACTTCCGACTTCATCTCTTGATATTTTTCTTTGGGCATTTCTGTCAATACTTGCGAAAGTTCTTTTAAGGAATCTATCGCAATACCCAGATTGTTCTCTGTTATAAATTTTGCCATTGCCGATTGTTTCCATACTATCACGGGCATTCCTGCACGAAGATAAAACGAGGCCTTATGCGGATTGTTGATACGCAAATACTCTCCCCAGTTGCCCGAGCACTCGTCAACAGAATCGCCGTCCCATACCAGTCCCCAGTCACCGCCAGCATCGGCTATAAAATCATCCGATGCTTTAAATCCTTTGAAATGTATGTTTTTCCATGGTAAATCAGTTTGCAGATTTCCCCTTCCGTACAAGTCCATAACGCAACCGCCCAAGAGTGCGTCCAGTTGATAAAGGAATGTATTTTTCCGTTCGCCCAAAGCTCCTGCATACACCACATGGTTGTGTGACGCATTATCTTGCATTGCATCAGAAGGATTGCTGTCCGAAAGATAATCGAATATTTCCAGGCTGCACATCGGGACAAGACATCCCTGAGTCTCCAGCCATTTTTTCATGCTGTCGTTATGAACAATGATAAAATCGGTGAGCGAAAGCAGTTTAACTTCTTGCTCTGCCGTGAGTTTATGTCGGCGGAATGTGCCCAAATCATGTATCAGCGTTACGGTTTTAGCGCCTTTCAACCTTGCAATACGGCACTGTAACGCATAAAACTTTTTAAACGGATATTGAATCAGCAGCACATCGTTTTTTTTCAGTTTCAAGAGCAGATTTAACATGCTGAAAAGATTTCCAAAAAACTTTGAAACAGCGCTTTTTCCCTCAAAAATTGACACATCGGCGAATCCCATTGAACGCATCAATATATCAATGTCCCGCTTAGCTTTGTTCGGAGATATTACACCCACATAAAAATTCATGCCAAAGAAAATTTGTCAGTTAATACAAATTGTCAGGAATCAATTCCTTTGCCTGATTAAAATCTTCCACGGTATCCAACTCTATAGAGAACAAGTCTGTCGTATCAACAATCTTAAACAGAAAACCTTGTGGTATCAAACGCTCAAACGCTTTTTCGTAAAAAACATTATCAAGTCCTTCAGCCATCATCACCTTCAATTCGTCGAACAACGCCTTAGAATATTGCGATGACATTTTCTCAATACCAACCGACTCGCCGACTGCTTCTTCTATGCTGCAAGTCTTGCTGATTTCCGTCACTTGACGTTCTCCGTCAACAATCACTTTTATTTCTTCTTCGCCCAGCTTATGATTATTTAGCGCCAACGCATTTTCTGCGCTGTCATTTGTCAGACGAGACAAAATCTCCTTGTCAAACAAAATGTCGCTGTCTAACAACATAAATTCATGAGCCGCGACATATTCCTTTGCCAACCATAAAGAATAGATATTATTCGTCGATTGATACAAATCGTTCATAACAAAAGACACTTGCAACTCTGCATAGTTGTCGTGCACAAAATCTTTAATCTGCTGTGCGCGATAACCTACCACAATCACGATTTCTTTAATGCCTGCAGACAGCAATGCATCTAATGTTCTCTGCAACAGGCATCGACTGCCTACTTTCAACAAGCATTTCGGCATTGTCTCTGTCAAAGGTCGCAATCGCGACGCCATTCCTGCCGCCAATATTACAGCCTTCATTTTTGCGCTATTCTTTTAATGGTATCAATAACTATTCTATTTTGTTCGGGGCGTCCCAATGTCACACGCATGTGCTTGTTGATATCCGGTTCGTTCATAAACTTCACCTTATAATTCTGACCGGCAAAAGCCTCCTGCAACGCCTCTTTCAATTCTATCGGATATTTTATAAGTACAAAATTGGCTACAGACTGATATACCGTAAAACCAGGCAGTGCACCTATTTCGACTTCGTAACGCTTGCGATCTGCATTCATCGAATTAGCTACATTTCTGTAGTATTCGTCTGATTTCAATGCTGCTATAGCCAATTCTTCAGATATTCTATTGTATCCCAGATACTTATTGCTGTATTTAATAAAAGACTGAAGTTCCTTGCTGACGAATCCGAATCCCATTCTCAAGCCTGGCAGCCCATAGAATTTTGACAAAGTTCTGGATATTATCAAGTTCGGATATTTATTTATCAGCACTTTTATATAATCTATATTCTTTGAGACAAACGAGGCGTACGCTTCATCAATCAAAACGACAGTCTGCTCACTGACCATTTTCAAGAGATTCTCTATTTCAACCGGTGTCAATCCATTTCCCGTCGGATTATTGGGAGATGCCAACAGTAACACTTTCGGATTCTCTTCTTTTATCATTCTTTCCATTGCCGAAAAGTCGTATTTGAATGTGTCGCCGTCTTCGTATAACGGATATTGCAATGTTTTTCCATCGACCTCTTCCGCTATCGATTTATAGTACCACCACGAGAATTTTGGTATTAACATTGTCTTGTTGCCATCAGCCTGCGTCAAAAAATAATGAACTGCCTGCTTTAGTATATCCTCCCCGCCATAACCCATTAAGATTTGAGACTCGTCTATGCCATACAATTCAGACAAAAATACCGAGAATATGCTTTTTTGCCCCTGATCGTATATTCGAGTATAAAAACACAATTTCTTTACATCAAAATTCCTCAGCGCCTCAACCACCTCCGGCGAAGGCGGAAAGTTAAACTCGTTTCTATCCAGATAATTCATATCTTTATTTTCCATATCGTATCTACCTTACATTCGCTAATATCTTCTCCACCACCTGTTCTGGTGCAATTTTATTCATGCAGCGATAATCGCCATACTTGCATGGCTTATTGCCAAACACCGAACACGGACGGCATTCCATATTCAACTGCACGCAGTTTTCCAGCTTTTGATTCCATCCCAAAAATCCGGCATAAGGATGCGTAGCTCCCCAAACACTCACAACGGGCACCGCCATCAGCGATGCCAGATGCATATTGGCGGAATCCATCGAAAACATCACATCCAGCTGAGCCATCAAGTCCAAATCGGCTCCAAGACCCTTCAACTCAGGAATCGAGACATTGCGATAGCCGCCCGACCATGTTTTCATGATGCTTTCTTCGTACTCGCTTGCCCCGAAAAGAAAAATTTTTGTATTTTCGCGTTCCGACAATATTTCTACCACCCTTTCGGTTTTTTCAAGCGGATAAATCTTCCCTTGATGCTTGGCGAACGGAGCAACACCAATCCACGTCTCCCCTTCTTTTTTCTGTTCATGGGCACGATTTGACGGCAGAGAAACAAAATTCATCTTTACAGGAAAGCCTAATTTGGCAAAAACATCTGCATACCTTTCGAACGAGGTCCGCAATTGTTTCTTATGCTTGTTGCTGGCACGCACCAAAGCTTTTTTCTCAGCACGCCCTTTGTCTATTTTTGCGGTCTTCTTTCCTGCCATGCAAAAACGGAAACGCAACCATTTGGTGCGCAACACGTCATGCAAGTCGGCCACATAGTCATACGAACAGAAATCCATCTCTTTCAGCAGACGATTCAATCCGCTCAAACCCTTGTGCGCTCCATTCAAGTCGGCAGCCACAAAGTGCACATTCTGTGGCAAACGCTCGAAAAGCGGACGGCAGAACCCTCGGCTCAGCATGGTTATGTCCAAATCGGGATAATGCCTTGCCAATGCCTCAAGAACTGGCACTGTCATTGCCACATCACCTAATGCCGAAAATCGTATGACAAGAATTTTTTTCAACAAACAACGATTAAAAAAATCAAGCAATTAAGATTTAAACTGTAATTAATTGAGTTTAAAATCATTTCTGACCGTAAAGCACGGGGTTCAATTCAGGATCGTTATACATCTTCATCTGCTTGTACACTTTCATCACTTTCTTGCCAGCTTCGAAATCAGCCAGCAACTGGTCGATAGCCATCGACAAGTCCTTTTTCTGTTCAAGCAACACGTTCAGTTTCGTCTGGCATTGCGATTTGTGCGCATCCGACACATCGGTACGTATCACTTCTGCGTTCATGTGGAATATCTTCAGATGAAGGATAGAAAGGCGGTCGATAGCCCAAGCTGGACTTTCGGTATTGATAGATGCATCGGCAGCCGCTTTTACATTATGGTATTTATCCCAGAAATAACTGTCTATCAGCTCCACCAAATCGGTACGGTCTTGATTCGATTTGTCAATGCGGCGTTTCAATGCCAAGGCATCCACCGGATTGATGTTCGGGTCGCGGATGATGTCTTCCAAGTGCCATTGAACAGTATCTATCCAGTTTTTCAAGTACAAATAGAATTCTATGCTTTTCTCTTTATACGGATTTTTTATCGGAGCATCTACATTGTCTGTCTTGTGGTAGTCGAGCACCGACTCTTCGAAAATTTTGTTGCTAAGTTCTGTAAACGTCATTTCTTTATCTATTAAAATATCTACAAATATACGCTTTTATCTTCTATAATCTTAATTTTTCCTTAAAATTGTCAACCCGTCGCGCAAAGGAATGATGACAGTTTCTACGCGTTCGTCCTTAGCAACGAAATCGTTAAATTCCATCACCCCCCGCGTCTGCTCGTCGTTATGCGCCAGGGACTCCACCACTTTCCCGTCCCAAAGCGTATTGTCGGCCAATATAAATCCGCCTTTCCGCAACTTGGGCAACACCGCCTCATAATACTTCAGATACTCTCGCTTGTCAGCGTCGATAAACACCAAATCAAAATCAGCATCAGGCATTTTTGCCACCGTCTCAAGCGCATCGCCTATCATATAACAAATCTTGTCGCGATAGGGCGACTGCTCAAAATATGCCGTCGTAAACTCCTCCAACTCATCATTGTGGTCGATAGTATAAACAACACCGTCTTCTTCCAACCCTTCGGCGAAGCATTGCGCCGAATATCCCGTGAATGTGCCTAGTTCAAGCACTTTTTTTGCACGTGTCATTCGCGTGAACATTTTAAGGATGCGTCCTTGCAAATGCCCCGACATCATTCGTGGGCGCAACACATTCACATTGGTGTCGCGATAAAGTTTCTTCAAAACCTGAGGCTCCGCCTCGATATGGTCAAGGATATATTTTTCCAGTTCTTCTGTCATAATTTTCTTTTTTAACCGTAAACTAGCGTCGTCAAGCGCTCTGGCATAATTATTTCCTTAGCCACACGCTGTATGTCATCAGCCGAAATGCTTTCGAGCAATTCAACCGTCTCTTTCATGCCTGCATATCTGTCGAAATACAAAATGCTTTTGCCAATACCCTGAATGAGATTTTCCTTGTTTTCTGCCGCGATGGCCATCTGTCCGAAAATCTGACGTTTCATTTTCTGCAATTGCTGCATGGTAAACGGCGTTTCGCACACTCTACGCAATTCTTTGTTCATCAAGTCCTTGCATCTTTGTTCATTTTGCTTGTCGCAACCAAAATACACGCTCCATAAACCCGTATCAGAATAAGAGACCATGTTCGACTCTATGGTATAGGCCAATCCGTTTCGCTCGCGCAAACTCACATTCAAGCAACTGTTCATACCCGGACCGCCCAATATGTTATTCAGCAGATAAAGCGTAAGCCGTTCGCGCTCCTGATGCAGGCTATAGGCTCTGGATCCCGCCATATAATGACATTGATGTGTGCGCTTCTTCATGCGTTTTTCCTGCAAACGACAATTTCCCTCGGTCGGCTTTCTGGACTTGGCCTCGGTTCTGAAATGCGACAACATGTACTTTTCTGCCCATCGGACTATTTTCTCGAAACGGACATCGCCAATCGAATAAAAGACAATTTCGGAATTGCGATAATTTTCATCCACAAACCGGCGCAAAGCCGCTGAATCATGCTTCAAAAGAGATTTTTTCGAACCCAATATATTGCGCCCTATCGGCTGATTCTCAAACAAAAGATTCTCCATGTCATCGTATATCAACTCCGAGGGCGAATCCTCGTATGAATTGATTTCATCCAGCACCACTTCCACTTCCTTTTCCAGTTCCGATTCGGGAAATGTGGAATGAAACAGGATATCAGACATAAGTTCCACCGCCCGCTCGAAGTCATTTTTCAACACGGTAGCATATACATAGGTCTCTTCTTTGGTAGTATAGGCATTCAACTCTCCGCCTACACTGTCCAAACGGTTAAGGATATGCCACGCCTTGCGATGTGCTGTGCCTTTGAAAAGCATGTGCTCTACCAAATGCGCCATCCCCTGCTCGCTGTCATTCTCGTCACGCGTGCCTGTGCCGACCACAAACCCCAAATATGCCACATCAGACCGCTCGTTCAAATGAACCAGCCTGATGCCGTTTGACAACGTATGAATATGAATATCCTCTTTTTCCATTGCTTTCAATCAAAACGCATCGAACGCGCAGGCGTTATCTTTGCCACCATGTATGAAGGGACAACCATCATCAGCACCGAAATGACGAATGTGCCGACATTAAGCAAAAGCCAATGCACGAATGTCAAATGAATCGGCACCACCGACAGATAATAAACCTCGGCGTCCAACGCCACTACACCGAACACCTTTTGCAACAGGCAAAGCGACAATCCCACCACATTGCCCCAAAACATTCCGCGAAGAACCAAAAAAGCCGATTGATACAGAAATATCTTGCGAATAGAATAATTCTGCGCCCCCATCGATTTCAACACGCCTATCATATTGGCCTTTTCCAATATAAGGATTAACAAGCCAGAAAGCATATTGAAACCTGCCACTGAAATCATCAGCACTAGAATCACCCATACATTCATATCCAGCAAATCGAGCCAATTAAATATCTCAGGCGAAACCTCGCGAATGGTCTGCACATAGTAAGCCGCGCCATTTTCGTCAAAACGGTTGCCGCACAAAAAGTAAATATCTTCTGCACAATTGTCCAGGTGCGCATAATCGTCTATATTCACTTCCAATCCTGACACTTCATTCTCTTTCCATCCATTCAATTTCTGCACATGGTGTATGTCGGCCAATATGAATGCATTGTCATACTCCTTGAATCCCGTCGAATAGATACCAGAAACCTTGAATTTACGGACACGCACTTTGTCTTGCACAAAATAAGTAAGAAACGAATCTCCGGTTTTCAGGCGCATTTTATCTGACAAAACTTTCGACAACAGCACCTCGTTCACAGTTGTATCGTTTCTATAAGCCGGCACCTCGCCTGACAAAAGATTTTGCGCAAAAAAGTCCCAAGCGAAATCTGCGCCGACCCCCTTAACAACCACTCCTTGAAAATCGTCATCAGTCTTTACTATTCCTGGTTTAGTCGCAAATTCCGATACTGTCCGCACATGCCGCGTTTGCGAGATTTGTTCACGCAAATCCGCAGGAAAAGCGATTGGCTGCGTCTCGTACGATGCGTTCGCGTCATAATTTGTCACCCTCACATGTCCTCCGAATCCAATCACTTTTTCTCTGATTTCCTTTTTGAAACCAACAACTACAGCCACCGACAATATCATTACCGCCATTCCTATCGCGATGCCCAACATAGCGATAAAAACAGCCGGACGAGAAACCGTCTTTTTCGATTTCTTCTCAAAATGTATCCTCTTTGCTATAAATAATTCTAAATTCATCGTAACATAAAAGAACGGACACTCTCGTGCTCCGTTCTTTAGGATGCAAACTCAGTTTTATAGAAAAATTGAGTTTTTGTTATTTGTTCAATCGTTTTGGATAAGCCTCCAATGCCTTTTTCAACACGAACAACGCTTTTTTCAGGTCGTTTTGTTTCAACACATACGCCAATCGCACTTCGTCTCGTCCCAAATTCGGGGAAGTGTAGAAACCTGAAGCCGGCGCCATCATCACGGTCTGTCCTTCATACTCGAAATCCGTCAGACACCATGCACAAAATTCATCCGCATCTTCTACCGGCAGACGCGCCAACGTGTAAAATGCGCCCATCGGAATCGGCGAATAGACACCCGGTATTTTATTCAGACCGTCAATCAGGCATTTTCTGCGCTCCACATATTCGTCATAAGTTTCACGAAGATACGCCTCATTCACATCCAACGACGCCTCGGCTATAATCTGTCCTATCAGCGGAGGACTCAAACGAGCCTGGCAAAACTTCATGACAGTTTTGCGCAACTCTTTGTTCTTGGTAATGAGCGCGCCGATGCGGATGCCGCATTCTGAATACCGCTTCGAAACAGAGTCAATCAGCACCACATTTTCTTCGATGCCTTCCAAATGGCATGCCGAGATATACGGAGAACCTGTATAGATAAATTCACGATAAACCTCGTCCGAAAACAGATACAAGTCATATTTCTTCACAAGGTCACGAATCTGATTCATCTCAGCACGCGTATAAAGATAACCCGTTGGGTTGTTCGGATTACATATCATGATACCTTTGGTGCGCTCGTTAATCAACGCCTCAAACTTTTCGATTGGCGGCAAAGCGAAGCCTTCTTCTATAGACGACGCCACCGTACGAATGACCGCACCCGTCGATATGGCGAATGCCATATAGTTGGCGTATGCCGGCTCCGGAACTATAATTTCGTCTCCCGGATTCAAACACGAAAGGAATGCGAACAAAACGGCCTCAGATCCGCCTGAAGTGATAATAATGTCATCCGCTGTCAAGTGAATGTTATAACCTTCGTAATATTTCACCAATTTTTGGCGATAACTCAGATATCCGTCACTCGGACTATATTCCAACACATTCCTGTTTACATGTTTCAATGCGTCAAGTCCCACTTGGGGAGTCGGGAGGTCTGGCTGACCGATGTTCAGGTGATAAACCTTCACGCCTCTCGCTTTTGCGGCATCTGCCAAAGGCACCAACTTACGAATTGGCGACTGCGGCATTTCGCATCCTCTTTCTGATATATTTGGCATCTCTTTTTTTTTAACTTACAAAAGTAAGCAATAGATTGTAATAAAAAAAACGAGACACCTAAAAAGGTGTCTCGTTTTCGTGATTTTGTATTAAGATTAAGGTATAAATCTTTCTTCTGGAACTTTGCTGCGAGGAATACGCAATGAGAGCATCAACTCTGCAGTACCAACTTTAGAGATATTTCTCAAGCGTCCCAGCGGAAGGTCGTATGCCAAACCTATACGCCACTTGTTGAATTCAACACCAAGCATTGCGGTCAGTGTAGAATAGTCGAAATCGTGGAATATGTCCTTGGGTGACGGTGTACGATAATCCAATCCGAACCAGAACTGTTTCTTGAAGAAGAAGTTTGTTCCGATTGACAGAGTGTTGATTTTACCCACATTCTGATAAACCACAGATGGTGTTATATCCCATTTTTCCGAAAGCGGGAAATTACCGCGGGCATACAGATAGTGATGCTGCGTAGCGCGCAAATCGCTGAACTTGTCATTTTTCACTGTTTTGCCAAGGTGAGTGATTGACGCACCGAACAAGAATTTAGGAATTGAATACTCAATACCGAAATCAAAATCTGGAGCGGTTTTGCTTTCTTTTTCAATTCCTTCAAAATAGTCGCCTCTGTCTTCCCATTCATGTTCTGAATAATCTATCGCCTTATTGATGATACCTGCCGATACACCAAACGAGAGCAACATATCCTCTTTCAAATCTATTTGATAAGAGTAAGTGAGTTTTGCGTTTATCTGATGGTCAGAAATACCTGTCTTGTCATAATAAAACGAAATACCTATTCCCGAATGTATCTTATCGTAATAGCTGTGTGCGTTAAGCAGGTATGTTTGCGGAGCATCGTCCGTTCCCGTCCACTGGTTGCGCGCAAGCAGGAAGAAATCAAAATCGTCGCTGTTACCTGTTGCTGCAGGGTTACGATTGATTCGTGAGAACCATTGTTGCGTCAGCAACACATCACTGTTTTGTGCGAATGCGCCTACACTCGCCACAAACATCATCATTAATAATATTCTTCTTTTCATAATCTTGCAAATTTATTCAGGTTATTCTTCCGATTTTGCTTCTGTTTCTGGTAATGGAATCACATCCACTTCTACACGACGGTTCTGTGCGTGTTCTTCTTCTGTCTGAGCATTTGGTATCAATGGCATAGATTCGCCATAGCCTTCAATCTTCATTTTCTCGGCTGGGATACCTTTCTGAATCAACAGCGTACGGATTCTGTTAGCACGCTTTACAGAAAGTTTCTGGTTGTACTCGTCCGAACCACGTGTATCGGTATGACCTTTCACTACGAAATCGTACTTGTCCATATAAACCAACATCGTGTTGTAAAGCGAATCTAAATCCAACTGCTGTTCAGGCTTGAACAAATCGCGGTCGAAATCGAAGTTGAACAATTTCCAAGGGAACGGAGCCAATTGTTCTTCCACTTCCGGAATCTGCGACGGACGATAGATATCTTCGCCGTTTCCTGAATTTCTGCTTGAAATGAAGAACAATCCTTTTTCGTTACCAATCAAGTTGTAATCGTTAGCCGAAGAGTTATAAACAGAATCCAGCATTTCTACATCACCCCAATCTTCTCCAACCTTGTGTGCTACAAAAAGGTTAAACACATTTGATGAATCTTTTGAAGCGAAATAAAGCAAGCTGTCGCCTGAGCAGAAAGCATAGTCCTGGTCAGATTTGCTGTTTATGCTGTCGCCTATATTCTGCGGCATCGACCATTGTTTGTCGCTAATCTTGTCGATAAACCAAATGTCACGGCCACCTTTCCCGCTGCTGAACTGAGAGGTGAAATAGATTCTATTGCCACCTTGAGCCAAGTTCGGATTCAAGAATCCCGAAATGCCAGGCGCACGATAAAGCCAGCCTGCATTCACCAAAGTAGATCCGCTCTTACGGTATTTGCCGATACCTTTGATGTTCAGTCTTTTTCCTTTCGACCATTTGCCACCTTCGTTGGTACTTTCGTACAACATATAGTCTTTGGTCTTTTTCTCATATTTTGAGAAATAGATTTTATTGGCAGCTGCATCGTATGCCACAGTTCCGTATATACCCAAATCTCTTAACTCGGGAACATCAACAGTGTCCTGCAACTCAATAGTGTCGTTCACTGCTGCTTGATAAATTTTGTATTTTCCTTTCTTGTCGAATTTAGAATAAATCACTTTGTCGCCAAGATACGAAATAGCCACTTCGTCACTTTCGGTATTCACCACCGAAGGAACGAAAACATACCCTTCCTCATACTTTTCGTGAACCGCAAAAGCAGAACCGCATACAAAGGAGAGCGCCAATAGTATTGATGTTTTTTTCATTTTATACATGTTTTTCTGATTCTACATTTTTTATTCTTGAATGTTCCTTCCGAAAGGCGAACCTTTCGGAAGGAATTCAAGAGAACTTGTTTTAATCTTGTCTAGAAACTTCTACTGTTCCATCATGCGATTCTCCGTTCGGGAATTTAATTGTGTAATAATATGTTCCCGGAAGAGCAGTCTTTCCTTTGTACGTTCCGTCCCATCCGCATTTGCCTTCATATACTTTCTGGCCGTAGCGGTTGAATACGATGATGTACCAGTTGGCTCTTTCTTCTTTTCCATCAGCATTCGGCGAAAGGAACTCATCGTTCAATCCATTCACGTCATACGGAGAGAAGATTGTAGGCCAAACCACTTCGATAGGCAATTCAACTTTCACTTCAGGACAGATGCCATCAGAAGCCCACAAAGTGAAGATTTTGTCTTTGTAGAACACTTCTTCAAATGTTGTTTCTTCACCCCATCCTGTGTAATCCCAGTCATAGCGAACAAGCTCACGCGAAGCTGTTGCAGTGAAGGTAATCTTATCACCAGGCAACACGCGATTGTCAGGATCGCTAGAAGCGAGATTAATTGTCAAGTCATCAATAGGATCGTAACCCTGAACTTCTTCTTCAAATTCAGCAGGACAGTTATTAGCGTCTGTTACTGTCAGTGAATAAACGCCGCCAGCCAAATCGTAGATACCTGAAGTGTTTTCGCCATTGCTCCAAGCGTAAGTGTAAGGAGCAACACCACCTTGAACAGAAGTAGTAATGAAACCATCATCAATGCCATTACATACATCAAGTTTAGCATGCAAAAGACCTACTTGCAAAGGTTCAGGCTGTCCAATGACAACTGGTATCACCTTCTCACATTGCATAGCATCAGTTATCGTGAGTTCATAATAACCTGACGGTACATTTATCAAATCTTTCTGATTTCCACCGTTGTTTGTCCAATTGTAGATATATGGCACATCGCTTTGTCCATCTTCAAATGGCGTACCGCCACGAACATTGATGATGGCTTGACCTGTAGCGTCACCGTTACAAAGGACATCTCTCTGCGATTCTATGTATGCAGTCAAGAATTCTTCAGGTTTCGTAATCTGGAATGTCGAGTCTGCTTTACAATTATTGTTATCAGTAACAGTCACAGTATAGAATCCATCTTCAAGTTCTGATACATACGAATCTCTTGAACCATTATCCCACAAATATTCGTATGGTGCAGCACCACCGGATATTGCAAGCGAGATAAATCCTTTCTTGTCTTCACAATTGAAGTTGGTGAATGTTTCTGTAGCAATCTTCAATGTGTCTGGTTGAGCTATATGGAATGAATTTCTTTCCACACAACCATTAGCATCGGTGAGTTCCAAGTTATAATCACCACCAATCAAATCTGAGATAGTTGATTCGGTTGAGAATACACCATCTTTGCCAACTACAGTCCATACATATTGGTAATCAGGTGTACCACCTTCAACCCAAGATGTTACCACGCCATTTCTTTCGCCGCCACAAACCAATTCTGTACCTGTAAAGGTTATTTGAATTGAATCTGGACGGTCAGAGATATTTGCGACAATACTGCTATCAGCGCAACCGAAACCATTTGTCACGATAAGTCTGTAAGCGCCAGGTTCCAATCCTGTCGGATTCTGTTCACGGCTGACAAAGTTCTCACCATTGTACCAATTGTAAGCATAATTGTCACCATCTTGTTCATCAGTATTAATCTCGATGCTTCCTGTAGAAACTCCTTGTCCAGTATAACACTTAATGTCTATCACATTATTCAGTGATACTTGCGGATTCGGGTTCACAATATAGGTAATAAATGCTTCTTCACCGATACAGCCTTTGTCAGAAACCTGACGAACAGCTATCTGCTGACCGTTAGGACTTGTCTGAGCAGCTGTCGAAATTACAGGTACAGTTGCTGACCAGTTCCAGTCGCTTTCGGCATCGATATATTCAGTGCCCCATTGCAGCGACCAAGTGTCTTCATCTGCCTCAAGTTCACTCAAATCTTTTACGCCTGTTTCGTTGACGCAATAGGTAAGACCGGTGTACTCATCTACATCAAGAACATCAGGCATTGCATTTACGGTTACTGCAACCGTCTTGCCAAAGTTAACTGATGCTGCTATTGCTTCATCCATTGTTCTGTAAGTTTCGCCATTTACAGAATATACGAAGAATTGAGTTTCGAGGTTTTCGCCTGCATTGTCAGCCGAAACTGCGAATGTCATCTCTACTTTATTATCTGTTCCGGCAGGAATGTTACCGATGTAGATAATAGAGTCGTTAGACATTGTTTCTTCAAACGAAAGATTTGAAGGCAAAATCATTTCTACATTTACGCCTTGCGCGTCAACCGAAGCATTGTTCGTCAAAGTAAGCGTATAAGTTAGAGTACTTCCCTCGCAAACTTCTGTTTTATCCACTTTAGCATCCAACATCAAATCCGTACAACGAGTGATGCGGAATTCAACTTCAGCAGGTTCGCTTTCGCAACCAAGCGGTGTAATGTATTTCGCTGTCACGACAAATGTATCAGGTACAGTGATGTCGATTGAATCTACAGCCAATGCTTCTTTGCCAATCCATGTCTTGGTTTCAAAGTTTCCGTATGCCCACATTATGGTATCAGCAGCATGTTCGTTGCCTCTGTTCATCAATTCTTCAAGCGCCACTTTCATATTGTCAGCAGCACAAATCTCAAATGAAGCTTTCGAGTCAGCATCTTGCGGATCTGCTGGAGTGAAACGATAAACATCTTCTCTCCATACTGGATCTGTTACAGGTTCAGCAGCTGCTATGGTTACGCTTATTGAATCAGCACAACCGTTAGCGTCGGTAGCTTTCAGTTTATAAACACCCGGTTTCAGATTTTCGATTACGCCATCAACATTATCTACAAATGTATAGTTGTTATCGTTTTCATTTTTCTTGAACAACTCTACATTGTATTGAGCAGCTGCACTTACAAATGGAGTACCACCTGTTATTGCATTTTCGCCAACACTGATTTCACCATTTACGCTGCCTGCACAAGTCTCGTTGATGAACACTACATTGTCTGCCCAATCTGCCGGTGCAAGACCTGTAGTATCTACAGCGGCGCTGATTGTAAGTTTATCCGGCTCGCCGATTGTTACTGTTTGTGTTGCATCACATCCGTTGGCATCAGTTGCCGTCAAGGTGTATGTGCCTTTGGCAAGTGTTGTCCATCTTGCATCTGCTGCAGTAGGATTAACATCAGGTACAACTTCGTTATCTTGTGCATCTTTCAGCGTGAAGGTAACTTCGCCTGTTCCGCCTACTGTAAAGTCTGCAGCAACAACCAATTGTCCTGACTCATCACCGTTACAAAGCGCATCCTTATAGTAAGTAGTCATTTCCAGATCACCCGGCTGCGGCTCGGTGTATTTCTCAATAGCAGGAATTACCAATGTTTCTGGTTCGCCAATTTCAACAGTTGCCGTTGAAACGCAACCAAAGTTGGTAGCATACAATGTGTAAGTTCCTTTGGCAAGTTTTGTCAAATCTGTAACCACATTATTTAAGGCATCTTTCCATGTTACGCTATCAGCAGAAATTACGTCATTTACAACTCTGATGTATTCTGTCGAAAGATTGATAACACCTGTTGCTGTACCATTACATTTTGCATTTTCATAATAGTAGTCTTGGATTAGTGTTGCATCTTCCGATTTCAAAGGAATAACATTCGGAACTGTTGGATAAGGATGAGCAACTACTGTTGCATTGCCGTCCATATTTGCTTCACAAGCTGTTTCGGCATTGAATGCCTTTACTGTGTAAACACCGGCATCGGTCACTGTCCATGTCAGTTTGTCTCCTGTTCCTTGTTTTTCAGAATCAGCGATATTGTCACCATCAACATACAGCACATATCTGAAGCCTGTTTCTGAGTCAGAAAGTGTGATAGTCAACTCATCGTTTGTGCCTTCACATTTTTCACCGCCACCGCTTACAGTAAATACTTCCGGTGTTGCAGAATTGTCTGCTATAGACGCGGTTGCAGAATTAACACAACCGTTGGCATCTTTCACATAAACGATGGCATCGTTCAACGCTTGTTGATATTTATATACCGTATCCGTAACATTTGGTATATATTCCGTCCATGTCATTGTTTCGCTATAAGCGTCAGTTGAAGTATGCGTACCGTCCGTCACTACCACAATGTTTCCATTGAACGGAGCAATACAATTCACATTGTTTGCTGCTGTCAGACTAATGGTCGGATTATCGAGTTTAGTGATTGTCACCTCTTCGGTAGCCGCAGGCTGATCTGCATTGAATTGCATCCAAGTCTGGCAATTTGTTGCTGTCTTGGTTGCCAATACGGAATAAGTGCCTTCGGGAAGCTGTCCGAAACTGATAGCATTGCCAGTACCTGCGACAGCAGCTCCCGGAGTGCCGGTTTTTCCTCCAGTATATAACTGATAGTTAACACCTGTTTCAGAAGATTTCAAGCCAAAGTAAACGCCAGCCACATTTTGTTTATTCTCGTCTTGTGCACAATATGCGGTAGCTGTCTCGCCGTTTGCATCGTTTTCAAGACTTGAATAGATATCCTGAGCAACTGGAGCAGTAATATCCTGTTCTACGGTTATTGTTTTCTCGTTCGTACAACCGTTTTCGGTAGAGGTAGCAGTCACCGTATAGTCACCTGGAGCTGTAACAGGCTCTAATGTAGCATTTGTAGTCAATGGTTCGCCGGCATTGTTTTTCCATTCAAAAGTTGAAGTTGGTTCGGCGTTTACAGTAATGTAAGTAGATGTTACTGCACAAGTAAATTTAGCAGGTTCTGCCACTACATTTATTGTCGGTTTAGTCACATCCTTGGTGATACCCTTGCTTGCCGTTGCCTCGCAACCATTTTCCAGAGTAACTTTTGCAGTATATGTATTAGCATTGAACACATGAATGGTGTCAGCATCTACACCATTTTTTCCTGTGCTCCAAACAATATTGGCAATGGTTCCGCCCTTAGTATCAATGTTAGCGGTCAGTACCAACTCTTCATTTTTACAGTTGATTTCTGTTTCGTCAGAAACTATTGATATTTCAGGCATATTCGCATCAGCCGAAATTAGTTTGTTCACTCTGGCAGATGAACAAGTTTTATTTGCGTCAGAATATGCTACCACTGAGTAATCTCCAGCCGAGAACACATGAATGGTATCTTGTGTTGCGCTTGCCTCGCTCTTGGTGCTCCACTCATACAAAGCGGCATCCGAAGCAACAGCTGTAAGCACAGCCTCTTTTACTGTACATGTCAATATTTCAGGCTCAGCTTCTATAGCAGAGATTACTGGAGTATAATAAACTTTCACCTGATTTTCATTATGTGCTGTCAAAGAATCACAAACCGGATTCTGAACATCTGCACTAGTCGCTTGAGCATATACCGAAACCAAATATGTGTATGCACCCGGTGCAACATTTGTTACAGTATATGTATTAGTTTTCTGTGTACTCAACACATTACCATCGGCTTCTTTAAACACATACACCCATTCTAAACCAGCAGGCAATGTAGCCGGCGTAACCGTTGCTGATAAGTTAATCGTTGTTGTCTCTGCAGCGGTAGCATCATTTGTCAAACATACCTTGCCCGGAGTTGCAGTCAGAGTTGCAGATGTAGCCTTCGGATAAATGGTGAAGGTAGCGTTTGTCAAAGTTATTGTACAATCGTCAGTATTCTTCACTGTACAGCTTACGGTATATGTACCGGCAGCAAGATTTGTCAAGTTCCAAGTTTTTTCAGTTGAGTTGAGTTTTGAATCGGTTGCCGCACCAGTCAGATTCCAGTCAAAAGTGAGTGACTGACCAAAACCTGTAATGTCATTTACATTTGCTGTAAGTGTAGCTGCTCCTAAAGTAGCACCTTCAACACAAGCTGTAGTAACATTGGCTGTAATGTCTCCTGTCGCAGTTGCTATTACAGTCGGACGTTCCAACACTTTGATATCGATAGTCTTCTCTATAGAAGTACAGTTCTCAGCACCAGCTGTTCCGTTTGAAATCTTCACTTTGAATGTATAGTTTCCGAAAGGAACACCTATTAAGCTCAAGGCAGCTGTATTTGATGTTGTTGCTTCTACTGTTTTGTCAGCAGGAATTACAAATGTAGCAGGGCCAGAAACGATTGACCACTCATATTTCCATTGTTGGTCGATGGCAGCCATATCAATTTCAGGATTGGTTACCGCAGCCGTCAGATTGATGGTATTGGCCGGAGTTGTAACACAAACTGTAGTTACATCTTCGCTGTTTACCGTAGCCGTAAGTGTTGCTGCTTCTGGAATTGCGTAGATAGTAACATTTTGTGTCAAGTCTGTCGAGCAGTGGTTGTTGTCGTGGTTGTTGTTTCTTACACGAACGGTATAAGGTTGTGTACCTGCAGCCAGATTTGTAAGCGGAAGTGCAGCTGCAGAAGAAATTATCTTCGTGTTATCTGCAAAATCATTGGTGTTGTCACCTGCAATCCACTGATACTCCAAAGTACCGTTGTCCACTACATTCGCACCATTCTCGGTAAGCGTTACAGCGCCGCCTGCGTTAGAGCATTGAGTAGCATACTCTGTTGATACGCTCAGGTCTTTAGGCAAGTCGTTCAAAATCAATGTAACTGGCTGTGCCGAATAAGGAGTTGCCACGCCACCAAGGTCATACTCCCAGATAAGCGTATATACCTTCTCGAAAGTACCGTTAGCTATTTCGATTTGTTTGCTGGCATTATACGCAAATGAAGGATTATGACTTGCATCAATAGTCACAGTAACAACCGGCACTTCGAATGGGCCAACTGTACCTACCGGCACAACACCTTCATACATGATAGCTCTAATATCTGTTTCATTGATAGAGTTTGTGATTGCTGTCTCCAAATCGGTCTGCAAGCCTGTACCATTATATATAGCAGAACCGTCACGGTTTTCGCAAGCCAAAATCTTTATTGGCAGACTTGGACGCATTTTCACTTTCACAGTCTGTCCTGAAATGATGACTGCATCATCCGAACCTGAGTTATCAGCATTGTAAGCAGCCTCGTTGGTGTAAATTTTACCTTGTAAAGTGTAAAGTTTTGATTTATCCAACGAGAAGTCGTCGCCCACTTTCTGTCCATTAGCGTCATAAACATTACCTTCAGCGCCTACTGTAAACGGAAGGTTAATAGGTGTGTCTTCTGCACTGATGCAAGGATAGCCTGTAGAACAAGTGCCATTGTTGTTCACCTCGGCTTTTGCATAGTAGGTGTTGCCGTCATTATCGGCTATTTCTACTACCATAAAGTAAGTCTTGTTATCACCGAAAGCTCTTGCCCAAGAGTCTTTGCTGTTTTGCAGCACAAAAGCATCCTGCTCTGAGTTAAGCGGTGCTCCTTGGTTGCTCCACTCCAGCTGTGGACGGCAAGCCAAGAACAAGATATCATCAATAACAAAGTCTTCACCGTTATCGTTCGCACCTGTACCTCTATTGTAGATAACCAAGCGCAATTTATTATAATCGCCAGAATCGAATGTTCCATCTGCATTCAATTCTTCCCAATTGAATTTAGAAGAACCTGAGCCTGAAAAGGTTTTCTGCTTTGACTTAAGTATATTCCAATTGTTTCCGTCATTCGATCCTAGAATCTGCAACTCCAAAACAGCGGCATCACGACCTGTTTCTTTGGTTGCGTATGCTGCAAACATCGAGAAGTAAAGCTTGGTTCCAGCAGGGAGTCCGTCAAAATCACGCTGATAGATAACTGCATTTTGATAACCATGCTTTGATGCCAAGTTAATCATCATCATACCGCCTTGACGTACACCGTCAGCCGTCACATCACCAGTGTGGTCATAGTCGTTGATAAACCAAACTGGGTTACCGCTGTTACCACCCAAGCAAGTGTAACCCGGGTTGCGTACAATCGCATATTGGTTGTTTCGTATAGCTGTTGTCGGATCAATTGCGCCATCATCATATCCTGTCGGATCTTCTGGCGCATAAGGAATAGCCGAAGTCGCCTCTTTCTGCTCATAGCAATTGTTTCCTTGCCATGTGCCTGTCAAATCAAAACGCTCCCACAAAAGCGTCTGTGAAGCAGAGTTCTCGCAAGCTGCTGCACTGTTGTTTACACCATTGATAAGCACTGATGCAGAAACGTCACGACCTTCGGAGGTCATGTCAGCTGTAGCATTCGTAATCTTAGCACGTACATATACGTTGTTCAATTGCATATCGAACGAAAGCACATTGCTGTTGACATACTCTTCGGGAGAAGCTGTCCAATTTGTTCCGTCGGTTGAGTATTCAAACGCCCATTCGGGAGCAGCCAATTCATCAGTGCCACTCCACGAAGCCGTCACATTGATTTCTGTTCCCGGAGGAGCAAAAAGATAATTGGATGTAATTTTAGGTTTATATTTTGATTCAAAGTTAGAAGACTTGTCCCAAGCACAAAAATCATTGATTGTAAAAATCTTCAACTGGTAGCCATCATGATAAGCACGGTAGCCTATGCTCAAGCTTCCTGATTCAGTAGCACGATAAACTGCATATACATTATTTAAATCGTTAGATGTGATAACCGCTTGGTCAGCATATTTATACATCGTGCATTCCACTGTGTTTCTTGGGTCAAATGAAGTGCCCCCAATTTTCACACCATCGAAATTGATATTCTGATCTTCAGCGTCAGAGTATATCACCACATACTGGTTTTCCTCCACATCCAAGATATTGTCGAACCAAGATGTTGCATTTCCTGTGTTTGTCACATCATACACCACACCAGTTTCAGTACCTGTACCCACGATACGGCAAGCGATATCATTGGGATTTTCTACGATATAGAAGATGAAATCCGCTTTTTCTGAAGCTGGATCATGATTCCATGAACGATACTGGATTTTGAAATCAGACAAATTGGCTTCATTCACACCATAAATCAAATAGGTGTCACCTGCATTGTCCATACCTGCCACCGCAGTACCATCCTTCCAATTCACATTGGACTCTGCCACTCGGGTATCGACATTCCAGTCGCCATTTGCCCAATGCACTTTGTCAATGTTGATGTTGTAGGCACCTGGCACATAAATGACAAAATACTGGTTTGTGCCAGTAGTCGCCAAATCTGTGACATCAACCCAGTGACTGTCACCATTGTGGTCAAACGAGAGCTCCACTTGATCCACAATCGCCGCGTTCACCGCTGAGAACAGCGTCTGCCATAGCAGAACTATTCCACAGAACAACAAACGCTTAGTTTGTTTTAGCAATGAATAGTTGTTTAGCATACTCATAATTTTTTTAGGTTTATATATTTATTAATTAATTATTTATTTGTCACTTTTAATTCTCACTCCTAACTCCTCATTCCTAATTCTTCACATAAATCGTTTGCGTCGGGAAGGCGAAGTCTAATCCGTTTTTGTTGAATTCCGTCAATATATGCAGATTAACTTTCGACTGTGTTTCAAAGAAGTCCTCGCCCGGCTTGATGTCATATAAGTACTTCAGGTTGAGCGAAGAGTCGCCGTACTCCACAAAATACGGAAAGGAGTCCTTTTCGATTTGCGTAATTGTTTTCGGCGTGTCTTTCAGCAACTGCAATGCCAATTGCATCTTTTCAGGCGTAGTGTCGTAAGTGAGTCCTAAAGTCACTGTGATGCGTTTTGCCGGTTCGGCCGTCACATTCACCACCGCCGCATCCACTACCGATGCCGTAGAGAGCGTCACCAACTGTCGGTTGAGCAGACGCACACGCACACTTCGCAGACCGATATCCTCCACCGTTCCGTCGTAAGTCCCCACCACAATTCTATCGCCTATTTTAAACGGCTTGTCGAAAAAAATCACAAACCCCGCAAACAAATTCTTTATTGTATCTTGTGCGGCAAACGCTACTGCCACACCTCCAATACCCAATCCGGTAATGACCGCCCCCACATTTACACCCATATTGTTGAGTGCCGTCAGCACTCCGATTATCCACACCACCCATTTGATGGTTCGGATGATGATACGGATTCGATAATCAATTGCCTTTTCACTCTTGCGGCTGTATTCCTTTATCAGTCCTTCCGCTATGCGGGTAATCACCCAACATACGTTTATAATAATAAGAATCTGATAAGCGTAATCGACAACTTTCAGCATTTGGGGCGAAACATCCAAACGATGAATAGCCCACCAAAACGATACCAGCATTACTGCTAGCATTACCGGCTTCTCCGTAGTCTCCACTATGATGTCGTCGGTCTTAGTTTTTGTCTTTTTCACCAAATTCTTCAGCAGTCGATTGAAAAGGAAGTAAAGGATTTTTACCGAAACATATCCCCCAAGTATAATCAACAAAGACAATGTCCATTGCCACAAATCGTTGCCTAGGAAATGATATGACCCTAAAAATGCGCTTATTTCTTCAAACATAGTCCGCCAATTATTTTGCTATAATAATATTTTTTTCATAAAAATCTGACAAAAGTAGTCTTTTTTTTTCAAAAAAAATCACTTTTTCGCAACTTTGATACAATTTTATGTTATCTAACATATATATTACCCCGTTTAAGGCATATTTGCACGAGCAACAAAACAACAAGATTATCACCTCTTACATAAAATAGAATGACAATGAAATTTTTCGCATCATAGCAGTACTCTTTTTCATTCTTTTTTTTTACTTTTGAAAAACAAAATTCAAGCATTATGCAACTTAAAAATTTCGTGTCTATCACGGACTACTCTAAAGAAGAGATTCTTTCGATATTGGACTTGGCCGAGGAGTTTGAAGCCAACCCGAACCAGAACCTGCTGCAAGGCAAAGTAATCGCCACCCTTTTCTTCGAGCCATCGACCCGCACACGGCTCAGCTTTGAGACCGCCGTGAACCGTCTGAACGGCAAAATCATCGGATTTTCTGATGCTGCCACTTCCAGCTCGTCGAAAGGCGAAACACTAAAAGACACAATCAGAATGGTGAGCAACTATGTGGATTTGATTATAATGCGCCACCCGCTGGAAGGCGCGGCCCGATACGCCTCTGAAGTGGCCAATTCTGTAGGGATTCCTGTCATCAATGCTGGCGACGGCGCAAACCAGCACCCCTCGCAGACGATGCTCGACCTGTATTCCATCAAAAAAACACAAGGCAAATTGGAAAACCTGAAAATAACAATGGTAGGCGACTTGAAATACGGGCGCACCGTTCATTCGTTGGTCATGGCGATGTCGCACTTCAACCCCACTTTTGACTTTATTGCTCCAGAAGAGTTGAAGATGCCTGAAGAATACAAGACTTTCTGCAATGAACACCATATTCCTTATACAGAGCACACCGACTTAGCCAACATCGGCGACGCCGACATTCTGTATATGACGCGCGTACAAAAAGAACGATTTTTGGACCCCATGGAATATGAACGCGTAAAAAATGTTTATACACTGAAAAACTCTATGCTGGAAGGTACCAAGCCAAACTTGAGAATATTACACCCTCTACCCCGTGTAAACGAGATTGACTACGATGTAGATGAGAATCCTAAAGCATATTACTTCCAACAGGCCAAAAACGGACTTTTTGTTCGTCAAGCGATGATTTGCAGAGTGTTGGGGCTGAAATAGAAACGAGAATCAAAAAAACGGGTAATGTTGCCAAAAATGGTTGGTAAAATCCTTGTAAATATTTAAAATTCAACACGATACAATAACTTTGATGAAACATGTTTCATCAAAGTTATTTTTTTATGGTCAAAACTCGTCGTGAGCGG
>SUXD01000033.1 GCA_015061145.1 Bacteroidales bacterium | reverse complement strand
CACAAGCGACAAGAAAGTGACCCAGCCAGGCGGTGCGCCAATAGGCGTGGACGGCTCAAGGGGAGACGGCTCCGGTGTGCATGCAGAGCACGAGGAAGAGATGATAGATTGGGATGGCACGGGTTCTCAAGGCGGCATCAGAGGTTTCATGCAATTGGTTCAGAAATTCTTCTCTCCTTCGCCGAAAGTGGAAACGAAATGGCAACCAGAGAAAGAAGAGACAAGAGTATGGGAGAATGAACTGCATAATCCGGTAATTAATTCTGATGGGACTAGGGATACTCTTGATGTTCGTCTTAGATACAAAAGTACTCATGGCGTGGATTCACAGGGAACTCATTATTATAATTTTGAAGTAGACACAGTAAAAAAAACATTTAGACATGAAAGAAAATAAAATCTATTATTTGCTTGTGATATTATTTTTTATCACATCTTGTAATAGTAAAAATACTACGGAAAGAACATATTACGAAACAGGTGAGTTATATGGTGAAATTGAAAAAATATCAACTGACACAGGTGTATTTTATAAAGGAAATTTTTACTATAAAAATGGCGTATTGAAAGAAGAGGGCATCCTTTTGGATGGAGATATAGCACATGGTATATGGAAAGAATATTTTGATGATGGAGATTTGAAATTTATTTCTGAATATGATAAAGGGAAACCTGTAATAACTATATCGGATAAAAATGATGCATTCCCTGATTTCATAAAGCGTAAAGCATATCTTAAATTAGAAGGTTCTCCGAAACATTCAAATGATAGTTGCTGTATAATCAAGAATTTAAAATCTGATACTTTACCATTTAGAACTTATGTAGAAAATACGAATGATATTTGGTATGTGGTAACTTGTACATCAACTACTGGAAGTGCAACTATTGAGAATGTGGAGGAAAGAAAAGATTCTTATCCATATAACTTGATAATAGGTAATAAACCTGATACAATTATTATCTCTTATAATTTTATAAATAAAGATGGAGTTTTTATTAGAAATGATAATTGTACTAATTTTACAATTGTTGTTGAATAAATCTCAAGTTTTGGCTTGTCAACATATTCTGTGAAAGAAACATATCAACTCCAATATAATAAATATAACGAATGAAAAAAGTGGTAATATGTTTTTTTATAATACTTCTAATATCTACAATTTTGTCAAAATATGTAAGTTTTAGAGGAAACCCAATCCCGTCATGGGATGAATTGTTGGCTGAAATGCCGTTGATAATCATTTTTTCATTAGTTTCGACAGCAATTTTAATTATTAAAGATTATATACAGAAAAAATAATATAGATCATTTAAATCCTTTGTTCGTCGCAGCGTCCTTGCTACGTCGCGCATAAAACAAGAAAAAATATCAATCGGCACGGCAAATGGCTGTGCCGATTGATATTTAAATGAGAAAGAAACGGATTCTTTTGGCGCAGAGCGTAATCTTCATTACATTTGCGGAGCGAACGGATTATCCGCCATACACATGCGAACCGAGAACCAAGACACGACATTCTACGCTTTCTGCGACTATCAGCAGAACCTGCTGGCGCTCACCGACGTGAGCGGCAAGCCGTACGCTCGCTTCAGCTACGACCCTTGGGGCAACCGCCGCAGCGCGACGGACTGGACGCAGAGCGACACGCTCACGTATCATATCATTAACCGCGGCTACACTCTGCACGAACATTTGGATGAATTTGGCCTTATCAACATGAACGGCCGTATGTATGACCCGAAACTGGCGTGCTTCCTTAGCCCAGACCCGGTGATAAGCGATGCAGGCAACTGGCTTGATTACAACCGCTACTCCTACGCATGGGGCAACCCGCTGAAGTATTGCGACCCTACGGGAATGAGCGAAACCGAAGGCGACCACCAGCGCCGTCGCGCAGAGGCGAGGCATATTCCGTCAACCGAAGAACTGGTGATGAAATGTTGGTATGACACAGCAGTTGGGCAGAATGCAAATTATGTTTTCTCAACGAATTCATACAATTCTACAGAAACGCAGTGGCTGAACGGAACAGGGTACATCCCGACAGTGACAGTAACCGCCAGCCGCCCGAGCAAAGGAGTGCAAGGCAATCCTTTCGAATTTGCCGATGAACAATTTGCCAAATTCCAGAGCTGGAATCCTACAAGTTATAATACGGGTGGGTATGGATCGCCAAGAGTTCAACGCTGCGGAAATTCCTTGCAGAATTTTTGGAATACATCAAGTGTGGTAAACGATGGAGCATTAGCTATCGCTATGGGCTACAATGGCATGAATAATGACATCAAACGCAAAGCCGCTTATAATATCTCTAAAAAAGTACCTGTTAAATCTGGCACATTGTTCCAAACAGCAAAATCAGTAGCGAAAGGAACTGTTAAAGTGTTAGGAAGAGCATCGAATGTAATATCGGGTTTGTCTATTGTGTCAGATTTTGTAAGTGGAGATGCTAACACTTCTACTTTAGTGGACATAGGAATGCTTGTAGGTGGCGCTGCGGTTGTTGCTGTCGCAGGAGCAAGTGCTACCCCTTTTGTCGTTGGTGCAGGTATTGTATATGGTGTTGGCTGCATGTTTGGATTGGACGATTATATTGATTCGCAGGTCGATATGTCCGGTGTGTTGAATCCTTTTAGATAAAATAAGTGATGGAACGCATATTTCGTTTTTATTTCCTCGCTTTTTATTTCGGTATAAAAAGGGATAAAACTTTCTCAAGAGTCGGACGGGTCAAGTTTTTAATTGAATTAGAGTTGTATCAGATCTTTGATGGATTAATATTTATATTGTGGGGATTAATTGGACTTGGAAGATTGGAGCATAAATATTTAATTGCATTGATTACTTTAGTATTTGCGACTTTTTTTGCCTATAAGATTTGTAAATATTATGTGAGAAGGAACGAAAGAACATTTTTAATAGGTGCAAAAAAATATACGCCCAAACAAAGGAGGGTGTATGCTATAATAGGTTACATTACTTTTTTCGTAATATTATTTTTTATGCTATATTGTATAATATTGGGAATAGCAATTCAAAATCATCTTTATCCGAAATAAAAAATGAAATGATTAAAGAATCGGCACGGCAAAATGCTGTGCCGATTTTTTATAAACCAGCTGCTGTCTTCGGCAATTACGAGAATCGGCGAAAGCGTTTCCTCTTCCCTTTGGCTGTGGCGTAGATGGAGAATTTTTAACAATTTTTCGTATCTTTGCGCATATAAACGGATTCTATGGACAACGAAATCATAACAACGGAGAACATCCGTGCCAAGATATACGAGATTCGCGGGCAGAAGGTGATGCTTGACAGAGACTTGGCAGCCTTGTACGGTGTGGAGACAAAAGCCCTGAATCAGGCTGTTAAAAGGAATATCGAAAGGTTCCCTTCTGATTTTATGTTTCAACTTACCAAGGAAGAAAGTATAAGGTCACAAATTGTTACCTTAAAGATGGAGCAAGGAAAACACTTGAAATATATGCCTTATGCATTCACCGAGCTTGGTGTGGCAATGCTGAGTAGCGTGTTACGCTCTCCATTGGCAATTTCTATCAATATAAATATCATGCGTGCCTTTGTGGAGATGCGTAAATATATGGCACTTCGTTCGGAAGAGTCTTTGCAAATAGAAAATCTGCGTTTGGAATTGCAAAGTCAGCGAAATTATATCGAAGACATTCTTCGTGACCAAAACGACATCAACGAAGAGACCGCCGCACAGCTCGAACTGATAAACGAGACTTTGGCGGAGATGCAAGTGTCGGAACGAAACAAAGCGCCACGCAAGAAAATAGGTTTTGTGTAAGAATAATGGAGTTATGTTTTAATATGTTTTGCTAAATTGAGATTTACTTGTAGAGAGTCGCTTCGCGAGAAATTTTACAAATCCATTCAAATCAAACAAATTTTTTTTACAACAACTTTACTTTGTCAATTCAGCAATCAAATCCATAGGAAAGCGTTGTTGCTAGATTTGTAAAGATTTGTAAGATTTCTGCCCGTAGGGCAATCCTCCCTGTTCGTAGTAGCGTCCTTGCTACGTCGCGCATAAAACAAGAAGAAATATCAATCGGCATGGCAAATGGCTGTGCCGATTCTTTATAAACGAAAAATATACTGAACGGGAGGAATCGGTAAATAATTGTTCTTTTTGATATTTATATCAGTCCGTTTTTCAAGTCTTTCACAAATTGTTGTATGACGGGCCAGCATGCCTGTGCGGTATTGCAGTCTTTCACTCTCTTTTCGAGCGGACACCAGTCGGTTTTGCTGCGGTTTTCTATATGGTCCACCTCTTGGTCGAATACTACTTGTATGTTGTTTTTCAGCAGCATTTCTTTGGCTGATTTTGCGATGATGTTGGTGCGCATAGCTTTCACGCCTCCCAACACCATGAGCGCAGCAGCTCCTTTGCCCACTATCTTGTCGGCCATCAGCGCATTTTTGAGGAATGTGTCGTTGGAAGAAACCATGCCATACAGGTCGAGTACGCCGCGTTGCGTGAAGGTGCGTGTCTCGCCGTTGTTGCGAATCACGCAAGAATAGTTGCCGCTGTCGAGTGTCCTTGCAAGTGCGGCGAGTGTAACGGCGGTGCCCAGTTCGGCGCCGTCTTGTTTCAGCGTCTCCACGAACTTGTTGATGCGCTCCATTTCGTGCGGTATGTCGATGGATTGCGGGCAGTGCATCACGCATTTTTTGCAGTTGATGCAATGCTCAGCTTGGCGCAGGCGCGGCACACTGCGGTCGTAGCCCACAAGGAAGGCTTTTCTCGCTTTTCGGTATTCCTTGTTGCCGCGGTCGTCTATCACATTGCCTTCGTTTAAGCATTTGTTGAAATGCGAGAATATGCCGGGGATGTCGAGCCCGTACGGGCAAGGCATGCAGTATTGGCAAGTGTTGCAAGGCACCATTGGGAAATTGGCGAAAATTTCCGCAATGTCTTCGAGGAGTTTGTATTCCTCTTCGTCGAGCGGTTTGAGCGGCGCGTAGGTGCGTATGTTGTCTTGCAGGTGTTCCATGTAGGTCATGCCGCTCAGCACGGAGAGTATGCGCGGTTGTGAGCCGGCAAATCGGAACGCCCACGAAGCAGTGCTTGCAGCAGGGTCTTTCTGGCGAAGCAATTCTGTGGCATGGTCGCTCAGGTTGGCGAGTTTCCCGCCCAGCAGCGGTTCCATGACGAATGCAGGAATGGCGCGTTTGTCGAGTTCGCCGTACAGATATTCGGAGTTTGTGTTGCGCGGATTTATCTGCTTGGCGTGTTTCCAGTCCACATAACTGTGTTGGATAAGCACAAAATCCCAATGAATCTCATCGTGCAGCGAGAGCAGATAGTCGAACACGCGGATGTCGCCGTGGTACGAGAATCCGAGGTTGCGTATGCGTCCGGCTTCCCTTTCTTTGAGCAGAAATTCGAGTATACCATTGTTGAAATATCGGTCTTTGAGCAGTTGCATGGCGTCATCTCCGCCGCCCACAGCATGCAGCAGATAATAGTCGATGTGGTCGGTTTGCAGTTCGCTGAAAGAGTCGTGATACATCTTGAGCGACGCTTCGCGTGAATAGTCGCCGAAGTTTGAGAGTTTCGTGGAAAGGAAGTATTCGCTGCGTTTGTGTCGGCTCAGGGCTATGCCCATGGCTTTTTCGGAGCGGCCTTGACAATAGGCAGGCGATGTGTCGAAGAGATTCACGCCGTGCGCTATGGCATAGTCCACCAGACGGTTCACTTCTTCTTGGTCGATGTCGTTATCCTTGTCCTCTCTGCCGCTGACCCCCATTTTTGTCGGTAGGCGCATGCATCCGTATCCCAGCAGCGATACTTTTTCTCCCGTCTTAGGATTGGTGCGGTAGGTCATCTTGTCGGTAGGCACTTCGCCTAGCACCGAGGCTGTTGTAGCTTTGTTTTTCTCGGGAGTGCAACCTGCCATCACTGCTGCCGCTGCTACGCTTCCGCCACCGAATATCTTGAGGAATTTTCGGCGAGAGATATTATTCTTGCTTGTCATGTTTCGGATAACTTTTTCCCAAAGATAATTGATTTTTTTATTAGTTAAAAGAAAAAAGTTTAAAGTCAAAAGTCAAAGTCTCATGTCTCGCTTCTTGTTTCTAGTTTCTAATTTGAAAATTTGAAGATTTGAAAATTTCAATTTTCATGTATGATGTATTGATGTATAATGTATGAGTGGAAAGCTAAATGTCTGCGTCAATGTCAGTGTCAGAGTAACTCGTAACTCCTCACTCCTATATATATCCCTTCGGTCAGTGATTTTCAATTCATAATTCATAATTATCTTGGTCAGCGTCAAAGTCAATAATCAATTGTCAATTATCAATTAAATTGACTATCTTTGCACAGAAAAAGTACAGTTGAGTAAAAATGGACTTGTCCGCAATATTTTTCTTGATACTTTTATGCACGGGAGCTAGTTTTGTTCAGCGTGTGTGCGGCTTTGGTTTCGGTGTGTTCATCATGACCATGCTGCCGTATCTCTGTCCGTCATACGGTGAGGCGACAACGCTTTCCGGTCTGCTCTCGGCGCTGCAGTCGCTCTATGTGCTTTTCTGGCTCTATAAACTCGTGTCGTGGCGCAGAATAGTCGTAATACTCCTGTCGTTCACGGTGTTTTCTTATTTCGCTATACAGTTTGTCGCTTCGGCCACCGATTCGTATCTGAAGATGCTGCTGGGCGTGGTGCTCATTCTCTTGGGCGTTTATTTCTTATTTGTGAGTCCGCGCATCAAAGCGCGCCCTACGCATACTTTGCAGGTGTCGATGGGTGCGTTGAGCGGTGTGATGGGCGGTCTTTTCGGGATGCACGGACCGCCGGCCGTCATCTATTTTCTCGCTTCGGAACAGGACGAAAAGAATCGTTATATGGCCATTTGCCAGGCGTATTTTCTGCTGACGAACATTATCATGACTTTCTTTCGGGCGCAGAACAATTTTCTTACGACATTTGTGTGGGAAAGCATGCTTTATGCATGTGTAGGCGTTGTGCTGGGGTCGATGCTCGGCAAATGGGTTTTCGACAAAATACCGGTGGAGACGCTTCGAAAAATAATATACGCATATATGATATTCAGCGGTGTGCTGGCAATATGCTATTAGAACGAATTTTATAGGTGAATTTGAGTAACAAATATTTATCTTTGCAAGAAAAAACAAAAAGCGATGAAAAAGATATTGATAGTGAATGGTCCGAACCTGAATCTGCTCGGCAAGCGCGAACCCGAAATATATGGCGCGCAGTCGTTTGACGATTATCTGAATCTGTTGCGCAAAAAATACGAAGGCCGTTTGCAGATTGACTATTTTCAGTCGAACAGCGAAGGCGAGCTGGTGACTAAACTGCAGGATGCCGGTTTCTCTGCTATCGACGGTATCGTGCTGAATGCAGGGGCTTACACGCATACCTCTTTGGCTATGGCCGATGCCATCAGTGCGGTGAAAGTTCCTGTCGTTGAGGTGCACATTTCCAATGTGTTCCGCCGCGAGGAATTTCGCCACCATTCTTATCTCTCTCCGGTATGCGCCGGCACCATTGTCGGTTTCGGACTGAAGTCGTACGACTTGGCGTTGGAGGCTTTTTTGTAAAAATCATTTTTTAGCGTTGATGTTATGAAACAGACAAAAATAGTGGCAACCATATCCGACCTTCGGTGCGATGTGCCTTTCCTGCGCCAGTTGTACGAAGAAGGCATGAATGTGGTCCGCCTGAATACGGCTCATGCCACACAAGAAGGGTTGAAACGGACAATAGACAATGTGCGCGAAGCGTCCACCCATATCGGTATACTGATGGATACTAAAGGTCCGGAAGTGAGAACCACCGAGATTGACAATGCGGACGAGATAGTGCTCCACAATGGCGACTTGATAACGATAAAAGGCAATCCGAACGCCAAGACAACGGCCGAATGCGTTTATGTAACCTATCCTAACTTTGTGCGTGACCTCCATGTGGGCGACGATGTGCTGTTTGACGACGGCGAGATAGAGTTGAATGTGGAGGAGAAAGGCGACGATTACCTTAAATGCCGTGTTCAGAACGAAGGTGTGCTGGGCAACCGCAAGAGCGTGAATGTGCCGGGGGTGCGCATCAACCTGCCGTCGCTCACAGAGAAAGACCGCCACAATATCGAGTTTGCCATCAAAGAAGACATTGATTTTATTGCACACTCGTTTGTACGCAACAAGCAGGATGTGCTCGATATTCAAGAGATACTCGACAAACATAACAGCTCGATAAAAATCATCGCGAAAATTGAGAATCAAGAGGGCGTTGACAACATAGACGAGATATTGGAAGTGGCATACGGCGTGATGATAGCGCGCGGCGATTTGGGCATCGAAGTGTCGCAGGAGAAGATTCCGGGCATTCAGCGTATCCTTATCCGCAAGTGTGTGTTGGCGCACAAACCTGTTATCGTGGCCACACAGATGCTGCATTCTATGATAAAGAATCCGCGTCCTACGCGTGCCGAAATAACTGACATTGCCAACGCCATATTCTATAGAACTGACGCGTTGATGCTCAGCGGCGAGACGGCTTACGGAAAATATCCCGTAGAAGCGGTGCGTACCATGGCTAAAATTGCCGAAGAAGCGGAAAAGACAAAGCTCTCCGACAATGATATCCGTATAGAATACAAGGAAAGTATGATTGATACCACATCCTATCTTGCCAAGGCGGCAGCCGAGGCTTGCGACAAAGTGGGCACCAAAGCCACCATTACCGACAGCTATACAGGGCGTACTGCTCGTTATTTGGCGGCCTATCGTAGCAAAAGTAATGTGTTGGCCATTTGTTACAACGAGAAACTGATTCGCCTGCTGGCGCTTTCTTATGGCGTGTTCCCGTTCTATCAGCCGCAAAAGGCGTCGTCGCGCGAATATTTCCTTTCGGCTTTGCATGGCTTGCTGAAGAAAGGCTGGATTCAAGAATCGGACTATATCTCTTACCTCAGCGGAAGCTTTGGAGTGGGCGGCGGAACCACATTCTTGGAAATCAATCAAGTAAGTAAAATCATAGCGGACGAAGAATATACTATTCCATCGCTGAAAAAATGAACGAGCAACTTTCAAAAATGACGCCCTTCATAGTGATGGAGGTGTTGGAGCGTGCGCAACAGATGCAGCGCGAGGGCATTGATGTGATTCATCTGGAGGTGGGCGAGCCCGATTTTGACATTCCTGAAAGTGTGATGAAAGCTTGCCAGAAGGCCTACGAAGTAGGGGCTACGCATTATACGCACTCGGTAGGAAACGCTGATTTGCGTGCCGAGATAGCGACTTTCTATCAGCGGGAGTATGGTGTGACAATTTCACCCGATAGGGTGCTGGTCACTTCGGGAAGTTCACCGGCTATCCTTATGGCGCTTATGTGCCTGTGTTCGCAGGGGAGCGAGGTGTTAATGTCGAATCCGGGTTATCCGTGCTATAAGAATTTCACATTGGCGGTGCGTGCCAATCCGGTTTTTGTGCGTCTGCTCACCGATGGCAGTTTCCGTTATGACATAGAGGATATCCGAAAGAAGATAACGCCCGACACACGCGCATTGTTTTTCAATTCGCCGATGAATCCTACCGGGGTGCTTTCGCCCGAAGAAGATTTCGCGGCGGTGGCTTCACTTGGCATCCCCGTTATATCAGATGAAATATACCACGGACTGGTGTATGGCGGCAAGGCGCACACAATGCTTGAATACACTGATAATGTATTTGTAATCAATGGTTTCTCTAAACGATTTGCAATGACGGGCATTCGCTTGGGTTACATGATAGCGCCCGAAGCATACATGCGTCCGTTGCAGATTTTGCAGCAGAATTTGTTTATCTGCGCCTCGAGCACGGCGCAAAAAGGGGCGCTGGAGGCCTTGCGTAATCCGCAGGCTATGAAAGATACAGAACGTATGCGTCAGGAGTTTGACGCTCGCCGCCAGTATATGGTTCAGCGCTTGCGGCAGATAGGGTTCGGAATAGAGGTGGAGCCGCAAGGTGCGTTCTATGTTTTTGCCGATGCGCGCAAGTTCACCGACGATTCGTATAAATTCGCCTTCGAAGTACTGGAAAATGCGCATGTAGGCATCACCCCAGGAGTGGATTTCGGAACTGCCGGCGAGGGGTTTGTGCGCTTTTCGTATGCCAATTCCATCGAGAATATCAAAGAGGGGCTCGTCCGATTGGAACAATATTTGAAAAACCGAAAAAAATAAGTGCAGATGTTGAAAAAACTGTTGCATTATATAGGGAAAATCTTGTTGGCATTGTTTCTGTTGTCGTTGCTGACGGTGCTTGTCTATAGGTTTGTTTTTCCGCCAATCACACCGTTGATGGTCATTCGTTCATGCTCGTCCGACTCAGACAGAGGATGGGATTATACATACAAGAAAGTGCCATTGGAAGATATATCGCAAAATATGATTTTGGCGGTGATGGGCGGTGAAGACGATGAATTTATGCAGCACCATGGTTTCAATTTCAAGCAGATAAAGATGGCATACGAGGAACAGAAATCCGGTAGACGGTTTCGTGGCGGCAGCACCATCTCGCAGCAGTGCGCCAAAAATGTGTTCCTCTCCCCCCGGCAATCGTATTTGCGCAAAGGTTTAGAAGCCTATTTCACGGTGATGATAGAATTTGTGTGGGGCAAAAAACGCATTATGGAAGTTTATCTTAATGTGATAGAGTTCGGCGACGGGATTTATGGCATTGAGGCCGCATCGCAATACTATTTTCACAAGTCGGCAAAAAAACTTACACGCAACGAGGCGGCGCGTCTGGCTGCTGTTTTGCCTAGTCCGCGCAAGCGAAATCCTTTGCAAAATACATCCTATATGATTCGTCAAACGAAGCACATCCAATGGATGATGGGGTGCATCGGGCATGTCGATTTCAAATGACAGCAATTATTTCTTAGGCATTCTGAATGCTGCAATGGCTTCGAATACTGAGGCAATCAGGAGCAGCAGCACCCATACATTGTTTTCTTTGTACAGATAGTAAGCCGCAAAGACCATAAGCAGTGCGCCAAAGAATCGGAGGCGTTCCAGACGGCGAATTCTGAAATTGTCAGTTCTGACGGGGTAAACAAACCGCATGACAAGCAGCAAGAGGGCACCAGCGCCAAGCGTATAGCACGCATACGGTGTGTTGGCCATTCCCATGACAGTGCCGGCCAATACGGCCAGCGAACCGGTATAGAGCAGTATGTTTTCAGTCTTCATCGATTATAAAGATATCTTCGTTGTCTTTTTTCATGTAAAAGTTCTCTCGTGCGTATTTCTCTAGCTGTTTGGGATTGTTTTTCAAATCTTTGGTCTCTTTGCTGGTCGCTATTTTTTCTTGATAGAATGAAATTTCGTTTTTCAGGTTGTTTATCTTTTTGTTGTTGCCGTATCGCCATCCCACTTCTCTGGTGGGCTCCAAAACCAGAATGAACCCTATGATTACTGTGACAAGGGTTTTGTTGTTCTTGATAAAGTCGATTATTTTGGAAATTTTCTCGTTCATAAAGTCGAAACGGTTTCTTCTACAAAGTTAGAAACACTTTTCTTTTCTGCAAAAAAATATTGCGGCTTGCTGCAATTCTGCTTTTTGCAGTCGTCGCCGTAATAGGGCGTAGCGGATGTGTCTCATTGTAATGGGAGGAAACGGACTCACAGAAAAATAGACAAACAAAACGGGAAAAATATTCCGTACTTCAAATAAAATTGTTACTTTTGTTAGTCAAAAAAATGAAGCGACGATGAGTGAATACATAGTTTCGGCTCGTAAATACCGCCCGGTGAACTTTGACGCAGTGGTGGGACAGCATTCTCTTACCGCGACACTGAAAAACGCGATACTGGGGAATCATCTCGCGCACGCCTATCTGTTCTGCGGACCGCGAGGAGTGGGCAAAACCACTTGCGCGCGTATTTTTGCCAAAGCTATCAACTGCCTCAATCGGAAACCGAACGGCGATGCGTGTGATGAATGCGCTTCGTGCAAGGCTTTCAATGAGCAACGCTCTTTTAATATCCATGAACTGGATGCCGCTTCGAACAACAGCGTGGAGGATATCCGCGAACTTATTCAGAAGGTGCAGGTGCCGCCGCAAGTGGGCAATTATAGCGTGTATATCGTCGATGAGGTGCACATGCTTTCTACGGCTGCTTTCAATGCTTTCTTGAAAACTTTGGAGGAACCGCCTTCGTATGCGGTGTTCATTCTGGCCACCACCGAAAAGCATAAAGTGCTTCCAACTATCATATCGCGTTGCCAGGTTTACGATTTCAACCGCATAACGATAGAAGATACTATCAAACATTTGCAATATGTGGCGGAGAAAGAAGGCGTGACAGCTGAAGTGGATGCCTTGAACGAGATTGCGCAAAAGGCCGATGGCGGTATGCGCGACGCACTCTCTATTTTCGACCAGCTGGTAAGCTCTACCAATAATAACTTGACGTACAAGACTGTGATAGAGCACCTCAATGTGCTGGATGTGGAATATTATTTCCGCTTGGTGGATTGTTTTTTGAAAAATGACATATTCCAGTGTGAGCTGATTTTCAATGAAGTGCTTCAGAAGGGCTTCGACGCGCAATTCTTTATTGCCGGACTCAATGCCCATCTTCGCGACTTGATGATGTGTAAAAGTCCTGATACTATAAAATTAGTGGAGAAGGGCGAAAATATGAAAAAGAAATACCTGGAACAAGCGCAGAATTGCCCTCCGGAATTTCTTATACGTGCGCTTACGCTTTGCAACGAATGCGATTTGAACTACACCGTAAGCAAAAACAAACGGTTGCTCGTTGAATTGATTTTAATCCGTCTGGCTCAACTCACGGATTCAAAAAAAAAATGAGTTAGACGATGACGAAGAGTGGCTCGAAAAAGTTATCCGTCCGTTCTTTGTGATACAAACTCCTGTGCAGACCGTTGCTCCGCGTCCGCAACTGCAAGAGAAAAAACAGATACTGCCGAAAGTGTCGATGGACAAGCTGAATATTTCCATCGATTATCATAAAAACATAAAGGGAAATTTGCAACAGACAGTGCAGTCTGGAGCAGGTCAAAAACGTCAGAATATATTTACGGCCGAGGCGTTGGAAAGTGCTTGGTTTGAATACATCAAACAGTTGGAACAGGAGCATGTGCGACAGATGATGAACGATGCCGAATTGCAATGCACCGAGCGCGAACCGCTTTTTGATGTGTTTGTGACAAGTGCTTTGCAGAAAGAAATTTTGGCCGAAGAGCATAGTCGCGTGGCTGAGTTTCTCCGCAACGCGTTGTCAAACGATAATATCGACTTTAATGTTGTCATCAAGGCTAAAGATCAGAGCGTGAAAAAAGTAGTGACGAATGCCGACCATTTTAAAGAAATGCTCGAACAAAACGAAAATTTCAGATTCTTGGCACAAGAACTGGGAATGGAACTGAGCTGAAAAACAATGTGGAGTAGTGACGCATCAGATGCGTTTCATGTAGCCAAGTGTCATGTGTCATGAAAAACAGAACAAACGATTTATTATAGTGGTGTTTCGATGAAACGCCACTTTTTTTGCTCGTGTGTTGTTTTTGTTATATTCGGTTGATTTATAATAGACGCATCAAACATAACAATTGTTCAATTAACAAGGTTATGCAGAAAGAATTCTTCTTTGTAGATTTCCATAAATGCCTTTGCTGCCGCTTTCTGGTATTCGCCTTTCAAGGTAAGCAGAGCGGCCGTTAGGTTTTTCTTTTGCTCGATAATGGGGATTGCGCGCAGCTTTTTTCTTCTCTCGATAGTGGTTTGCGCCAGAATGGTGACATACGGCGAGTTTTCGATGATTTGCAGCAAGATGTTCACGTCGTTTATTTCCAAATGTGGCTTGATGTATGTGCCGCTTTCTTCCATAATATCGTCGATGCACGAGCGCGCGCTCAATCCTTTCGATGGCAGTATGACGGTTTGCTTGGCCACTTCTTTCACCGATATTTTTGTTGCGTTGGCAAAAGGATGGATGTCGTTCACTACAGCGCATAAAGGCACTTCGAAGAGCGTGGTCATCTCTATGTTCGGATTCATGTTGGGCAGTTTGAGCGACAGCGCGAAGTCAATCTCGTGTTGCACCAGCATTTGCTGAAGGTCGTGCGCCGTGTTGTTCACTACTTCCAGGTGTATGTCGGGATATTTCTTCAAAAATTGTTGTATGATATTCGATAAGCCGAAACTTAGACTGTATGTGATGCCAATTTTCAATGTTCCTGTTTTAATGCCTTGCAGGTCGCGTATTCGCTGTATGCCTTTTTGGGCATTCTCCACTGTTTGCTTGGCGAAAGGCAGAAACTCCAGTCCTGCTTCGGTGATGAAAAGTCTTTTGCCTGTCCGTTCGAAAAGCAGTATGCCGAGTTCGTCCTCTATCTGCTTGATTTGTTGCGACAAGGTGCTTTGCGTGATTAATAGTTTCTTGGCTGCTTCGGTGAAATTTTGCAATTCGGCAGCTTTGATGAAGTATTTCAGTTGTCTTAGTTCCATTTTTATCTTATCGGTTTTTTCGATAGATAACATCGAATAAATTAATTGTACAAATATAACGGTTATTTTCATTCCCCCTAACTTTGCATCAGAAAAATGAAATAAATGTTTAATTTTAAATAGGAGGATTTAGTCATGGGAATGATTGGAACATTAGTTTTTTTAGTATGTTGTATAGTAATGAAGTTTTTGGTATTCGACAAAATCAAGAACGAGAAATAAGAGATTTCGGATGAATACATTTGTGGAAATATTTACGCAGAACGGTGTGGCGCAGTCTATTCTGATGCTTTCGCTTACTATTCTTTTGGGAATCCTGGCAAATAAGATAAAGATAGGTTCTATTTCGCTAGGTGTGACATGGATTCTGTTTGTGGGAATAATAATCGGTCATTTCCAGATTTTCCAGGAGGACGCGAAGGTACTGACATTTATCAAAGAATTCGGATTGATATTGTTTGTTTATGCAGTGGGCAGCCAGTGTGGCGCCAATTTTTTCTCGTCGCTCAAAAACGGCGGTCTTTCACTGAATATCCTGGCTTTCGGTCTGGTGCTGCTCAATGTGCTGGTAACTTTCGGTTTGTCTGTGTTTTCAGGCACCGATTTGCCTTCGATGACAGGTTTGATGTCGGGAGCAGTGACCAATACGCCAGGGTTGGGCGCGGCACAGCAGACCTATACCGACATAACAGGAAACGACGCTTCGTTTATAGCGGCAGGTTACGCTATCGCTTACCCGATGGGTGTGATAGGTGTAGTGATTATTTTTGTGCTGCTCCGAAAATTATGCGTAGATAAGAATGTTGTAAAAGATACGGAAGAAACAAAGGATGTAATAAAAGCAGTTTCGATGAAGGTGAGCAATCCCGAAAGTACGGGAGTGTCGTTGGCAAGCCTGAAGCATACTATAGGTGAACAGTTTGTCATCACACGATTGTGTCATTCCGAATCGAACGAAATAGAGATGCCTACTGCACAGACTGAGTTGCATCTGGATGATAAAATTTGCGTGGTGGCTACCGAATCGGTGCTTAAAAAGGTAGAAAAATATGTAGGCGAGTGCATCGATATGGATATGAAACGGTGGGAGAAACTCGATACGCGTTTCGTTTCCAAACGTTTGCTTGTCACGCAGTCGAATATCGACGGCAAGACGATAGGTTCGCTCAAGGCGAATGATATTTTCGGATTGAATTTGTCGAGGGTTATCCGTTCGGGTGTCACCATGACACCGGCTGACAGTTTCAAACTCCAGTTGGGCGATACGCTGGTGGCTGTCGGCAGCGAAGATGCGGTGCGTAAATTTGCCTTGTACATCGGCAACGCTCCGAAGAAACTGAACAACCCTTATCTGTTGCCGATATTCTTGGGAATTTTTGTCGGTGTCTTTTTTGGAATGATACCATTCCATATACCTGGCATCCCGCAGCCGGTGAAACTCGGTTTGGCAGGCGGTCCGCTCATAGTGGCCATATTGCTGAACAGGTTCGGCTATAAAATGCGCATTGTGACATACGCAACCAGTAGCGCGTTGCGTATGTTGCAAGAACTTGGCATCGCCATGTTTCTAGCAGCAGTGGGGCTTTCTTCCGGCAAGATTTTCTGGGCTACACTTGTAGAACATGGCGCTATGTGGTTCTTGTACGGAACGCTCATAACAATGCTGCCTATTGCGATTATAGCCACAATTGGCCGATGGGTGTTTAAGTTGGATTTGTTGCAAATATTAGGGCTCGTCTCGGGTGCAACGACCAATCCTGCGGCTTTGGCTTTTGCCAACGAGAGCGACGACACGGGCAAGGTGTCACTTTCGTATGCTACTGTCTATCCGCTGTCAATGCTTTTGCGGATTATGGCAGGTCAATTCTTGATACTGTTGTTTTTTTAATGTATTGTTTTTTTTAGAGAGAAGGGGTCGGTTTTTGATGGTTGCCGACCCCTTCTCTTTAGTAGACTATCAGTCCTATAATGCCGGCGAGGAATGTCAGCAGAATGGGACTGATTCGGTATTTCCATGCGGAAATGAACACAGCGACGAATATGCCGGAGCTGATGTAAAACTGTTGCGGCGCATTTTGCAGCGAACCGAAATTCTCAGTGTTCATCAATGTGAGCGAAGCCGCTGCGATGAGTCCGATGACGGCGGGACGGAGTACGGAAAAAATGTCTGCCACAGCTTGCTTCTTGCTGTATTGCAGAAAAAAACGGCTGATGATAATCATCAGTATGAAAGAGGGCAGCACGACAGCAAAAGTGGCAAGCAGGCTGCCGAGCAGGCAAAAAACAGAAGAATATCCGGCTTCGGAGATAGACGAGAATCCTACGTATGTGGCTGTATTGATGCCGATGGCACCAGGGGTCACCTGACTGATGGCCACAATGTCGGTAAATTCACTGGAGGTGAGCCAGTGGTGCTTGCTCACCACCTCGTCTTGTATCATCGAAATCATGGCGTAACCGCCGCCAAATCCGAAAAGACCGATCTTGAAAAACGCATAGAATAATTTGAGGAAAATCATGTTCGCATTTTTTTATTGTCTATACTTTTCTTTTGTGTTTTCCATATAGATAACCGCCAGTGGCGGCAATGATGATGATATAGATAGGCGAAACGCCGCAAAGCCATATCAGCAGGGCGGCAGTCACGGGTATCCAGGCGTTGTACCATCCTACCTTAGCCGTGCTGGCCATCCTGAATACAGGGGCGGCAATCAGTGCCACAACGGCAGGGCGTATGCCTTTAAATATGCGTTCTACAATAGGATAATCCTTGAAATGCTTGAAAAAGAAAGCGATGGCGAGGATAATGATGACCGAAGGGGCTACACATCCAAGCATTGAAGCTGTGGCGCCCCGTTTTTTTCGCAGTCTGTAGCCGATGAATATGGAAATGTTAATGGCAAAAATGCCAGGAACCGATTGAGCGATGGCCATTAAGTCCAGGAAATCTTCTTTGCCAATCCATTTATGACGCTCGATGATTTCTTCCTCAATGAGCGGAATCATGGCATATCCTCCACCAATGGTGAAGAGTCCGATTTTGAAAAAAGTGGCGAACAGTTGCCAGTATGAGGCGGAATGCGCTATGTTATTGTTGTTTTCCAAGTCGTTCGTAGGTTTCTTGTAAGAGTTTCTCGTCGTCGCTGATAAGCAGCAGTATGTCGCCTTCGGCAAGTTCGGTGTTGCCGCGTGGCACAAAGTAGTGCTCGTTTCGTTTCACCATTACCACGAGCGTGTTTTCGGGCAGCGGAATGTCCATCATCTTGTTGCCGTTTTTCAGATTGTTCTCCGAAATGACATATTCTGTCATAGCCGATTTGATGTCGTCGGAAAATTCTATGTCGAACTCTTGCAATTTCATCTTGTCAGTTTGTTTTCTCGACAGTCCGAACCATTGCGCCATCGATGAAACTGTGGTGCCTTGCAAGACAAGTGACAGAATAGTGATGAAAAACACGATGTTGAAAATCATTTTCGCCTGCGGTATATCGGCAAGCCAAGGATAAGTGGCAAAGATGATAGGCACTGCGCCGCGCAGCCCTACCCACGAGACGTATGTCTTAGCTTTGAGCGACATCTTGCGGAATGGCAGCAACGATGTGAACACTGCAAGCGGTCGCCCGACGAAAATCATGAATATGCCGATAAGCAGACCAATGCCTGCCACGGGGATTAATTCCAGCGGATTGACCAGCAGTCCGAGCGTAAGGAACATAACAATCTGAAACAGCCATGCCAAACCGTCGAAAAACCGTACAACACTTCGTTTGTGCACAAATTTGTTGTTGCCGATGACAAGTCCTGCTATGTAAACGCTGAGATAACCGTTCCCTTGTATGAAATTGGTGAATGAGAACACGAAAAACATACCGGCAATCATCAGCACAGAATACAAAGAATCGTTTTCCAGATTAATGCGGTTGAAAAGGCGCAGAAAGATTTTCCCGAGAAAATATCCGGCCAAAGCTCCAATGGAGAATTGAGCCACAAATTTGAGCAGCATGCTCCAGATGCTTGTCTCTGGATTGGTAAGAAACGAAATCATGCTGATGGTCATCAGATAGGCCATCGGGTCGTTGCTTCCGCTCTCAAACTCAAGCATTGGGCGCAGACGCTCTTTCAAATCAAGGCTTTTTGAACGCAATATGCCAAAAACCGAAGCCGAGTCGGTAGATGCCATCACCGATGCCAGCAGCAGCGCTTCGAGAAACGAGAAGGTGATGGATGAAAATGCCTTTTGTGTGAGCCAGTAGATGAATCCGGCGGTGATGATAGCCGTGAGAAAAACCCCCAATGTGGATAGCACAACGCCTTGCGCGATGATGGGCCACACTTCATGATATTTGGTGCTCATGCCGCCCGAAAAAAGAATTAAGTTCAGTGCCACAACACCGATAGACTGCGCGAAAAAAGGATTGTTGAACTCGATGCCCACGCCATCGGTGCCGGCCATCATACCTATGACAAGGAATAGCAGAAGGGTAGGCACTCCGAAACGATATCCTGTTTTCTCGGCGAGAATGCTGATGAACAGCAAAATCGATCCTACGAGCAGAAAAAATTCGACGGTCATAATGTGGGACTGGATTTTTTGCAAATTTAAGAAAAAATATTGAAAGCTAGCAGTGCAAATTCCTTGTTGCGCCTTCTTTTTTGACAAATGAAGGAGATAATTTTAATTTTGTACCATTGTTTGTATTGAAAAAGAAGCAAAATTCGTATTTTTGCAAAGTATAAGTTTTTAAATCACGGATTATGTCAGAGTCGGAAATACAGCAAATTCTGAATTCGGAAGCAAAAGCCATCATGAACCTCCCTGTCACCAAAGATTTTACGGAGGCTATTGATTTGATATATAGACAAGTGCATACCAAAGGCGGGAAACTCGTGACGAGCGGAATGGGCAAAGCGGGGCAGATAGCGATGAACATAGCCACCACTTTCAGCTCAACTGGCACACCGGCCGTTTTTCTTCATCCGAGCGAGGCGCAGCACGGCGATTTGGGCGTATTGCAAAAGAATGATGTGATGCTGCTCATTTCCAATTCGGGCAAGACGCGCGAAATTGTGGAGCTTACGAGCCTTGCCAAGCGGCTTAATCCGAATATCGAGTTTATTGTCATAACAGGCAATAAGGAAAGCGAGTTGGCTAAAGCAGCCACAGCGTGTCTCTATACCGGCAATCCGAAAGAAGTGTGCGCCTTGGGGCTGACACCTACCACATCTACTACCATGATGACTGTGATAGGCGACATACTAGTGGTGGGCACGATGAAAAAAATCGGTTATACCAGCGAGGAGTACGCCAAACGCCATCACGGTGGATATCTGGGAGAAAAGTCAAGAGAGCAGGCTGCCAAGTGATATTGGCATTGTCAGTCTTTGCCATCATATACTATGCGTCAGATTGTAGGAATAGGCGAAACCATCATCGACATTATATTCAGAGACAATCGTCCTGTGTCAGCCAATGCCGGTGGTTCCACTTTCAATACATTTATTTCGTTGGGAAGAATGCACATGAATGCGTTCTTTGTGAGTCAGGTGGGCAACGACCGCTTGGGACGCATGGCGTGCGATTTTCTTCGTGCCAATAATATTTCTGATTGTTATGTCAATCTTTGTCCCGACGCAAAAACACCGGTCGCGCTGGCGTTTCTCGACAAGAATAATGATGCGGAGTATGCTTTCTACAAAGATGCTCCAAAGCAATTGCCCGAATTCAGTTGCCCTGATATGCACGAAGATGATATTTTTGTTTTCGGATCCTATTTTGCGCTGAACAAAGATTTTCGTGTGGGTGTGAACCGTTTGCTGCAACAGGCAGCTAATGCCCGGTCTATATTGTATTACGATCCTAATTTCCGCCCCTCTCATCTGGCTGAATTGCCCCAGTTGTTGCCTGTCATCGAACAGAATTTTGCATCGGCTGATGTGGTGCGCGGTTCTGATGAGGATTTTTTCTTTATCTATGGCGAAAAGGATGTAAGAAAAATTTATAAGAAAATTTCCGCCTATTGCCCGAATCTCATCGTCACTTGTGGAAAAAATGGCGTATATATTTGTACACCAACATTTTGCAGACATTACAAAACACCTTCTGTAGAGGTGAAAAGTACCGTTGGCGCAGGA
>SUXD01000032.1 GCA_015061145.1 Bacteroidales bacterium | reverse complement strand
TTTTATCCCACGGTTTGATGCCGATACTGCGCGCATCGAGTGTGTTGACTGAGGCAACGTTGTTGATGGGCACCATTGCGCCGTACGAATCAACTTTGATGCCGTCGAGCAGACGCACATCCGCTTTCCCTGCCCGTATATGCGCCAACGCTTCATCAAGATGCATCACGGCCATCTCCATATCGTCCTGCGCTTCGCTGATAACTGTTTTTGTATCTACCATAGTTTTGTTTATTTGTTGAGTTGCTTAGTTATTAAGTTATTTATTTGTTGAGTTGCTAAAATGTTGACATTGTCAGTTATGCACGAGTGTGCCGATGTTTTCGCCTGCCACCGCACGCTCGATGCTATTGGGCTCATTCAATCCGAAAAGCAGCATCGGCATGCTGTTTTCCATAGCCAACACACTGGCAGCCAAATCGATAACACCGAGTCTTTCATCCACAATCTTCGAGAGGGACAATTCATCGAATTTTTTCGCGTTCGGGTTTTTCGCCGGATCACTGTCATACACACCGTCAACGGCTTTAGCGCCAAGTATGCAGTCCGCCTCGATTTCTATTGCACGAAGCACCATGGACATATCGGTAGAGAAATAGGGATGCCCTGTTCCACCAGCAAAAAAGACGACCTTTCCTGCTTGCAAATCGGCCACAGCGTCATCTTTTGAAAACAACTTGGTCCAAGTGCCGCACAAAAATGGGGTGTAGATATTGGTGCTCATGCCTTCGGTTCTGAATATTTCCGACACATACATACAATTCATGATTGTAGCAAGCATTCCTATTCCGTCAGCCTTAGGGCGATCGATTTTATTGCTTGTACGCCCACGCCAGAAATTACCGCCGCCAATCACGATTGCCACTTGTGCACCCTGCTCCACTATTTTTTTCACCTGCTTGGCCACCGCCACACAAGTTTCTTCGTCAAAACCTGTCTTTTTGTCTCCCGCAAGAGCTTCGCCGCTGAGTTTCAGCAATATTCTTTTATATTTAGCCATAACAAATTATGAATTACCTTTTATTATCTCCGTTTAGCCGCTTTGCGTTGCGCTTCAAGCTGCTCTTTCTGCATTTTTTCCAGACGTGCCATGAAACCGCTTTTCTTTTGAGGTTTTTTCTTGTTCTCGTTCAGCTGCTTTAGCAAAGCCTCTTCGTTCACACTTGCTTTGATGGCGTATGTCTGTATAATCGTAATCAAGAGAGAAATAAAATAATAGTAGCTCAATCCCGAAGCGTAACTATTGAAGAAGAACAAGAACATGATTGGCATCAAATACATCATCAACTTCATGCCCGGCATTTGCTGTCCGCCAGTGTTTGACGCTTCCATATTCCACTTTGTATAGATAATGTTGGTAATCGTCATCAGCAAGCAGAACAGGCTTATATGATCGCCATAGAACGGAATATTAAACGGCAAATCATAGATTGAATCGTATGTAGAAAGGTCGTCGGCCCACAAGAAGCTCTGCTGACGAAGTTCGATAGCCGACGGGAAGAATGAGAACAACGCAATGAGCACCGGCATCTGCAGCAGCATCGGCAGACATCCGCCCATAGGGTTGACGCCTGCACGGCTGTAAAGTTCCATAGTTGCACGCTGGCGTTCCTGCATCTTATCAGCAGGATATTTCTCGTTTATCTTCTCTATCTCAGGTTTTAACACGCGCATTTTGGCCGTCGACATGTATGATTTATATGTCAGCGGGAATATCAGTATTTTAATCACGATTGTCATCAGCAAAATGATGATACCCATATTGGAAATGAAACTTCCGAACCAATTGAACATCGGTATGACAAGCCAGCGGTTCACCCAACGGAATATGGTCCATCCAAGCGGTATAAGTCGCTGCAAATCAAGTTTTTCATCTTTCTTCAGATGTTTATCATAACTATTCAGCGTCTTAAAATGATTTGGGCCGAAATAGAATCGGAATCCAGTCCCATTACCATCATAAGGCACATACATATCGGCCGAGCACGACTTCAGGTATTTTCCGCTCTTATAGGCTTCGGTTTGCAGTTTTGCCGACGAGAAACTTTCGTCTGCAATCAGGATAGTAGAAAAGAACTGGTCTTTGAACGACACCCATTTTAGTTTGGTAGGCACTTCTTTTGTCTCGGCACCCGATTCGCTCAAATTGTCCACATCGTCGGCCAGATACTTGAAATAAAGGCCCGAATAACGGCTTTCGAAATCACGGCCTTTTTCCTGCTGTCTTACCTTGCCGTTCCATTGCAGCTCGAAAGCCGTCATGTTGGACGAAAACACATCGTGCATGCCTACCGTACGAACATCGAAGCGAAGCATATAATTGTCGTTGGGCACTGTGTAAACGAAATCCATGTACGATGCCTCACCTGCATTCAAGCGGTAGGTGACAATCTGCGCGGTATCGTTTTTCTGGATGGGGAGTTGCTCAAAATACAAATCGGCAGTATTGAGCACACGCGCATTGGAGGTAGAGAATATAAGCGAATAGAGGTTTTCTTCTTTCCCGTCGAACAAGAGCAGCGGACGCAGATAGCCATCTTTATATTCTTTCAGTTCCACCGACGAGATGACACCGCCTTTGTTTGAAAATGCGATGCGAAGCAAGTCTGTTTCCAAAGTATCTATTCGTTCCTGACCTTCGCCAGCCGCCGAAAACACACCTAGACGAGCTGCCATTGCCGTAGAATCTTCTACTTCCAGGGCTAAGGTGTCTTGCGTTTCAAGCACCTGCTCAGCCTGTGCCGCTTGCGCCTGTTCGGCCATTTTTCTTTGATACTCAATTTGTTCTTGCGATGGTTTGCTGACAAAATAGAAACCCACCAGAATGAGCCCTATCAGCAGAAAACCTGTAAGCGTGTTTTTATCCATTTCTCAAAATACTTTTTATTGAAAGTTACAAAGGTAAGAGTTTATTTGAAATTACAAAAATGATTCGATAGGCATCTCCCACTTTTCCGTCATTTTTGACATGCGCCGCAACGGCTGCAACCATTGCAAGTCATTCGGCTTCCGCAGGTTGCACAATGTTCTTTGAAAAAAGGCGTATAGTCATCCGTTTCGACCATGCAACCGTTTTGCGTAAATAGTTCCTGTTCGTCTTTTCTAAGCTCAAACCGCAAAGGTCTGCCGCTGAAACTCAGTCCAGACCGGAAAGCCTGTTCGCTCTGTACGCGTTTGTCGGGAATGCGATAAATACGCCCTTGTTTAACAAATACCGTTCCCGTTTCAATAAAATCAAAAGTGACATTGCTCCTTTTGCATTGTTCCGAAAGGCTTTTTACCCCAACACCAACGGCTGTTTCTAGTATTTAAACAACAGTGTCATGGCACTGGCACAGATAAGAATCAATGCCAAATCAGCCATCATGGGCTCTAATTCAGACATGAATTATATGATTTTCGGTTTAAACTTAAAGGTCCAAACAAAATGCCTTTAATTATTTGTGCCATAAAGATAAACATTTTTTTGTTTTGCAAAAAGCGCTATTCCACATGCAACATACAGACAGTTTTCAACAGATTCCTTTGGAGCAATACAATATCGGCATTTATTTCGTATCTTTGCAAGCTAACAGACAAGAACCATGAAAAAAGGCGAAGACTTGACACAAACACACCAATGTATCGATATACTCGGTGCTCGTGTGCACAATCTGAAAAATATCGACATCAGCATACCGCGCGACACACTCACTGTGATAACTGGACTGAGCGGCAGCGGCAAGTCCTCCTTGGCTTTCGACACTATTTTTGCCGAAGGACAGCGCCGCTACATCGAAACTTTCTCGGCATACGCCAGAGGGTTTCTCGGCAACATGGAGCGCCCCGATGTGGATAAGATAACCGGACTGAGCCCTGTCATCTCCATAGAGCAGAAAACCACCAACAAAAATCCACGCTCTACCGTAGGCACCACCACCGAAGTATACGATTTCCTGCGTCTGCTTTTCGCGCGCGCCGGCGAAGCCTACTCGTACAACACCGGCGAAAAAATGGTGAAATACACCGAAGAAAGCATCTTGCAACTGATCATAGACACCTTCAGAGGCAAGAAAATTTACATTCTGGCACCCGTAGTACGAGGCAGAAAAGGGCATTACCGCGAACTGTTCGAGCAAATAAGAAAAAAAGGTTACCTTTATGTACGCGTCGACGGTGAAATACAAGAAGTGATACCCACAATGAAACTCGACCGCTACAAGATGCACGACATCGAAATTGTAGTGGACCGCATCGCTGTGAGCGAGAAAGACGAACACCGCATATTGGAATCGTTGCGCATCGCCCTCAAGCAAGGCAACGGCATTGTGATGATTCAAGACAAGGAAACGGGCGAAATAAAACACTACAGCCGCACACTGATGTGCCCCACAACTGGCATCTCATACGAAGACCCTGCACCGCACAATTTCTCGTTCAACTCGCCGCACGGATACTGCCCCAAATGCAAAGGACTCGGCTACATCAACCAAATAGACCTCAGCAAAATAATACCCGACAACAACATAAGCATCCGCGACGGAGGCATCACACCGCTGGGGAAATACAAAAACAACACTATCTTCTGGCAAATTGAGGCCTTGGCAAATAAATACGGATTCAGCCTGAGCACCCCTATAAAAGACATCCCCGAGGAGGCCATGAACGACATTCTGTACGGCACCGACGACGACATTCCATTCTCTAACGCATCGACCGGACAGACAAGCTATTTCATGAACTACGAAGGCGTGCTCAAATACATTTCGATACAAAAGGAAGAAAGCGCCTCGGCCACTGAACAAAAATGGGCCGACCAATTCATCAAAACAACCGTTTGCCCCGAATGCAACGGACAGCGGCTACGCAAAGAGTCGCTCCATTTCAAGATAAACGGCAAGAACATCGCCGACTTGGCGAAAATGGACATTTCATCATTGCGTGAGTGGCTGCAGCATGCGCCTGCCGGCATGAGCGAAAAACAACGAAACATTGCCGCCGAAATACTAAAGGAAATACTCTCCAGACTGCAATTCTTGAACGACGTAGGACTGGGATACCTTTCGCTCAACAGAGCGTCCCAATCGCTGTCGGGCGGCGAAAGCCAACGCATACGACTCGCTACGCAAATCGGGTCGCAACTGGTAAATGTGCTCTACATTCTGGATGAACCGAGCATCGGGCTGCACCAACGCGACAATGTGCGATTGATAGACTCGCTGAAAAAACTGCGCGACAACGGCAACTCCATCATAGTGGTGGAGCACGACAAAGACATGATGCTAGCGGCTGATTATGTGATAGACATGGGTCCACGCGCCGGCAGACAAGGAGGCAATGTGGTTTTTGCCGGAACACCAGACGAAATGATGAAATCGGGCACCATGACAGCACAATACCTCAACGGCACAAAAAACATAGCCCCCTCGAAACACCGCAAAGGCAACGGAACATACCTCACCATAAAAGGCGCACGAGGCAATAACCTGAAGCATATTGATGTGAAATTTCCGTTAGGCACCTTCATTTGCGTGACTGGCGTATCGGGCAGCGGAAAATCCACTTTGATAAACGACACGCTCTACCCTATACTTAGCCAACATTTCTACAAATCGTTAAAAGACCCTTTGGCATACGACAGCATAGAAGGACTGGAGCATATCGACAAGGTGGTAGAAGTGGACCAATCGCCCATCGGACGAACGCCGCGAAGCAATCCTGCCACCTACACAGGTGTGTTTGCCGACATCCGCTCACTCTTTGTCAACTTGCCCGAAGCGAAAATCCGCGGATATAAACCAGGGAGATTCTCATTCAATACCTCGGGCGGACGATGCGAGACCTGCAAAGGAAACGGCTACAAAGTGGTGGAGATGAACTTTCTGCCCGATGTGATGGTTCCTTGCGAAAGTTGTTTGGGCAAACGATACAACCGCGAGACATTGGAAGTGCGCTACAAAGGGAAATCTATCGCCGATGTGCTGGACATGACCATCAACCAATCCGTAGAGTTTTTCGAGAACATACCATCCATTCTGAACAAAATAAAAGTGCTGCAAGAGGTTGGATTCGGTTATGTGAAACTGGGACAACCCTCGACAACACTGTCGGGCGGCGAAAGTCAACGCGTGAAACTCGCCACGGAACTCGCCAAACGCGACACTGGGAAAACCATTTACATACTTGACGAACCTACAACAGGACTGCACTTCGAAGACATCCGCATACTACTGGATGTTTTACAACGACTAGTGGACAAAGGAAACACCGTATTGGTGATAGAACACAATCTGGATGTGATTAAAGTGGCCGACCATATCATCGACATCGGTCCTGAAGGCGGCGAAGCAGGAGGAACAGTTGTGGCAACAGGCACACCAGAAGAAATCGCAGCCAATCCTAATTCATATACCGGAAAGTTTTTGAAAGAGGAACTAGGATATAAAACTATTTAAAACATTATTAGAAATATTTACTTTAAAAAGTATATTTTTGCATTGTAATAACAATTAAAACTACTAAGAAATAAAACAACTAACATATTATTAATCAACAGCGTTTGCTACTATATTCGGTATCATTCTGAAACGTGAGAAATTTTAGACAATGATTCTTCCGATGAATAAGTCAGTAAATGCCTGCGCTTTAGCGTGGGCTTTTGGCTTATCTGGAAGTATCGGGCAATTCTCACGGCCTCAGAATGTGGATAATGTCAAAGTCCACGTTTTTTACGGTCGTGAATGAAGCTCGAAATCCGATAGAGTCCAAACGCCTAAAACGCAAGGCAAAATGGCAGAAGAACAAATTCAGCCCAAGGAAGGGTATATCATAGACTTTGTTTCGGGGCAGCAAGTAAAAGCATCACCCGAAGAGATTGAGGCGACACAGGTTTTTTCCAGAATATTGGTTGAGGACTACGGCTATCCGAAAATACAAATACAAACCCGACCGCAATTCCATGTGAAAGTGCGTCCGAGCGACACCAAAAAAGAATATCCCGTTGATATTGCCGTGTTCAGCGATACGGAAAAGACTGACGATAGTATTTATCTGATTGTGGAGTGCAAGAAGAAAAACCGCAAAGATGGACGAACCCAATTGGAAAATTACCTCACACTCTCAAAAGCCAATCTCGGCGTATGGTTCAACGGCGAGGAACGTTTTTATCTCTTGAAGCAAAACACCGATGATGGACGAGTATTGTTCAAGGAAATACCCAATATTCCGAGGTTCGGTGAGAGATTGGAGGATATTGGTGCTATCAAACGTGGCGATTTGATTGTTACACACAACTTGAAATCTACGTTCAAGGCAATCCGCAATTATTTGGCAGCCAATGCTATTGGCGCAACGCGCGACGAAGTATTGGCTCAACAACTCATCAATCTAATTTTCTGTAAAATTTATGATGAGAAATATACCAGCAAAGACAATATCGTGCGTTTCCGTGTAGGTATCAACGAAACGAGCGGCGATGTCCGCACCCGAATTGAAAAACTGTTTTCCGACGTGAAAACCAAATACAAAGAGGTTTTCACAAAAGAAGATGTGATAAGTCTTGACGACAAATCCGTTGCTTACATTGTGGGCGAGTTGCAGAATTACTGTCTAATTGATGCCGAGCGTGATGTACTTGCAGATGCTTTTGAGACATTTATCGATCATGCCTTGAAAGGTGGACAGGGACAATTCTTTACGCCTCGTAATGTGGTTAAAATGATGGTTGAGATTCTTGACCCCGACGATGACGATATGGTTATTGACCCAGCTTGTGGCAGTGGCGGGTTTATTATAGAATCGTTGCGTTATATTTGGAATAAAATTGTCAATCGTTATCGTGAAATGGGTTGGAGCGATATGGAAATCTTGGAAGAGAAAATCGACGTTGCAAACAAATGCATCCGTGGTATCGACAAGGATTATTTTCTCTCGAAAATTGCCAAGGCTTACATGGCGATAATGGGCGATGGAAAAGGTGGTGTATTCTGCGAGGATAGTTTGGAGCGTCCTGAAAATTGGAGTGCCAAAACGCAGCAAAAAATCGACATGGGCAAATTTGATGTTGTTCTTACCAATCCCCCGTTCGGCTCAAAAATTCCTGTAACAGGCGAGGACAAACTCAAGCAATATGAACTTGCCCACAAATGGAAGAACAAAAAAGGCACAAACGATTGGGAAAAGATGAAACTTGCCGAAAAGGAAGCACCGCAAATCCTTTTCATCGAGCGTTGCTACCAATTGCTGAAATATGGCGGACGAATGGCGATTGTGCTGCCAGACGGTGTTTTTGGTAACAATCAATTGGGATACATTCGAAAGTTCATAATGCAACGTTTCCGCCTTGTGGCAGTTATCGACATTCCACTCGAAACATTTATGCCCAACACGGGAACAAAAACAAGTATTCTTGTGGTTCAAAAACTAAAGGCTGAGGATATTCCAACAGACTACCCAGTATTTATGTGCGTTGCTGAAACTTGCGGGCACGACCGTAGAGGTAACATTAAGGAAGAAGACGACATAGCCCAAATTTCGTCTTTGTTCAGGAATTGGGCAAAAGATAACAATTTCAGTTTCAAGAATTATGGCAAATAAGGTAACATCGGTTCAAAGTTTGGAAGTATTGCAAACTAATAGATTTGAGCCACGCTATTTTTATAATAGACATTTGTTGACAGATACATTTGTAAGGTTTGGCTTTTCGGTAATCACTGAAATATCAAATTCGCCGTTAAGTGGTTCTACACCAGAGCATTTTGATGAAAGACAAAAAGCTTCTGATGCCTATTTCATCAAATCTGCCGATGTGAAACGCTACAATCTGAACAAAACAACAATTAGTTATGTAACAGAAACGGTTCATAAAAAAAGACGCACAAAATATGTTTACCCACAAGATATTTTGGTTTCAAATACGGGAAAATATCTCGGTTTTGCTTGTATAATTCCTAATAATATTCCTGAAAGTACAACAAATCAAAATATATCAACACTGCGATTGTTTGATAATGATAAATTTACACCCGAATTTGTGGCTGCATATCTAAACTCATATTTCGGTCAAAGAGAAATAGAATCATTGCTCACTCTTACTGGACAAAAATACCTCAATAGTTCTAATTTTAAACGTTTGCGAGTACCAAAATTAAATAATGAACAGATTGAGGTAATTACAGGTTTAATGCAATCCATTTTGGAAAAAGAAACAACAGCTGTAGGCACTATAGAACAAGCCCAACAACTTTTTTATTCAAGCATTGGCATTGACTTCAAAGCCATTGCCAAAGAAAACACCTTTTCTGTTTGTAAGAGTAATTTTGCAGATGCCGACTTGTGGACACCAATGTACTCATATCCGTTGTACGTCAACACCTTGAAAGCCATCCAAAGCAAATGGCAGACTGTAACCATAGGCGAGATTGCAACATTGAAAAAAGGCGACGAAGTTGGCAGCGACACATATATCGGATATTTGGACAAACGCAAGACTGACGTACCTTTTGTACGTACTTCTGATATTGTGAATTATGAAATTGACCAATATCCTGACTTTTTCATTCCAAAAGAAATTTACGATGAGTTGGGACAGGGCTTTCAAAGTGGCGATGTACTTTTCACCAAAGACGGCAAAATCGGTATGGTTGGAATGATAACCGACAACGATAAAGCAATTATTTCATCAGGTTTTGTTGGTTTGAGTTTGAATAAAAAAGCCCAAGAGTACGGTGTTACTCCTGAATACCTATTTTTGACTTTGTCAATCAAAGAAATAGGCATTTACGCTTCAAAACGCCGAACCGTTGTTGCTTCAACAATTCCGCATTTGCGTGAAGAACGTCTGAAAGAGATTGAAATACCAATACTTGATGGCACAACGATTACAGAGATTACCGATTTGGTAAAACAAGCCTTTAAACTAAAAGACGAAAAGAAACGCCTGATTAGTGAAGTGCGGGAAACTATGGACGGATATTTTGAAATATAGTCAAACAAACAACAATTCAACTATAAGAACATTACACTCTTGTACACTTCCACTGTCTGTTCCGCTATTTTATCCCAGTCGTAAAGCGAGAGATCGTAAGAATGACTTACAACGGGTTCAGAAAGTTTTTTTCGCAGTTTTTTTTGCAAGTCATCCACATCACCACAACGAAAATAATCGTCAGACTGCAAACCTACATTCTTGTTGGCAGGTATATCACTTGCCAATACCGACAACCCATAACTCATCGCCTCGAGCAACGAGATAGGCAACCCTTCGTGCGACGACGGCAATACAAAACACGCAGCATCCGTGAAAAGAGAGAATAGTTTTTCTCCTTTAACAAAACCAGCAAGCAGCACACCCTTTTCTTTCGCCAATCTCTTCAATTCTCGCGAATAATCATCATCGAAATCTGCGTCTCCGGCAAGCACAAGCTTGAAGTTTGAATCAGGTAATGCCGCAAATGCCTCTACCAACTGATGAAAATTCTTTTCTGGTACAAATCGTCCTACCGCAAGCACATATTTTTGTTTCTGCAACCCTAATTCTTCCAGATAACTGGAATTGGAGACTATGGTTGGTGCAGGAACGCCGTTGTATATCAGACAAGCATCTGTCCGCTGGTACTTCCTGACAACAATCTCTTTTATCGTTTCTGAAATCACAATCACGCGGTTGGCAAAAACACACCCCATCCGTTCGCCAAATTTGAGCATTGTTTTGGCAGCGCACCCCCATTTCTCTCTGTCATAGTCGGGACCATGGTGCGTGAAAACCACCTTCATGCCCAGCATGCGAGCCAACGGCGCAACCAATGCCGGTCCGACGGCATGAATATGTACAATGTCGGCATGCAATCTGAAGCGTGCCACAAACACCGCACGAATAGAATGAACGATAGCCTCGAATGATTTCCGTTTTGGAGACGGAACATCGTACAACTCCACTCCTTTATACTCCTTAAGCGCATCGCTGACATAATGTTGGCGGCGAACAACCGTCACTTTCATGTCGTCAGACTTGGCTACGCGCTGAAAGAGTTCTTCACAATGCGTTTCCACACCACCCATGACATTGGGGATTCCTCGTGTTCCAATTACCGTTATACGCATATATTCACCGCCTGTTTTCAGCTTTTCTTTAAATTCCCTTGCAACGGAGATTGTCCGACATCACACCATTTTTTGTCAAGGCAAGCCGGTTTTCCGCAAAGACTTCTGATCTTATTCTTCAACGCCCATTGGGCAGGATATTTCACATACTTGTGCATCACAGGCGAAGCCGTGCCCACCATCCAGCAGTTTTTTGGACAAACACTAACCATTTCGCGTACTTTCTGCGCTTGCTCGCTATTCCATATTTCCATGAAATCCGGCGTCTCAAAAATGTTTCCCATTTTCTCTTTCCAGAATTTCTTTTCCAATCCGTTGCATGGATACACATCGCCGTATGGCTCAATGAAGAAATTAGTCGTCCCTGCCTCACACGGCAACATACGACGATTCCCTTCAATATAGTTTATCAACCCCATATTAAAATATGCCCTGAACCACGATTTTGGATGATGCTCTTTCAACTGCAGATTGACGAGTTTTTCAAAATCGGCGCAAACTTCCGCTTTGTTTGTTATCACATTATCATCCTTATGAAAATAATATGAATTATGGAAAGCAGCGGTGGCGAACTCCAGTCCCATCGACAATGAAAGTTTATATAGTTCTAGCATATCGGAAGAGTTGTTATTTGAGACCGTACAACCGAAGCCGATATCCTTGAGCCCCATAGCTTTGAGTGTCTGCAAAGTTCGGAGCCCCTTTTCAAAACCGCCCTCACGTCCGCGCAGTTCGTCGTTCTTTTGCGCAAGTCCCTCGATGCTGATTCTGATGCCGATTTGCGGAAACTGTTTCGCCAATTCTATTACACGATCTTCGAACCAGCCTGAAGTTGAAATCACAATGCGTTTTGTATGCTTGTAACACTCCGCTACGATTTCACTCAGATCCTCGCGGATGAAAGGTTCGCCGCCTGTCAGATTGATAAATTTCAGTGACGGGAGTTGACGCAGGTGTTCCGCTTTTATCTCCTTCTCTTTTTCGGTAGGATTGGCCCAGATATTGCACATCTTGCATCGCATCGGACAACGGTAGGTGAGTATGATGCTTGCATCTGTCGGGATTGGTATGTTTATCTTTTCATTCATAGTTTTCCAAATATTTTTTTGCTACAGCATCCCAACTATATTCTTTTTCAACTAAAGAACGCCCTTTTTCTTTCATTTCCGAATAATACTCCTTGTCATTTATCATACGACAGAAATCATCCTGAAAATTTTCAGTGATACGAACGATTCCTTCCCCCTCATATTCTCTTAAGAAATCAACACTGTCAAACAAAACTGTATTGACAAATATCGGACGAGGGACCGACAGAGACTCAACGACAACCATTCCGAATGATTCGGAAAGCGAGTTTAATATGCAAACGTCAGAAAGCGCATACCACGAATTCAATATTCTGCCTGGAGGAATTTCGCCAATATAGATAACCCTTTCGGCCACGGCATTGTCTTTGGCATATTGCATTATTCTTTCATAGTATGCTGCATCAATGACACCGCCAGCAAATAAAAAGCAAAGCGACTCGTCTTTTTTCATCATCGGCAAAAGCAACCGCAACGCCCCCAATTGATTTTTGCGTTCACAAACAGAACCTACCTGTAACAAAGTTTTTTTGGAGGATAACTGATAGCGCCGTTTCAACGCTGCAACAACCTCCAAACTGGCAGCTTTCTCATTATACACTTCTGTATTGACACCATTCTTGATCTGCACCAACTTCGACGGCAAAACGCCACAATGATTTTGCAGATTATCCAAAGTTTTGTCATTCAACACAAAAACCCGATCGGCATGCTGACAGCAATATACTTCCTGAAAATATCGTTTCTTAACTGTTTTTTCAATTTCTTCCCAATCATTCATCCAGACATAACTATGCACCGTATATGCTATCTTACACTTGTCCAGAAGTTTTTTTGATGTAAGTTTCAGAAAAAAATACAAATTGTATTGATTGTGGAAATGCAGCACCACTTTGCCCTGTTCCCGCTTCAACAATGATTTCAATCTTACGGTTAAAGCCAACGAATAAAGCACCCGTTTCATCTTATGAAACAAACCCAGTTTCACAACAGAGCTGGAATTTAAAAATTGCGGAAGCCAGACTTCTTCTATAGGCAGGCTGTTTTCGGCTCTTTGGGCATCATGAATATCAATTATTCTGACATCAACATGCTGCTTTAGAAAAGCCTTGGTCAACTCTTCCACCACTATTTCAGTAGCGGCCCCCATCTGCGCCGGTATCGAGGTATATCCTGTCCCTATTTCGTATATTCTCATTTGCTTATCGCTTCATTATATATTTTCATCAGTCGCTCATAATATACATCTTCGCTGAAATGCTGTTTTGCAAAGATATACGATTTTTCCGACATTCTCATGTATTCGTCATTGTTCACCGACAATGCCCGACGCAGCACCGCACACATATTTTCGGCATTCGACGGTTCAAACATGAAACCAGTTTCGCCTTCTGACACTATCTCGGGGATTCCACTTTTACGCGAGGCCACTACAGGTTTGCCGCACATATATGATTCGATTATCGTCAACGGATTATTCTCTTCGCATTCTGACGGCAAAATCACATACGAAGCATTCTCTATTTCATGAACCAAATCCTCGCCCGACTTGAAACCTGCAAACGCGACATTCGGCAAACGCATATTTCTCAATTCGTCTGACAACACCCCTGTCCCTACAACTCTCAAACGCACATCAGGCAACATTTCCATCACCCTCATCAATGTTCTCAGACCTTTTTCTTCGGTTATTCTGCCATAATAAAGCAGATAATCGCCCCGATGCGCAACGGCAGAAGACTTCATCCTTGTAAAATTGTACAGAACAGTCCCTTTTTGCTGAAAATAATTGTGTTTAGCTGCATGCATTCCCTTATAGCATTCGCTGAGAAAGATATACTTGTCAATATATTTATCATAATGGAAAAGACGCTCTTTATGGAACATCTCGAATGCGCACATCCAACTGTTCATGAAATTATGTTGATAGCAACGATGCAAACCGCAAAGCAAACCGCCATAAGTCAGACATCTTTCACATCTTTCATATAACTTATATTCCGAAGAAGGACAAATAAAACGTGTATCGTGCATCGAAATCACAACGGGGATATTGTATTTCTTCAGAATAGGTAATACCGAAAGCGATATGCCATTGAAAATATTATGCAAATGGGCCACATCCGGCCGTTGCTCCTTTATCAGACATTCAATTTTTTTTGCAGCATCTACATTCCAATAAAAACGAAAAACATTTGCCATTTTTCTCCAGAAAGGAAGTTCTCTGATTTCGGGAGCATCCGTGAAATATCTGTCATATTCAGATGAGAAATTCTGCTTTCGAACAGTGCAAAAAGGTATCACCTGATGTCCTTTCTCTTTTAATAAGCGCATAATGTTGAAGAACACCACATCGGCACCGCCTTTTACATAATGATATTTATTTATCTGCAATATTTTCATGCCTGTTCTATTATTCTTTGCAACGTCGAAACAAATTCTTCTTCCGCACATGCTGTTTTCAAGAAGCGGGATAAGTTATTGGCCTTGCGTTGCATTTCTTCTTTGTTTCTGAAGCAACTTTGTATTGCTTTCGCCCAATCATCGACATTGTTTCGCAACAATACACCAGACTCATTGTCGATATATCCACGCGTCACTGGCGTATCGGTCATCATAATAAGTTTGCCGTTCACCGCTGCCGAAATCATTACGGTCAAGCCAGCCGGCGCTTCTGTTGACAATGGGAAACAAACCATCGAGGAGTGATAAATCTTATCCATAAACTCGTTCAACGGCATTTTGTCGTACAGACAGACATTGGACAATCGCCGGTCTTTATAATGTTCGAATGTTGCCCCCGACATTACAAAGACAAACTGCACCTGCGGCAATTTTTCCGCCACAGCGTACATCAAATTCCAGTCACGCTCGCTATTGCCTCCGCAAAAAACATACCCTCCGTCCTTTATCGGTGATTTCGCAATATAATACTCATGAAAGACATCACGCAACAAAACATAATCAACCGATACGCCAAGACTTTTGTTCAGCCACTCGCCATACTCTTTCGATGTGACAGTCGCCTTGAAAGACGAATCCAGCAACGCTCTTTTATATAAAAAAGCGGCAAACCGGTTCTTTATTGTCGGCTTCTGCTTCAAGAGCAAGTTTATGCACACTATTTTTCTTTTCATAAAGAAAAATCTCCCAAACCACCAACACATAACCGCCTGGAAATCATACCAGCATACAATTGTATCGTTGCGGCGGGTTTTGAACATCAGTTGCAGACAAGCACAAAACATGCCTAGCAAAACAGGTTTTGTTCGCTTTGTATAGTATTCCGACATCGGGACTGCAATTTTCTTGGCGATAAATGCAGTGTCATAATTTTCAGGCTTATCAAGCAACAGATAATTCATTTTTAATCACCGATATTTGTTTTGCATTTCGTCCTCATTTAATTCATCGCACCCTATCCATTATACGGATTATAAAATCCAACAATGCTTTTCTTATTTGCGCATATTCCGTCTTGTCCAATATCAAGAATTTGAACATCAAAAACCACAACACGCTGCTCAATGCTGAAACAATCAGCAAACGATGAAAGCCAAAGAAAAACTGCCCTTTTACAAAATACAATACCAACACAATGATGGTCAGTGACAGCATCAAACGCAATGTAACGCCAAACAAAAAGTTTTTCACTTGCAATCCCAATTCTTTTTTTGCAAAATAAAGGCGCACAAAATAATTCAACGTTTCTGATGCGACAAACATAATTATTGCCACAAACAAGGGGAAACCCGCCTTTAAGAAGAAATAAGCGGCTGGCAAAGACATCACCTTTACCATGCCTGTCACTATCTGGTAATACTTTATCCTACCGACAGCCAGCACCCCTCCTTGCAATCCGTAAGCAAGTTGCGACACCACAAAACTTAACAGAATCAAGCGACAGAAGAGCACCGTATATTCCGGTACATCCTTCAACCATATAGATAACACAAATGGCATTTCCATTATCAATGGAACGGCAAAGAACGACAACAAAAAGAACGACAGTTTGCATGCGAACCGGCTCAAACGGATGGTGCGTTCACGGTTATTCATTCCCTCACTTTTAATTATCTGCGGATTGATAGCGCTCAACAACGAAGACGAGAAGTAGTTCATCTGACCGCAAACCTGATTGGCTATGCCATACGCAGCATTCACCACCGTTCCGCCAAAAAGATTGAGCAACACCGCCACACCTTGCACCGAAAACAGAACCGAAAGCGGTTCTATGGAAGTCCATCCTGAGAACTTCGCCATTTCTTTCATCGTCTTTCTATTAATACTCTTCGCCGATGGGCGGCAGCCGTATCTGTTGCAATAGAATTTCTTGAAAATATTGGAAGACACATATACCAGCACAAGCAGTACGCCATATATCACCAACTTATCGTACGGTGTGTAAATCAGATATATAGCTATGGCCAGTTTCAGCAATGACTCTACAGTATAAATCAATGAAATGACATAAATGTCCTCATTTGCCACTATGGCAGCTTCATAAGGAATAGCCCAAACGGAGAAAAATGTACTTACCACCATACAATGAAACACCGCATGAACCGCCCAGGTTCGTTCGGGCGCAAAATCCAGACTATCCAGGAAAAAAATGCCGAGCAATTCAATGACAACTGCCAACAACAGTCCTAAAAACATACCTATCTTTATTGCAGCGCCGTACACCTCTTCATACCTTTCACGACTTTTCTCTCCTATCGTATAAGCCAAATAACGCTGAACGGCTACCGTCACTGATATATTGAGGAAAGCCAGCATGCCCACCACCCCCGATATAAGACTGAATATGCCAAAATCATCCGTACCCAATTCACTCAATATCAGACGTGTGGAATAAAGCGACACGCCAACGGTGATCAACACCTTGGCATACATCACAAATGTATTGAAAGCCACTTTCTGCGAAGACTGCATTTATTCCTCTTTTTTCAAATTCAACTCTTTCGTTTCCGAATTACGGCGTCCTTCGTTGATGAACATCGCCAACAACAAAAACACCATGGCCCCTCTGTTATGAGTAATGGTACTGTCGGCTACCGACTCCATAAAGAAAAAGACAGTTATCAGAATTGTCATTCTGAATATGGAAATGTCCCCTGTCTGCTGCGAAATAGCATTAGCTTCCGTTAGTCTTCTATACCAAAAAACAAGGAAAAACACAATGCCTACCAATCCCACCTCAGCCAAAGCCGGGAACCAAACATCGGAAATATACTGACGCATCATAATGTCATAACTGAAATACACCAATTTATATTGCATATACAACGGCGACCAATACACCTCCGAAGCGTACGTAGCATAACTGCCGAATCCTGTACCGAAAATCGGGTAGTCTTTCAGTATCTCTACCGCGCCAAAGTACAGCATCGGACGCGCCATCAGGTTTGTAGCATCTTCGGTTCCTACAATAAAATAATAAGAAATCTTCTCCCATGCCGCAAAAAAAACAACGCCTATCAACACCGATACCAGCACCACATTTTTGAATGAGAATATCCGTTTCAAATTATTTGCATCGCGCCAAAGCAGAAACAAACACAACGACATGGCACAGAATCCGAAAGCTTTAGAACGGAGCGAAAAAATACTTAATCCCCAAATCAGAAATGTAATCAGCACAGCCTTGCTGTCGCGCGACGAGCTATAATAATAAAGCATACCCGTCACCACACAAGCTGTTGCAAAACGAGAATAGTGCCCGAAGAAATCGCTCTGCCACCTGTCGACACCTAATAGACCTGCGGGGAACAACAGAAACAACGATACGACTACACATAAATTCCGAAGCACTTTCTTCTGCCTGGCCGACAGCGTAATTCTCAACGCCAACACACCATAAAAGACAATGTATGGCTTTATCTGCATAATAAAGTCACTCGCAATGGCACGCTTTATATTATGAGGAAAAAGCAACGAATACGCCAGATAGAAAAAGAAAAACGCCAGACAGACATAAAATTCTTTCTCTCGCTTATTGCCATAGAAAAGGAAATAGACAAATATCAAAGACGCCAAAATCTCGTCAGTGTATGTAAAATCGAACACCTTGGCTATCAGTTCGTAAAACAGCACCCCCACGAGATAAAACATCAATACCAACAAAAATTTTATTGTACTATGTGATATTTGCGCCTTCATTCAAAACTTTTTCATATAAAATTCAAAATTACGAAAAAAAATAAACAATATGAAATAAAAAAATAATGGTGCAGTAGAGCACTGCACCATTATCGGTATCATTTGTGAATTGTTTAAATATCAATACACATTACCCGGCGTTGCCGCATAAGTGATTTTCAGCGCGTATGCACGACGCAACGCCTGTTTGATATCCGTCACAACACCCATTTTTGTCTCTTTGTCAACCTTCAGCGCCACAGTCAGCTTCGATTGATCATTTTCTGGCATAGCTGAACGCTGATCCACCACATACGATTCTATCAAGCTGACATCAGCGAAAGCATCGTCGAGCTGCACCTGAGTTTCGCTACCGTGCGTGCTGCGATATTGCGCCAATGGTTTTCCCACATAAATAAAGCGAACCAGATTCTTTTTCTCAAGCGATTGCAATTCAGTCGCTGTAGGAACCTTAATGTCAACCATGTAAGTCACCTCCTTCATCGTCGTCACCGACATAAAGAAGAACAACAGCATGAAAATAATATCTGGCAGAGAAGCCGTACTTACAGCAGGAACTTCTTTTGAATTGCTACTTTTCTTAAACTTTGCCATCGTTATTTTCCTCCATAGTTTTTAGGTTCAGCCTCTGACACTTTCTTATCGTAGATAACCTTCACTTCCTCCTGACGTTCTTCGTCAAGTTCAGCGAATGTTGTGCCAAAACGCTCTTTCGACAATTCGTCGCGCAGCTCGTTGTATGCAGCATCCAATTCATTCTGAACTTTCAGATACGCCTGATACTCTGTTCCACGGTCGTTTTGCAACGAGATGACATGATTTTTTGTGTATTTCATGGCACCAAGATTCGGGAGCACTGTATCGCGTTTTTCAGGAAGATTTTCGGCATTGTTCGGATTTTTGATAAACTCTTTAGCCGTTTCTTTCAAATCCTTCACATCGGTGTATTTTCCTCCCACCATCAACTGATTGTTTGTATTCAGAAGCACAACCAACACATTGCGCTCTTTCACATCAATCTTCATATCTTCGGTGTTTGTCACAGGAGGCGGCAAACGACGCGCCAAACCCTTATCCACCGACATTGATGTTGTTACAAGGAAGAAAATAAGCAACAAGAAAGAGATGTCAGCCATTGAGCTTGAATTTATTTCCGGTACCTTTCTTTTTCCCATTTTCTTTTACTTTTTAATGTACTTTGCTACATTTGAATAAATAATCAAGGCGAAAGCAACCACCAGCAAGGTGTAAGTAACAAACAAGAACATGTCTGTTATTTTCAGCCAAGAATACACATTGTCTGCGCCGTCATATCCAGGTATGTTCAACGGAGTTCCGTCACCGATAAGATATGTCACAAGAAACAACAACACAATACCACAAAGAACCAACACTGGTTTAACTGCGTTCTTCGGGTCTTTCATTGCAGAAAGAATGAAATGATAAATCACAAAACCCAAAGTGATAACCACAGCCAATCCAATCAAAATGTAGGTCCAAATCATTATCGCATTGGTAAATACCGGCTCTGCATACTCTATATTATTATAGGAAGTTGTCGCTTCGGAACCGAAGTAGAACAAAAGTCCTATAATAATTGTGATGCACGAAAGGGCATACAATGCTATTTTAGGCAATTTATTAATCAAATTCATGGCAACTCTTATTTTTTCAAGTTATATTTCAACACCAAATCCAACAAAGAGATAGAAGCGTCTTCCATGTCATTTACCAAATCGTCAATTTTTGAAACGATGTAGTTGTAGAACAATTGAAGAATCATACCGACGATAAGACCGCCGACAGTTGTAATCAACGCCACCTTGATACCACCTGCAACGACAGTAGCAGAAAGGTCACCGGCCTGCTGAATACGGTCGAAAGCCTCGATCATACCAATCACTGTTCCCAAGAATCCTAACATAGGAGCGATACCGATGAACAATGAAATCCAGCTCAAGTTCTTCTCAAGCAAACCGGTCTGAACGCCACCATAAGAAACGACTGTTTTTTCTACTACATCAATTCCTTCGTCATAACGAAGAAGACCTTGATAGAAGATAGAGGCGATAGGACCGCGGGTGTTGCGGCAAACGTCTTTAGCAGCTTCAACACCGCCATTGTTCAAAGCATCTTCAACTTCTTTCAACAGTTTTTTGGTGTCAGTCGAAGCCAAATTCAAATAAAGGATACGCTCGATGGCCAAAGCCAAGCCCAAAATGAAGCACAACAAAAGCGCGCCCATAAATCCTGCACCACCTTCGATGATTTTTTGTTTCAGAATTTTGTGAAGACCCTGTTCTGCAGCAGGTTCAGCTACAACCTCTTCTGCAGCGGCAGGAGCAGCAACTTCTTCTACAACTGCGGTTTCTTCTTCTGCGGCAACTTGTTCTTCAGCCACTTCTACAGCTTCGGATTCAACTTCGTCTTGTGCAAACGCAGACTGAACCATTCCAATGTTTAGCATTGTAAAAAATGCAAATAATGCAATTACTTTTTTCATTTTGTTTTTTGTTTGTGTGATTAATTATTTGTTTTAGATTAAAAATTTGCGGAAAGAACGAGATTCGAACTCGTGAAACGCTTTAGGCGTTTACACGCTTTCCAGGCGTGCCTCTTCAACCACTCGAGCATCTTTCCAAATGCTTATCTATCAATACTTTAATTCAAAAATTCAACAACAAATGCCGCCAAATTTCGATTTTTTATCCATTTTCCGCCGAAAATCAACAAACAAAAATAAGTATTTTTCCGAACAAGAAAAAGAAAATGGGGAAAACTTTAAAAAAAAAGGTCTTTTCTGAAAAAAACTTCCAATACTGTCATAAGAGCATTACAATTCTTTCCCTGCAGCATATCTGCGCCATTTTTCTATCAGCTGCCGCATATCGTTGGGCAATTCGCTGTCAAAAAACATGAATTCACCTGTACGCGGATGGGTGAAGCCAAGCGTTTTGGCATGCAACGCTTGACGAGGGCATAAATCAAAACAATTTTGCACAAATTGCTTGTATTTTGCTGTTCGCTCGCCTTTCAGCACCTCATCCCCCCCATAACGCTCATCATTGAACAGCGTATGTCCGATATGTTTCATGTGCACGCGTATCTGGTGCGTCCTGCCTGTCTCAAGGCGGCACTCTACCAGCGTAACGTACCCGAGCCTTTCCAGCACCTTATAGTGTGTAACGGCATGCTTGGCATTGGGGTTTTCGCCATTAGGGAACACCGTG
>SUXD01000005.1 GCA_015061145.1 Bacteroidales bacterium | reverse complement strand
AAAATCTGTTTAGTTTTCAGATTCTCGGGCACATCGCCACGCACTATACGGTGCGCCAGTCCTTCGGCAATCGCCGTTTTACCAGTACCCGGTTCACCAATTAGAATCGGGTTGTTTTTGGTACGACGGCTCAAAATCTGCAACACACGACGGATTTCCTCGTCACGTCCAATAACAGGGTCGAGTTTTCCGCTTCGCGCACGTTCGTTCAGGTTTATCGCATATTTTTCGAGTGCTTGATATGTATCTTCTGCTGTCTGTTGTTTCACTTTCTCACCTTTTCGCAGCTGCGCAATGGCGCTACGAAGCGCACTTTCGGAAACGCCGGCATCGTGCAACATGCCCGATACCGCACTTTTCTCAACCAACAGCGCCAATAGCATAAACTCCAACGAAACATACTCGTTTCCGTCTTTCTTTGACAAATCGACCGCTTTCATCAACACAGCGTTCAATTCGCGGCTAAGGTACGGTTCGCCACCCTGCACTTTGGGCAACGATTCCATCATTTTACGTGACGCATCTTTCAGCATCCGCGTGTTCACTTCCATTTTGCCGAGCAAAAAGTTCAGCACATTTTCGCCCACATCAAAGAGGCTCATAAGCAAATGAACCGGCTCTATCATCTGATTTCCATTCTGCTGAGCCAAATTCACAGCCCCTTGAACAGCCTCCTGTCCTTTGATTGTGAAATTCTCGAAGTTCATAATTTTCTCCTTTCTTTTTAATTTGTTGTTTGCTTTCACACAATCAAAAGGCTTGCCACAGTTGCTTCTATGACAAAAAGGCAGTGATTTCTTTAATAATTCGGAAAAATTGTCAGCGACACATTACAATCATTAACATATAGAATTATATAATTATACTAAATTCGTATAAATTTATTGTTTTATAAAAATAAAAGTTGTACTTTTGTACGGAATTAGTATAATAATTATGAAAAACAATCTCGTCAATTATGTAAAAAACATGCGCAAGAGATACAATCTGACGCAAGAACAACTTGCCGAACAATCGGGAGTAGGAATACACTTCCTTCGTGATTTGGAGCAAGGAAAGCAGTCGTTGCGCATGGACAAGGTGAACCAAGTGCTTGCCGTATTCAACACAAGCCTTTTCGACAACCTCGTAAAAGAGCCCGAGGCACGATATGGCGTGAGCAGCGAACTGCGCACACTCTTAAAACAAATAAAGAGCTGCAAAGCGAAGCTCGACAAAGCGCGTGCACTGACCGAAGGCGAGCAGAAACGGCTGTACGAAGACTTCATCGTTGAACACACCTACAACTCGAACGCAATAGAAGGCAACACGCTTACGCTACGCGAGACAGACATGGTTCTACGCGGTCTGACTATCGACAAGAAACCGCTCAAAGACCACCTGGAAACTGTAGGATACAAAGACGCTTTCTATTTTGTCATTGACTTAGTGAAGCACACACAACCGCTGACAGAATACACCATAAAGCAAATCCATCAGTTGGTATTGGCCGACAAACCAAGCGACCGCGGCGTTTACCGTTCGATACCAGTACGCATTATGGGCGCATCGCATACGCCGGCACAACCATATCTGATTGCGCCGAAAATGGAGTATCTGATAGAATCGTACAACGAAAGCGACAACAACATTGTGAGCAAGCTGGCTCAGTTTCACATCGATTTCGAATCCATCCATCCGTTTGTCGATGGCAATGGACGCACTGGTCGCCTATTGGTAAACCTCGAGCTGATGAAGGCCGGCTTTCCGCCCATCGACATCAAGTTTACCGACCGCATGCGCTACTATGCCGCATTCGACGAATACCACACCAACGGTTCGCCCGAAGCGATGGAGATACTTTTTGCCGAGTATCTGCTTCAACAATTGAACGACCGTCTGGAAATTTTGAATGGCAACTACTGACCTTAAATAAAAAGGACAAAAACATTGAAAGCAATCGGTCATGGCAACAAAAACCGCCACAACCGATTGCTGTTTTCATTCTCTCTGTTGCAATAAAAAAAATCCCGCTCTTTCAAACGGGATTTCATTTGTTTATGCTTGTATTTTGTTATCAGAAAACGCTGCAAGCAACAGTAAGACCAGCCATTACGATAGAAACCATCGACATCAGTTTGATAAGGATGTTCAATGACGGACCAGACGTATCTTTGAACGGGTCGCCTACAGTATCACCCACTACAGTCGCCTTATGGCAGTCGCTGCCCTTGCCTCCGAAATTGCCTTCTTCAACATATTTCTTAGCATTATCCCAAGCACCGCCCGCATTAGCCATAAACACAGCCAACACGAATCCTGAGCTCAAACCGCCAATCAGCAAACCAAGCACACCGGCAACGCCCAGCAGCAAGCCTGTAGCAATAGGCACTACGATAGCCAAAATTGAAGGGAGCAACATTTCCTGTTGTGCACCTTTGGTAGAAATACCTACACAACGAGCGTAATCGGGATCGGCCTTACCTTCGAGAATACCTGTAATCTCGCGGAACTGACGACGCACTTCCTCAACCATTTTCTGAGCAGCGCGTCCTACTGCGTTCATTGTAAGACCACAGAAAAGGAACGCCATCATGGCACCGATGAATACACCCACCAGAACGATAGGATTCATCAAGTTCACATTGTACGCTTCCATAAAATCAACCAAAGTAGCTTTGGCAGCTTCCGCTCCATTCGGCAAAGCTTCGCCTGTACGAACCAGCGCCATCTTTATTTCTTCCACATAAGAAGCGAGAAGGGCAAGCGCTGTAAGAGCAGCCGAACCGATAGCAAAACCTTTACCTGTTGCGGCTGTTGTGTTTCCAAGCGCATCGAGCGCATCGGTACGTTTGCGAACTTCTGGTTCCAGACCGCTCATTTCAGCATTACCGCCAGCATTGTCGGCAATAGGTCCGTAAGCGTCGGTTGCCAAAGTGATGCCCAAAGTAGAAAGCATACCTACTGCAGCGATACCGATACCGTAAAGGCCCATTGAAAGATTCTGAGCCGAAAATTCGAGGCTAAATCCGTTGGCGCACAAATAAGCCAAGATGATAGCCACACCCACTGTCACAACAGGGATAGCAGTAGAAAGCATACCCAATCCGATACCAGAGATAATTACAGTAGCGGGACCAGTCTGCGAGCTCTCTGACACTTTTTGTGTAGGTTTGTAACTCTGCGAAGTGTAATATTCGGTAGATTTACCAATGATGACACCAGCCAGCAAACCAACAACAACAGAAAGCGAAACCTGCCACCATTGATTTGTCTCAGTTCCAAACAAATAAGCGAAAATACCGAAAGTGGCAGCGGCAATCAATATTGCGCTAGCATTCGTTCCACGAGCCAAAGCGCCGAGCAACTCCTGCATTCCTGCACCTTCTTTTGTTTTCACCAGATAGATACCGATGATAGAAAGCACCACACCTACTGCAGCAATGAGCATAGGAGCGAAAATAGCCTTCTCCTGCATAATCGGGCAAGCTGCGAACGCAGATGCGCCAAGCGCCATTGTTGCCAAAACTGAACCAGCATACGACTCGTAAAGGTCAGCGCCCATACCTGCCACATCACCCACATTGTCGCCTACATTGTCGGCAATAGTAGCCGGGTTGCGGGGGTCATCCTCCGGAATGTTATACTCTGTCTTACCAACCAAGTCGGCGCCAACATCAGCAGCTTTAGTATAGATACCACCGCCTACACGGGCGAACAAAGCTTGCGTAGAAGCACCCATGCCAAAGGTAAGCATCGTAGTGGTAATGGTAATGAAATCATTGTCAGCGCCAACGGCAGCAAGCAATGTAGTTTTCTTCAATACGATATACCATACCGACACATCAAGCAAAGCAAGGCCAACAACCACAAGTCCCATAACGGCTCCTGAGCGGAAAGCCACTTGCAAACCGCTGTTGAGCGACTTGCGAGCCGCATTGGCCGTACGAGCAGAGGCATAAGTGGCAGTTTTCATTCCAAAGAATCCAGCCAGACCTGAGAAGAATCCACCAGTAAGGAACGCAAACCACACGATGCCGTTTTGCAAACCAAAATAAGCCATCACAGCAAAGATGACAGCCAAAACAACAAACACAATCGAAACGACCTTGTATTGCTGTTTCAGGTATGCCATGGCTCCTTTGCGAACATGCTCCGCAATTTTTTTCATCAAATCGGTACCCTCGTCACCTTTCATCATTTGCTTAAAGAAAAAATAGGCAAATGACAAGGCCACTACCGATGCCAACAATACCAAATAGATTAAATTTTCCATAAATGATAATTATTTAAAAGATTAAAGATTCAAATAATCGGCAAAAATAACGATTTTTTCGCTAATTCACAACACTTTTGACAATTAATCAAAGAAACGAGACGACTTTGACACAAGACAATAATCTAATTATCTAATTATTTAATTTTCAATTAACTTTGACGCAGACGGGAGATAATTTTGAATTATGAATTTTGAATCACTGACCAAGGAATGTAATTAATAATTAAGAAGCGAAGGCATCGAGCGCAGTCGAAATGGTCCTCGACGTTTCGACAAGCTCAACGTCCAAAGCTCAACAATTACTTTTTATTCGTAACTCGTAACTTCCGCCTCATACATTATACATCAATACATCATACATGAAAATTGTAAATTTTCAAATCTTCAAATTATCAAATCAGAAACTTCAAAAGAGAAGCGACCTTCAGCTTTAGACTTTCCACTCACAAAATTCTTTACTCAATAAACGTATGCTCTTTCGGCGAGAAATAGAGCGTCTTTCCATTGTCGAGCACCACTTTTTCACGCTTCTTTTCTTTATAAAAGCCAGTCACTCTATTTTCCGGATAATTTTCTGCAAGATAGTCATTTATTGCATTGGGCAAAAAAGACTGCAACGCACGGCTTTCGCCCTCAAAAGTGACACTCACAATATTTTTCTTGCCATCATACAGAATGGACGACATATCTTCCATGATCACCTCTTTCAATTTCGGATTGTCTGCTTTGGGGGCGATGGAACGCACAGACTGCCCTTCGAAATATTCGAGCACAAAGGGTTTCAACTCATCAGGGAGCATTGTCTGCTGCGCCGAAAGCGCAACCGTAGCAGCAAGCATCAAGGGAAACAACAGTTTTTTCATCTTCTTTTCATTGTTTGATTGATTCAACCTTCTTTCATCATTTGCAAGATATCGTATACTTTTTCGATGGATGTGACCTTCTCGATAAGCAGCGAGCGTTTGCCCTGACGGTCGCGCAACTTGCAGTCGGCATTAAAATACTGAATATAATGCAGCACTTTGCCAAAAGCATCGCTCTTGTAATAAGCAGAGTCGGGGTTGGATACGAAATAGGCAAACATTTTTCCCTCTTTCAGCACCAGTTTCTCAAACCCGAGCTCCATGGCCAGGAAACGGGCACGCACCATCAGAATCAAATCGCGCGCCTGCGGCGGCAGCGGTCCAAAGCGGTCGATGAGCCGGTTTTCATATTCACGAAGCAGTTTTTCGTTCTCTATGTTGTCCAATTCGCGATAAAGGCTCATTCGTTCCGACACATTCTCGATATAATCGTGCGGAAACATCAGTTCCAAATCAGACTCCACTGCGCAATCGGAGACAAACAGCATGCCATCCCCTTCTTGCTGCTCGGCATAAAGTTCCGAGAACTCTTCGTCTTTCAGTTCTGTCACAGCCTCATTCAGTATCTTCTGATATGTTTCATAACCCAAATCCACAATAAATCCGCTTTGTTCAGCGCCAAGCATATTGCCTGCACCGCGTATGTCCAAATCCTGCATCGACAGATTGAAGCCGCTTCCGAGATCAGAGAAATTTTCTATGGCTTGCAACCTTTTTTTCGCATCAGCAGTCAACAGTTTCTGCGAAGGGGTGAGCAAATAGCAGTATGCCTTGCGGTTGCTTCTTCCCACACGCCCTCGCAACTGATGCAAATCGCTCAAGCCGAAGTTCTGGGCATTGTTTATAATTATGGTGTTGGCGTTTGGAATGTCGATGCCCGACTCGATAATGCTCGTAGCAATAAGCACATCATATTCGTAATTCACAAAGTCGAGTATGATTTCCTCCAACCGCCGACTTTCCATCTGTCCGTGCGCCACTACTGTACGAGCTTCTGGCACGAGTTTTTTCACTATCGATTCCAAATGTTCGATGTTGCTGATGCGATTGTTCACAAAAAACACTTGACCGTTGCGGTCTATCTCAGTGCGAATGGCTTCGCGTATAATATCTTCGTTGAACTCAATAACTTCAGTCTGCACCGGATATCGGTTTGGTGGCGGCGTATGCATCACCGAAAGATCGCGCGCGCCCATCAACGAGAACTGCAAGGTGCGCGGGATTGGCGTAGCAGTCAGCGTGAGCGTATCCACATTGACTTTTATCTGCTTCAGTTTTTCTTTCACCGAAACGCCAAATTTCTGTTCCTCGTCGATTATGAGCAAGCCTAAATCGTGAAAAGCGACATCTTTTCCTATCAGTCTGTGTGTCCCGATAATAATGTCAATCTTTCCCTCCTTCAATTGTTGCAGAATCTCTTTTTGTTGCGACGCTTTCTTAGCACGGCTCAGATAATCTATTTTACAAGGAAAGTCTTTCAATCTTTCAGAAAAAGTCTTGAAATGCTGCAATGCCAGCACGGTGGTAGGCACCAGCACAGCCACCTGTTTTCCTTCCGTAGCCGCTTTGAATGCCGCTCTGACTGCAATTTCAGTCTTGCCAAACCCCACATCGCCGCAAATCAGTCTGTCCATCGGACGAGCGCGTTCCATATCCCGTTTCACATCTGCCGTAGCTTTTTCCTGGTCTGGCGTATCTTCGTAAAAAAACGATGCCTCCAGCTCGTGCTGCAGATACGAGTCGGGCGGGAAAGCGAATCCTTTTTCTTTCATGCGTTTGGCATAAAGCGTAATGAGGTCGCGGGCGATATCCTTTACCTTTTTCTTTGTGCGGTCTTTCAAATTCTGCCATGCGTTGCCACCCAATTTGGTGATACGCGGAGGTTCGCCGTCCTTTCCTTTGTACTTGGATATGCGGTGCAAAGCGTGAATACTGACCAACACGATGTCGCCATCTTTGTATATCAGTTTTATAACCTCTTGCTTTGTTCCGTCTTTCTCCTGCTCAATCAGTCCACCGAAACGACCGATGCCATGGTCGATATGCACCACATAGTCGCCGAGTTGAAACTGGTTCAGTTCCTTGAGCGCCGAGACCACTTTTCCCATCTTCACGCTTTCAGTTCTGAGCGAGAACTTATGAAAACGGTCGAAAATCTGATGGTCAGTATAGCAGCACACTTTCAAGTCGTTATCCAGAAATCCCTCATGCAAGGTCCTGAGCACAGGCTGGAAAGTGATTTTATCTCCCCTATCCTGAAAAATAGCCCGAATACGGTCAGTCTGTTTTTTGCTGTCACTCAAAATATACACCTTGTAGCCCTGAACCAGATGCTGCAGAAGATTCTGCGACACCAAGTTGAAATTCTTCATAAATACGGGCTGAGCGGATGTAGAGAAAATGACATTATCCTGCGTCTCGAAAAATGAGCGTGTGCCAAACTCCACAATTCTGAACCGATTGATTTCCGCGACAAAATCTTCTGCCGAAATCAGATTTTCAGACACTTTTTCCATCTCTCCGTCACCCTTGTCCAACACTTTCAGTTGCTGTTCTTCAAAGATGACCGACAACTGATTTTTCACTTCCTGCGTATCCTTAAAAAAAAGCAATGTGTTTTCGGGCAGAAAATTAAAGAAAGAAATCAAGTCCTTTTTCTCGGCTTTCACATTCGGTATTACCGAAATTTGCGTCTGACGCTCTTTGGAGAGCTGCGACTCGATATCAAAAGTGCGAATAGTATCTATTTCATTCCCCAAAAAATCTATTCGATATGGATATTCTGAAGAAAATGAGAATATATCCACGATACCGCCTCGCACCGAGAACTGACCTGGTTCGTATACAAAATCAACCCTATTGAAATGAAATTGCAGCAAAACATCCACCAAATCGTCCACCGCCAACGCATCACCGGATTTCAACACCAGAGTCTTGTCCTGCAACTGTCTTTTCGAAACAATTTTCTCAGCCACAGCATCCGGACAAGTCACTATCACATGAAACGCGGATGCAGCAGTCAACGCATTCAACGCTTCGGTACGCAAGATGCCGTTCGACACATCCTGACGGTTGTATTTGATAGAATGTTTATAAGACGAAGGAAAGAAATAAACGGTATCTTTTCCTAAAATCTGCGTCAGGTCGTTATAGAAATAACCAGCCGACTCCTCGTCATTAAGAACAAACAAAAAGTTGCCAACTTGCTGCTTAAATACCGATGAAGCAAACAACGCAGCCGAAGAGCCTTTCAAACCTTTCAGATGCAAGCGGTTGGAATCGGAAGCTATCCATTCCAACATTTTCTTTTGCTGAACAGAGTTTGTATATAATGCCGAAAGTTCAGAAAGTTCCATTTAGTATGGTTTGAAAAATTGCAATAAAGATAGACAAAATAATTCAGAAACAAGAAATTAGAAGCGAGACTTTGACACAGACATTGACGCAGACACAAATTTCAATTAACAATCATTGACCGAAGGGAAATAAATTTTCAAATCTTCAAATTTTCAAATCTTTAAATCTTCAAACTATGAAATAACATTCATAGACCGAAGTGATAAATCAACAACTAAGCAACTCAACAATACATCATACATAAATACATTATACATTAACTTCTAACAAACATAATATTCTACGAATATCTCTTTATAATATTATACGCTACATATATGCCAAGTTCGCCCGCTTTGCCCAAATCCTTCAATCCTTTCTCTTTATCACCGATGAGTATGTACACCAAACCACGATTAAAATATGCTTCGGCCAAATCCGGTTCCAGCATTATCGCTTGTGTATAATTCAATATTGCCTCTTGGAAACTATTGTTTTCCACCAGAAAATTCGCTTTGTTTACATAAGCGTATGCAAATCGTGGCGACAGTTTCACTGCCATATCATAATCACGCAGCACCATTTCATAATTCAATTTGGTCTGCCCATCAGACTCCCCTTGCACCGATTCGCTGTTTGCAAATTTTAACATTTTGCATCTTACATTCGCTCTTGAAAAATATGCCAGCATAAAATTTGGACGGTAGAAAAGTGCTTTATTGTAATCTGATATAGCATTTTCAAAATCCTGCACCAAAGCATAATTAGTGGCACGAAGGAAATAAGCATCTGCATTCTGCGGATTTGCCTCCAGCACCTTCGACAATTCATTTATCGCACTCAAATGCATCACTATCAAATCGTTGGAGAGCGTCATGTCCTTATTTGACACTTTCAGAGGCACATCCGTATTCAGACTCTTGTTATAATCTACCACTTCTTGAGCATAATAAGCATGCTGGTCTGACGCATAAAATGACAATATGAAATTCTCGGCAAGTTCAATGTTCACATTCTGATTCTGAATAGCTCCGCGCAATGAGTTTTCCTTATATTGGATTTTGTGTTTCTCTTTCTCTGCGTCCACCACTACCACCTTCTTGAAGTTTTCCTTGTCGGCAGTCTGACGGTCATCGCTTTTGAATTCATCCTTGTGGCTTTCGATATATGCCGCCGTCATCAAGTCTTTTTCTGCAGATGCTTTCTGCCCCATTTTGCGTTTTACTTCCGCACGCCCATAATAGGCCGGCAGAAACGAAGGATAGCGCGCTATCAGTTTTGTATATGCGTCGATAGCATTCTGATAATCACGTATATCGGTATAAAGCAACGCCAAATTGTAAATAGCGCCATATTCTTCCGGATTGAATTGCAACACCATTTCGAAATCGGATATCGCTCGATTCAGATCTCCCACATTGGCCCGTAGTATACCTCTGTTGAAATACGCAGCAGGTTCGTTTGCATCTAATTCTAATGCCTTGTCGAAATCGGCCATAGCGCCACGGTAGTCTTTCGTCTCATATCTGGCCAACGCACGATTGATGTAATCGTGCGGACGCTGTTCCAACATTATCGCCTCATCAAAATCAGCTAAGGCTTTCTCATACGCCCCCTGCTCCAGATACACTCTTCCGCGTGCCGACCATCCTAACGCCACATAAGGGTCAAGACGTTGCACGCTTTCAAAATCACGCAATGCCGAAACGGTATCTTTCATCTGCAGATGCAGACAGCCCCTCTCGTATAAAGCGAACTTATCCTTGGGATTTTTTAGCACAATCCTGTTATAATCATTCAAGGCGGATACGTATTCCTTGTTCTCTGTTTTGGCATAAGCCATGGCCATCATTGACAAACGGTCTTCTGGCTGCAGTTCCAACGCCTTCTCAAAATCGGTCACAGCAGCTGCAGTCTTGCCCATGTTCAAGCGTGCGTATCCCCTGCACGAATAGGCGTCAGCCACAAACGGGTTGAGCTCCACCGATTTGGTGCAATCCTCTTCCGCTCCAGCGAACTCTTCGAGATACAGCTTAGCAAAAGCACGATACATGTAAGGTTCAGCCAAATACGGCTTTACCTTTATAACCTGATTGAAATACTGAATGGCGAGAAAGTAATCCTTGTAATAAAGCGCCACTTTGCCATTGGCAAGAATCTTGTTGGTATTGAGTTGCGCAGCGACTTGGGAAAAGAAAAAAAACGAGCACAGCAGAAACAACAAAATTCTCTTTTTCATTCTTTCTCTTTCGTTGGAATATACAATTCGAGCAGACACATGTTGGCCGATGGGACTAGCGTCACCTCATGCAAATCGGCAGGCACGACAAACACGTCAGATTTCCTCATCAGCTCGCTTTTGTCGCCATACGCAATGCGTCCCACGCCTTCGACACAATAAAGTATCACAAAACTATCCAATATATAATAGTCGCGACGAAGCGCCCGCTCCAAGTTCATCACATTCAGCGTGTACGAATCGCTGTCGAGCAGATGGCAAACATCGTCTTTATCCGACGGCACTTTCAGCGCCTTTGTCGGAGCTGGTGTTTTGAGCAGTTCAGCCACCGAAGGGAATGTATTGTCGTACTGCTGACTGACATGGTCGCCGAGCAAATCGCTCATATAAACTTCAGCCAAATCTGCCAAAGAGTTTTCAGCAAGAAATCCGTTTTCTACCAAAGTCTCGTCGCTATCAAGAAAAAGCAAACGCTCCACGACCGACGCCAAAGTCAACGCATCGGTCGTAAGCGCCTTATCATCTGTTTTTGATATGAACTTTAACGGATATTGCATATTATGACATCAGTCGCGTCTTGCGCCTAAGAAAATCATTACATAATAGCACAATGTAGCCAATGAGCTTATAGCTGCCACCACATAGGTAGAAGCTGCCGCCTTCAAGGCATCTTTCGCCTGGTCGGCTCCCACATAGTCAACCATGCCCGAATTGCGCAACCATGCCATTGCCCTTGAACTGGCGTTTATCTCTACCGGCAAAGTGACAAAGCTGAACAGCGTAGTAGCCGCAAACAGCACTATACCAGCCAAAAGCACCTGCGGGAAGCTCTGCACTAGCAGAATGCCTGCCAGCAATACCCACGACATCCATTGCGAAGCGAACGAAACTGCAGGAACCAATTTTGAGCGCATAGTAAGGAATGCGTACGATTGTGCATGCTGCACAGCATGGCCGCACTCGTGAGCAGCCACAGCTGCGGCAGCTACGCTGCATGTTCCATACACGGGTTCGCTCAGATTCAAAGTTTTGTCAACAGGGTTATAGTGGTCAGTCAGTTGCCCCTGAATCGACATCACACGCACATCGGTAATGCCGTTGTCGCGTAACATTTTCTCGGCCACTTCCTTACCTGTCATGCCATTGGCAAGAGGTATCTGAGAGTATTTTTTGAATTTCGACTGCAATCTGGCCTGTACAATCCAACTCAACAATGCAGTCCCTATAAATATAATCCAATACATTTTAAGTTTTTTTGAGATTTATTTTCTTACAATCGTCTGATTTCTGTCTGGACCAACTGACACAATCGTGATAGGCACTTGCAGTTCCTTCTCCAAGAATTTCATATAATCATTGAACTCTTTCGGGAACTGACTTTCGTCTGTCATGGTTGTCATATCCGCTTTCCAGCCCTTCATTTCCACATATACAGGCTCCACATCCTTGGTGATGTCGAACGGGAAATAATCAATCTGTTCGCCGTTCATTTTGTAAGCCACGCAAGCTTTAACAGTATCAAAACCATCGAGCACATCGCTCTTCATCATAATCAGTTTTGTGACACCGTTCACCATAATCGCATACTTCAGCGCAACGAGGTCAATCCATCCGCAACGACGTTTGCGTCCGGTCACAGCGCCAAACTCGTGTCCTATTTTACAGATTTCTTCGCCTGTGGCGTCAAACAGTTCTGTAGGGAACGGACCGCTGCCCACACGTGTGCAGTATGCCTTGAAAATACCGTAAACATCACCGATTTTGTTAGGCGCGATGCCCAATCCTGTACAAGCTCCTGCACAAATTGTGTTGGATGATGTAACAAACGGATAAGAACCGAAATCGATGTCGAGCATCGTACCCTGCGCACCTTCTGCCAAGATAGATTTTCCGGCTTTCAATTCGTTGTTTACGAAATGTTCGCTGTCGACGAACTTAAATTTCTTCAGATACTCTATTCCATCGAACCAATCTTTCTCGATTGATTTCAGATCGTATTCGAAATTCAAGCTTTTCAATATTTGTTCGTGGCGAGCTATCGCCGCCTTGTATTTCTGTTCGAAATTATCCAATATATCGCCTACGCGCACACCGTTACGACTGATTTTGTCGGTATAAGTCGGTCCGATGCCTTTGCCTGTCGTTCCCACTTTCGCATCACCTTTGGCAGCTTCGTAGGCGGCATCAAGCAAGCGGTGAGTAGGCAGAATCAAATGCGCTTTTTTCGAAATGTAAAGTCTGGAAACAATGTCGTGTCCAGATTTTGCGAGCGCCTCGGCTTCGGCTTTGAAGAGCGCCGGATCGAGCACTACGCCGTTTCCTATCACATTTATCTTGTCACCCTGGAAAATTCCTGAAGGAATAGAACGGAGCACATATTTCTCGCCATTGAACTCCAGCGTATGACCGGCGTTCGGTCCGCCCTGGAAACGAGTCACTACATCATAGTTCGGCGTCAGCACGTCCACTACCTTGCCTTTTCCTTCATCACCCCATTGTAATCCTAACAATACATCAACTTTCATTTTCTGTTATTTTCTTTTATTATTATCTATTTCTTTTTTTTGGCAATCTGCGCATATTCCATATATACATAGCGAAAAACCGGTCTGTTTGAATTTCGACAGACGCCTGGTCTGTATTGCAGTTTTCAGCACATCATCGCTGAATTCCTTTATTTTTCCGCATCGCACGCACACACAATGGCAATGCCTTTTCTTGGTGGCATATTCGTACAATGTACGTCCGTCGAGCATCCCATTCTTATATACAAACTCTGCTTTACACAACAAATCTATCGTGTTATACACTGTAGCACGACTGATTTTTTCGCCTTTTTCCAACATACTCGCGTACAATTCATCCACAGTAAAATGCCCGTCGTATGAACAAACGCTTTCCATCACTGAAAACCGCTTCGGATTCAGCCGCATTTTGTTCTTACGAAGGTACTCCTCCAATTTCGCCTTAGCTGCGGCACGCTCGTCTGTTGTTTTCATATCTTGTCAATAATACTACAAAAGTAACGAATTTAAAAGAATTTTTGTATCAATCGCAATAAAAATTCAGACAATTTGCATATTCATCCCTAAATTGGCCCGGTACGGAGAGACGCGTCATTTCGTTCAGCACATTTTGCGAGAGCGCTCCTCGCTGTACCGACACCCTTTCCACCACTTCGAGCAAACGCGCAGCCGTATCGGCATATCGCGCATCGGCAAGCGCCGGCAGCACGCTCTTCAGCACTTCCCAGCACTCTTTTTCATCCAGCTTGTCCGAAATGTGAAGCAACAAATTGTATGCCAGCAATCGTGTCATTTTATTTTCGACAATCGCCCAACCGCTGATTTTACGCTTTGCGTAAGGCGTTTTCGACAAAAGATTCATTGACAGGAACACTGACATTTCGGCAGAGGGCAATGTTTGCGCCCATGCATCGGCGCGCTCTTCTGAAAATTCCTCCACAGGATAAAGCAATGTAGCCAGTATTTTCGTTTCGCGCACATCCATTTTCCACAGGCATTCTGCCAAAGCAGCATTTTGCGGATAACGTGACGCTATTTTTTTCAACTCCGGCCATTGTGTGCCGTAAATCACCTTATAGTCCAACCCTGCACCAGCCATTGTGCCCGACACCACACCATTCATATTCAAGTGCAAGTCGCGACGAATCTGAGCCAGCTGCTCTTCGGTCTGCGGATTGAAAAAAAGTTGTTTCGCCATTTCGCTTATTTTTTGCAAAAATAAGATTTCCGCCCTACAAACGCAAAGAAGGCGAGAAATTTATTCCCGCCTTCTTGCTATATACTTCAAAAGAATATTACAATTCTTCTTTGTTAGCGTTAGTGTTGATTTCGATAAGGTTGTCAGAACCATACACTTTTACATGATTTTCGTCAACAAAAGTCAAGAAATCGATTTTCTGACCGTCAACTTTTGCACTCCAAGTTTTGTTCTTTTTGCTGAAACGCAATTCGATAACTTTGCCAGCTTCATTGGTAATGTTGTAACCATTCTCTGTTGAAGAAATGTAGAATTTACCATGCTGTCCTTCTATCAACTGATTTTCGAATGCAACGGGATTAGAATCTGTCCAGAACTCAATAGAGTTAATAACCAAAATATCCGCCAATTGAGTGATTTCATAAACTGGAATAATATGGAAACAAATGAAAACCAATTCATTAACGAATTTTCCACCAATATTCATATTCCAATCTTTCACTTTGTTTGTAAGGGCAAACGAACCGATACAAGACGAAAACAAAATAGCGCAAGAAAGAAAAATCGCGCTCACTTTCAATGTTGCTTTTTTCATATTTGTTTAATTAGTTAAATTATATATGCAAATGTAGTGGATTTTTTCGTTATCCAAACAAATATCCACTACATTTTATCGACAACTTTTATTTTATCCTCTTTACTTCTTCTGTGAAGCTTTAAAAAAATTCTTTCCCATCAGAACTTGAACCCCAATGTACAAACGGCAAAATGGCGTTTTGAAGTCAATTTAACCGGGCTCATCAGGTTCGATTTGTCAAAAAACATGTAATAGTTCTCTTTTTGCAAATTCAGCGCATAGGCAAAATCCACGAAGAAGAAGGACTTATGATAGCCGAAACCGCCCGAATAAGTCATATTGTCCTGAGGAATGGAATAGGCAGGCGTAGTGCCGGCAGTATAGATTACATTGGCACGCTCGCCGCTGTCGTCCAAATCGTTTTCCAAAGCATCTTTTACTGGGCTGGTGCTGTAGGCGTAGCCAAGGCGTATGCTCCAGTCTTTTGTCACTCTGTACTCTGCACCTACGCGCAAGGTATGCTTTTTCTTAAAATCCTTTGAAATGAGCTCGTTTTCCTTCCAATACAAATCAGGCGACGAATGGTAATAGTCGCGATCGTCGTCAGGAGTGTCGAACTCCATTTTTGCATAGTCGGACATTTCGTAATCGGCGCTGATGATAGCCTTCTGACCGATTACAAAAGCAAGACTTCCCACCAGGCTGTACGGCGAACGATAGTCGTACTCTGCCGCACTGCGGATGGTGCCTATGTGTCCGGTGCGATTCTCGCCCGTGTCATAATCGGCCGAAAATTTGGCTTCATCGTTCAAAAAGAACCATGTGGGCGTATGGAAAGAGAATCCGAGGCGCAAGAAATCAACCGGCGCCACAATGGTTCCGAATTTGAAATCGACGCCGCAGCCATAGGTACGCAAAGTATTTTTCAGACGGAAATAGCCCCCCGACTCATACGCTTCGTCATAGTACGACTCCATACGATAATTTATATTGTATATGCCAAGCGAAGCGCCAAAGAACACGATATCCTTAATATTGCCGCCATAGGCGAAATCGAATTGGTTGACACCGCCCTTCTCTTTGCTCCACACATTAGCGGTTGTGAGTTCGCCCGGATTCAAGAAACTTTTGTACTGCTTGCAATCGTCGCTATCTTCAATAGGGTCAATCATGTATGCCTGCCAAGCAAGATCTGAAATATAAGGAATATCGCCAGAGAAAATGTAATCTTTATTTCCTATGTCAGCTCTACGTATGCCCAGTTCGTTGGTTCGCAAGGTCATATAGTCCGAAATAGACGCCGGCGAATCCTTGTAAAAGGCATTCATGTTACGACGGAAATTTGTCCGGCGGTTGTACGAGAATGCGAACGATGAATATTTCATCACATCGCCGCCCCCCTTGAAATTGAACACCGTCGAGAAATTGTTCACATTGAATGTGCTTCGGTGGTCATCGGTAGTCGCACCTGGAGTTTCCGACTCGTTGCGGTTCACCATTACACTGGGTGTAAACGAAATTTCAGATTTGCGATAGATACCCAGTCCGGCTGGATTCACACCTATAGAAGAGGCATCTCCGCCAAGCGCGCCAAACGCGCCGCCCATCGACATATAGCGGGCAGTTCCCAGAATATCAGTCTCCCCCATTTTCAACGCATCCATTTCGCCTTGTGCAAACAGGCCGAACGGACACATCAGCATCAAATAAGTAAAAAAACGTTTCATGATTCTTTGGTTTTGTTTATTTTCATATCATTAAGAAGAGGGCGAAAAGAGTCTTTCCGCCCTCCGTTATTTCTCTGTTTATCGGCGACCGCCACCTGAGTAACTTCCAGCGCTGCGGCTGCTGCCACCGCTATAAGAACCGCCACTGCGACTGCCACCGCTATACGAGCCGCTGCTGCTGCGAGATGGCGATGAAGAATAACCGCCTCTGGTGCTTGAACCGCCCGTGCTCTGTGTGTACGACGACGAGCGTGTGCTCGGGGTCGAAGTACGCGTTGTAGTGGTTGTTGAGCGCGCCGGTGTTGTTGTGGTCACACTCGAGCGAGACGAAGTGCCGCTGTTTGTGCCGCTAGTAGTGCTGCGTGTGCTCGAACCGCTGGTGCTTTGCGTGTACGACGACGAGCGAGTGCTCGGGGTTGCTGTGCTGCGGGTCGAAGTGGCAGTTGTACTGCGCGAGCTGCCGCCTGTACTCTGCGAATAAGACGATGAGCGGGTGCTCGGCGCCGTAGTTCGCGTAGAGGTTGTTGTACGTCCTCCGCCATAATTCGATCCTGTTGTGCGTCCTCCGTTATGCACATAGCCATAGTCGTGGTGATGCGGAGGCGCCGGATGATAATGGTGGTGATGATAATAATAAGGGTCGTAATAATGATAAGCATGGTACGGGTAGTAATGATACGGATGATACCAAGTGTACGAATAGTACGATGGTCCCCAATAATGACGCCACGACCAGTTCCAAGTCCAATCCCAATATGTATCGTACCAAGAATAGTAAGACGGATAATACGCAGGAGTCGTATTCACATATACATACTCCGTCTTGTTCTGAGAGATACCATTGATATAAACATCGCCGTTATCATCAATCCGCACATTGGCGTTTTCCACATAGATGTTTGCATTGTGGAATGCAGCCAAGCGTTTGGTGTATTCGTAATCATCCTCTGCATCGTCATAATAATAGTCATTATTAGCGTAAACGTCAGATGAATAGCTTGTACGGCGGTTGTATTCGTCCACATCGCGCATCGAGCCCGAAGCCGCTGGCGCTGACACAGTAGTCGTCTTTGTTGTCGTAACAGTGGTTACGGTTTTTGTCTCGGTTCCGCTTTTCTTGCGAGAAAAATAGATGTCATCCTGTGCAAAGACCATCATCGGTATCGTGACAAACAACATGCTCAAATACTTTTTCATTTTCTTGCCCTCCATATTTTTGGTTATTTTATCAGTAAGACGAAAAAAAAAGTCTGTGGTTTAAAATTCTCAATTGCAAATATAATTATTTTTGCAAAAAAAGAAGAATAACATAACCTCATTAACATTACTAAGTATGGCGGCATACATACAATTACGCTTCGAAATAAGCAATGACAAAGAAATTATCGGCGACATTCTTTCGGCTAATCTGGCCGAAGTGGGTTTTGACAGCTTCGCGAACGAAGACGACGAATATCTGGCCTATGTACAGAAAAACCTGTACGACCGCGACACGGTGCAGCGCATCATCGACGAACTGCCTATCAAAGCGACCGTGAGCTTTACTGTCACCGAGTTTGAAGACAAAGATTGGAACGAGGAATGGGAAAAGAATTACTTCCAGCCTATCATCATTGGCGACCAATGCGTGATACACAGCACTTTTCATAAAGATGTACCCAAAGCGAAATACGACATACAGATAGACCCCAAAATGTCGTTCGGCACCGGGCACCACGAAACGACCAGCCAAATGATCGGACACATACTGAAGCTCGAACTGCACGGCAAAAAAGTGCTCGACATGGGATGCGGCACTTCCATACTAGGCATTCTAGCCTCGATGTGCGGCGCCGAAAGCGTGACGGCCATCGACATTGACGAATGGTGCTACAAAAATTCACTGGAAAACATTGCGCTCAACCACACGGACAACATCAAGGTGATGTGCGGCGACGCATCGCTGCTGAAAGGCATGGAGTTCGACGTCATTCTCGCCAACATCAACCGCAACATTCTGCTGAATGACATTCCGACCTACGCCAAATGTCTGCGCAAAGGCGGCCAACTGATTGTGAGCGGATTCTACGACACGGACATTCCTGCCATCAGCGAAATCTGCCGTTCGTGCGGCCTCTCCTACGCTGAACATACCGAGAAAAACAAATGGGTGGCGGTTAAATACATGATGTACAATGTATAGATGTATAGATGTATGATGTACGTTGTACAATGTATAAATGTATTGATGTATAATGCTAAATGTCTGCGTCAATGTCAATGTCAGAGTTGTTTCTGAGTTTGAAAATTTGAAGATTTGAAGATTTGAAAATTTGAAAATTGTGTCTGCGTCAATGTCAGTGTCATCGTCAATCTAATTGGAAATTAAATAATTGAATAATTGGATAATTATCTTGCGTCTGTGTCAAAGTCTGTGTCAAAGTCTCGCTTCTAATTTCTTGTTTCTGAATTATTTTGTCTATCTTTGCATTCGTTAAAAAAATAACATACTATGTACAGAACATATACATGCGGCGAGTTGCGCCTCTCTGACGCAGGAAAAAGCGTGACTTTGGCCGGCTGGGTGCAACGCACCCGTAAAATGGGCGGTATGACCTTTGTTGATTTGCGTGACCGATATGGCATCACGCAATTGGTGTTTGACGAAAACACAAATGCCGAATTGTGCGAACAAGCCAACAAACTGGGACGCGAATTTGTCATCCAAATAAAAGGTGTAGTGAACGAGCGTTACAGCAAAAATGCCAACATGCCCACTGGCGACATTGAAATCATGGTTTCGGAACTCAATGTGCTCAACACTTCACTCACGCCTCCGTTCACCATTGAAGACAATACCGACGGCGGCGACGACATCCGCATGAAATACCGCTATCTTGACTTGCGCCGCAATGCGGTGCGCGCCAACCTCGAACTGCGCCACAAAATGGCATTTGAGGTGCGCAGCTATCTCGACAAACACGGTTTCTTGGAAGTGGAAACACCGGTGCTGATTGGTTCTACGCCCGAGGGGGCACGCGACTTCGTCGTTCCTTCGCGCATGAATCCAGGACAATTCTATGCTCTGCCGCAAAGTCCGCAAACGCTGAAACAGTTGCTCATGGTGGCTGGATTCGACCGCTATTTCCAGATAGTGAAATGTTTTCGCGACGAGGACCTTCGCGCCGACCGTCAGCCGGAATTCACGCAGATTGACTGCGAAATGAGTTTCGTGGAACAGGAAGATATCCTTACGCTTTTCGAAGGCATGGCGAAGCATCTTTTCAAAACAATACGCAACATCGACATAAAAGAAGCGTTTCCGCGCATGACATGGCATGACGCCATGAAATACTACGGAAGCGACAAGCCCGACACCCGTTTCGACATGAAGTTCGTCGAACTGATGGACATCCTGAAAGGCTATGGCTTTGGCGTGTTCGACAACGCCGAGTACATCGGCGGTATTTGCGCCAAAGGCGCGGCAGTATACACCCGCAAGCAGATTGACCAATTGACAGATTTTGTAAAACGTCCGCAAATTGGCGCCAAAGGTCTGGTGTATGCGCGTGTCGAAGCCGACGGAACTGTAAAGTCGAGCGTGGACAAATTCTACTCGCAAGATGTGCTGCAAAAGATGAAAGCTGCATTTGGCGCCGAAGCCGGCGACTTGATACTCATTTTGAGCGGCGACGACACCATGAAAACACGCAAGCAATTGTGCGAACTTCGTCTGGAAGTGGCTTCACAACTCGGCTTGCGCGATAAGGACAAATTCGCTTGCCTATGGGTAGTCGATTTCCCGATGTACGAATGGAGCGAAGAAGAAGGTCGCTTGATGGCCATGCACCATCCGTTCACCAGTCCTAAGCCAGAAGATATTCCGTTGCTCGACACCGACCCTGCTTCGGTGCGTGCCAATGCATACGATATGGTCATCAATGGCGTTGAAGTGGGCGGCGGTTCTATACGTATTCACGACAGCCAGCTGCAAGCCAAAATATTCAAGATACTTGGCTTTACGCCCGAAAAAGCGCAGGCGCAGTTCGGTTTCTTGATGAACGCCTTCAAATACGGTGCGCCTCCTCACGGCGGTCTGGCATACGGCCTCGACCGTTGGGTGAGCCTGTTTGCCGGTCTCGACAGCATCCGCGACTGTATCGCATTCCCCAAAAACACTTCGGGACGCGATGTGATGCTCGACGCGCCGAGCTATCTGGCGCAAGAGCAGCTGGAAGAACTGACTCTGCAAGTAGTTGAGAAAAAATAAGCGCAAAATAAAGCTCTTGATAATACGAAAAAAGCGAAACCGTTGGTTTCGCTTTTTTTTATCGCAGTATGCGTGAGAAAAATCACTCGCCTTTCTCTTCTTCGTTTTCCAATCTCTTGAAATCTTTCATTCCGCTTTCAATCAGAATGTTGTACCAAGTAAAAAGTTTCTTGATGTCGGAGGCATGCACGCGCTCTTTATCGTAATCGGGAAGCGCTTTGCCCAAGAAGTCTTTTTCTTCTGATTTTTCGAGTTTTTTGCCGCCTGTCATTTTCTCGATGGCTGCCAGCACATCGTACAGTGAAGCCTCGCCGCTCTCGGTATAAATAGAAATGTCGTGAAGCGACACAACCTTGTCGTGTGAGTATGCGGGCGTTCTTTTCTTGTCGGTCAGCGACTCTACAATCAGCATGTTTTTTCCTTGCGAAACCAATGAGTATAAACCCTGTCGGCCGGTAATGGCCAAAATTCTTCTTAACATAATTTCTAAATTTCTATTTTTTAAACGGTAACAAAGGTAAAAATAATAAGTGTATTAGGCAAGTGCCTTTTTGCATTATCAATTTATCTTTTGAAAAACTTCTTCAGCCGCCTCACGCCTTCCACGCCCAATATGGTAAGTCCGCCGTACTGGCATGTCTTGGCCATTCCAAAGAGCACAACCCACAAGACGCTTTTGGCCTTAATGCTGATTGGAAGCGCCATTTGCGCAAAAGACAGAATGTAGAAAGGAATGCAAAACAGCAGCACTATCACTCCTGTACGGAATGAAAGTCCTTGCAGCCATTGGCGGATTTTTTTCGCCAATGGCTTTTTGTCTGTTTCCGTCGGGGTGTCGTCTGCCGATGCCATCCTGTTGTTTTTGTTTATCCTGCTATCGTGTCTTTATTCTTTCATGCCGTCGGGCAATTCTTGGGTCTTCACCTCCCATTGGTAGTTATCATCCTTGGAGAGCATGCCGAATTTGTATATTTTGCCTTTTTTGGAGGTAACGATCAGATTTACATTCTCGGCCGGGACTACTGACGAAAGCTCATCGGACAATACAAACTGCTCCCCTGCCGTGCCATCCACATAGCGCACCTCGTACATCACTCTTGCATTGTAACTGATGGTGTAATTAGCCTTTTCGAGGGCATCGCCTTTGGGCACAAGCACTACCGAATAACCGCCGGTAAAATTCTCGTAAGATGTTTTCGACTCCACATCAAACGCAGTCTTGTCCATTGTCTGCGTTTTTACCTTTCCGTCCTGATAATACAGCACTTTTACGGTTGCCACATCGAGCAAATCCTGCGAGAAGCTGAAGGAGTAATACAATCGTCCGCCCGCTATGAGTTTTTGTGGTGTAGAAGGGTCGCCGTCTTCGTCGTCGCACGAAGTGAATGCCAAAGGCGCAACAAACGCCAAAAGCACAAACAAGATTTTTTTCAAATTCTCTTTCATGTCATTTGTTTTTTAGAATATCTACAAATGTACAAAAAAGAAGCTAAAAAAACTGCAACTTACAGGAAATCATTTATCCTTCTTAAAAGCCATCAATTCTTCGCCTTTCATAAAAATCGGTGAGCCAATTTCTGCATCGGGATTTTTAGTTCGCCAATCATTAATCAAACTGGCGACATCAATATTTCCCAAAGTGACTTCCTCATCGAAAACGTAACAGAAGTACTTGCCGTGAGGGTTATTGTACCATGCCTTCTTCATGCGTTCCTCATCCATAGTAGCATGATGGTGAACATGAAAAACACGATTTCTATTGTCATTTTCATGACCGATTTCATATAATATCACAAAACTGACCTCTTTTTTTTCAAGATGACTTATTTTCTGTGCTCCAGAACGGCTTTTGTCTAGACGGATATTATAAATTAGAGTGCCTTTGTCGTTGTTTCCCAAAATCCAGTTCAAATGATCTTGATCGTGATAGCATCCAATAAGAATTTCTTTATCCACATAACGTTCCAAATAATGAAATGTTAAAAAGTTGGACGGCACTGCCATTTTCGCTGACAATGGCTCTACTTCTGGCAGTATTTTTTGAGGATTATCACCTATTTTACAAGGCTTCACATAAAAGAATTCTTCCAGTTGACCAATCAATGCTTCGTTCTCATCATAGAACTTTTCGTTTCTGTCCAATGCCAACGAAAAGTATTTTTGCGAACCTCTATCGTTATATGGAGTAAAGATTTTACCCAAAAGTTCTTGAAAATGATCATCTATATACGCTACGGCACTCACGTTTTCCTTTGCCGTCATTACATAGAAATGGAATTTTTCTTCCAGCATTTTTTGAATTTCCTCGCGGAACATCTTGCGCACCTTTTCTTGCCATACAATTTTTTCCGACTTGTTATTGCGACCATACAAAGCAATAATAAACAAAAAGTTGACATCGTAATGAGCAATAAGGAATGTATCCCTGTCGAACAGACGATTATCATAGTGTCGCGATTGGAAATACTTTTCTGACTTGTCGGTCAAATGAATGTCATCTTTACGTTCCAATGAGTTTTGTTCCGCAGAAATAAAAAAATTCGGAATAATATTGTAGCCTTCGGTAATTTCATCATTCAAGCGGATATGACCTTTTTGTTGCAAAGGTTCTCTATCATTGAACAAATCCATATTCCATTGTATTACATTGCGTGCATAGGTAAACTGCTTATATACGCTTTCTTTTCCAAGTTTTGTATTGCGCTTGTAATATTTTGAATCACCAATATAATATATTGGCTTTTCATCATCATTGTTTGTCAGGTCGCGGTATTGATACAAATGGTCAACCCGCTTGCCATCGGGCTGGTCTTTAAGTTCTTCAGGAAGATTATCGTTAGTGCCACCAACAAGTTCATCAATAATCGCTTCGAATACAATATTGAAATTCTTGACCAACAGGTATTCGCGTTCGTTGACATCGATGTTCACCTGTTTGCTTCTCTCAAAGAAGGCGTAGCAAAGTTCCCACAGATACAGGGCTTTGTCGGAAAAGTACTTGTACTTGATTTGCAAGAGCCGGACTTTGCCGAATCCGTTTCTGTAGTGTTCAAACTGTTTTCCGGTGATGAGCGGGAAGTTGATGTTGATGTTGATGTTGACGGGGAACCCGTAGTGTTGGTGGATGTACTGCAGGATGGAAAAGAAGATGACCAGCAGTTCCTCGTCAAAATTGATTTGGCGCTTTTTGTTGACGGGATTCAAGTAAACCGGGCTGCCGTCTTGTACAAATGCCGCTGTATGGCTGATGGTCTGTGTCCAGTTGATCTTGTTGTATCCGGCATGGATGTTGCGCAGGATGAAGAAGAAGAAATCCTGGTTCTCGCGGTTGAATTTTTGCAGGGCCAGCAGAATGTCGAGGAAGGTGTTGTGCTTGCGCTTCATCCGTCCTTTCGACATTTGCTGTACTTGTTGTTTCAGCACGATGTTGCTGTTCTTGTGTGTGTCTTGGTACAGCACGATGGCGCGGTAGATCCACACGGCGAGTTCGTAGATGAAATCGTGTTCTTTTGCCTCCAGCAGGTCTTGTGTTTCGAGGTGGATGATGTCTTCGGGTTTGCATCGTCCGAACACCAGTTCCTGGCCGCCAATGTCTTCGAGCAATACCTTGGGCAGGATGAAAACGCAGTCTTTCAACTTGGGGTTGTAGTAATAGCCCACATAGTTGACGCTTACTTTTCCTTCCACATCCCGGAGGTTGGATATGCCGTCAAGCACGTCCCTGACTGCCTCCGCCGGGTATTGGTATTCCTCGATGATGATATGCATGATTAGTGGCCAAATTTTTCTTTGATATCATTCATCTTAATGGCCATTGACATAAACCATTCGTATGCGCTTGGCCAAGTTGATTCGTCATCGAGATTCCACGTTTTCTCTATTTTAATGAGATATGAACTTTTGTTGATGGAGAAATCCATTTGCTCACCAACAATTTCGTTTATAGCGGTTTCGTTTTCTTTGAAATGGTTAAAGATTTCTTGGCTTCTCTCGGATGGGCCAATCCAAATGCCTGCTCTAATCAGTTTCTTCGTGAAAATTACGCTAAGAGTAGGATGGTATGTAGAATTCCCGAAGGATAAATCCATCCAGGCTTCCGCTGCAGGAGTCCTTTTTGTGTAAATTTGGGAATACTCTGCGTTGTTTTCTCGAGCTTGATTGAATCCTGTCCAAAAACGGGCTTGTTTGTCACTTATTCCCGTGGATTTTTCTTCATCGATGTCGCTAACAATTGGGTTGCTTTTTTCTTGTACTTGTAAGTTTTGCAAAAACAATTGTACCTTGCATTCATCAACGTTGCCGTTGGCTTGATAGAACTTCTTGAAGGTCAGTTTTTCGTTGTTCTCATCGTTGAAGATGCTGTCTTCGAGGCCATAGTCTTTGAATACGTCGTTCCAAAGGTAGAAGATGACTTTGTTGACGAACCGTTCGGCGGTGATGGTTCCGTTTTCTGCCTTGCAGAAGTAGAAGCCCAGCATCTTGTCTTCGGACGATGTGGCGGCTTCGATTTTGGCGTTGATTTTTTCCAAGAAATCGCCCCAGTCGTAGGTTGCTCCTGCTGCGCTGATGCTCCAGGTGTCGGCTTTGGTGTCGATGGGGATGTATTTCCAATCCCAACGGCGTTTGAAGGCGGAGTCGATGGGGAACAGCGATTGGTCGCTGGTGTTCATAGTGGCCCAGATGTAGAGGTTGGAAGGCAAAAGGAGGATTTCTCCTGTTTTGATTTTGAGTGCGGCTTCTTCGGCGCTCATGCTTCCTATTGTTGGAACAGTGAAGTCGGGCATTGTCTCAAAGGCTTTTGCCAGTTGTTTCTGCAAGTCTTTGTCTGCTACAATGGGGTATTCTGAAAATCCGTTGTCGCCGCGGTCCAAGAGTTGGAAAAGGTCTCCAAAGATTTGGGCGCAATTGCCCCGGTTGATTTCTTCGATAACCAAATAGACTTCGTCGGGGTTGTTGTTTTCTTCCGTCTTGGCATAGTTCATCCAGGCCTTCGTATATGCCTGAAGGAAGGATTGTTCCACGAATTCATACACAATGCGGTTTTCGTTTACGGCGTAGCCGTTTTCTATGATGACCTTGCCTGTTACATCGCGCATGGGAATTTCTTTTGTGGTCGGTTTGTATGCTCCTACGAAAGTGGAGTAATCACTGTCCGAATGGAAGGTGGTGCGAATTACCAATTTACCTTCTGTCTGCTCTTTTATGGTGTGAGACTTGCCTGTGCCTGGTGCTCCGTAGAAGATTTGCTGGAGAGGGTAAGGGGGTATACTTTTTGGTTTATGAATGAATTCTATGTCACTGGTAGTTGTACTTATTTGTCCCAAAACCATTTGAGCCATCACCTTTAAAGTGGATGTATAGCCATATTCAAATTTGTCAATATCGCTATTGCCACTTAGTGCATCTCTTGCATCATATGCTGTTGCATTTGGATGTTTGTCAAAATACTCAACATATTCCTCCAAAAGTTTTTTTGAAATTGTACGAATTCCAAAAGCACCTCTACTTGTTGATTTTACGAGGTAACATATTCTATCTTCGTCGATTATAGTAATTTGACCGTTGTCTGAAGTGTCGCCGATTGTAAGATTATTCATATTGTTTCTTTTTTTGTATATTAATCCATTGTGATAGAAAGGAATGTCATCTTATTCTATGCATTACTGTGTGGAAGCCACCGCACCCCGCGAACAAGTCTATGAATGTATATTTTTTCTTGAGCATATTTTTATATTAAATCAGCCATCGAAACATTGTCTTCGCCATCGAAAACGAGGTGTTCTTTATCACGGAGCAAGAGCAGCCTATCATTAAATGATGCTGCTTTAATCAGTTCATCAAATTTATCTAACATCGCTTTATGTGCGACTTTTTTTGATTCTCCGCTCAAAATATGTTTAAGTCCTTCTAATGCACACTCACAAAATGAAACTTCGTTGTCCCCAATAACAAAAGGTACATTATAACCCACAAAGAATTTTAATCCCATCCTCATAAGTTCAGGACACAAATGTTGGGCGCATAAACATGCCACGGAATAAAACCCTTTATTGGAAAAACTATAATTGGTTGTTCTAGTTGTTACAACATCTTCTTCATTTTCATTATATATTCCATAAGCGTCACCATGAGCAGCAATAAAGCAAATTTGATGATCTGACATGGGTGATATCACTTCATGCTTTGTTAAATGAGGCGGTTCCACAAACGAATACTCGTGATGATAATCCGCGCATTGTTGTCTGGCTAAATCAGCACATGACTGCATAAAACTGTGTAAATCTACACTTGCATCGTTATTACAAGCTATTAAAATTTTAGCCATTATACTCTTACGAATTAATAAAATGATAAATATAATAATCATTCACCATGCCTTCAAATACTTTACCTATGGCTGTTTGATGGCGCAATTCCGTCAATATTTCAGCCCATGTATAAGATTTGCCCCCAAGTTCCTTATAAGCATATTTGTCGGCATCTTCAGGATGACGTATGATCCATTCTTCAAGAACACAATCAAAACGTGTTGTCCACAATTTGCAAATTTTATCAATCAAATTACAAGCGTCTGTTACTGTGCCATTGTTACGGTCAAAAAACCAAATATAGTCTTCGTTGATCATCTCAATAATATCCAGTCCGGCAATTTGGCTGATTGCATTGGCAGACATCATCACTATGTAAAGCAAAGATGTTTGTTCACGTATCTGCTTGAGAATGTTTATGCCTTGAAGTCCATAGCCGTCAAATTTACAGTCAACAAAGACAATCATCCTACTGTTCAAGTTTTCTATAACAAAGTTCAAACCTTTCTGTGGATCTGTGAACACACTAATGTCTGCTTCTTTCTTGAATTTACCTATAGAACGTACAAAGGGATTGTCATTCCCTTCACGCATATTATCGTCAATAAACACTAATTTATAATTCATTTTTTTACTTTTTAAATGGTAATTCTATTCTGACGGTTGTTCCTATGTTTCCAAATTCACTATCAATAATCGAAACATTGCCTTGCAAAGACTCCACCCGAGTCTTTACAATATATAGCCCGATACCCGCACCTCCTTGGTCTTGGGTTGTCGTGTTATAAATGCCAAAAACCCAAGTTCTTTTTTCTTCAGGAATTCCACACCCTGTATCAGACAACATAATGACTAGTTTTTCTTTCTCAATTACAACAGTACAACGTATGATTTTTTGAGATGAATCTTTTACTGCTTTAATAGAATTGTCCAATAGGTTTTGCAAAATATCTCTGAAGAACTGTTGGCGAGTATTTCGGAGCATTATTTTTTCAGGGATAATAATTTCCGTTGTAATATCATTGGCATCAAATAGTGTTTTGTACTCAGTAAATATTTCTTTTATGGTTTCATCAAGTTCAATATCCTCAGGTTGTATATTTGATTGTGAATAACTCAACATGTAGTCTATTACTTTGTTGGCATTCAGAAATTCAATATACATTTCTTTTGCATAACGTTTAAATATGTCTTCTTCCGTCGGGTCTGGATAGAACAAGTTGAAATATTCCACTCTATCGCGTATTTTATTTAAAGTAGTACGAACTGCATGTGTAATATGAATCGCATATTCTTGCAAAGACATAATACTCATATAAATGCTTTCTTTCCTGGCAAACTCTTCTTCCGCTTCTTTCTTTTCTTTAATTGCAGTTCTTACTGCTTTCCCGGTCTTTTTGGCCTGCTCAACTACTGGAGTCAAACTGTCTTTCAAATTGGGATTCTGCTGAGCAATGTTTTCCACAGATGAAATAAAGCTCTGTATTTCTTGGCCAGCAGACTCCAAAGTATTGCTGTTTTCTTTTCTTTTCTGTTTCCTTAAATATTTTTTATAACCTTCGATTGCGTCTAGTTGAGTTATGATGAATTCTTTAAGATCACGATATTGCTCGTTGTCAACAAAATCTTGTCTATTAGTTGCATCAATAATCATTGGATTGTCATTTTTCGTTATCTCAACAATACCAATTATTTCACGAGTACTAACACGATCAAAGATATCTTTCCATAATCGTTTGTCAATTCCTAAAACATCCCTTTTCTTATCGTCATCAGATTCATTTTCGGCAAATGGTGTTGTAATAATGCCATCACGATAGATTTTCACTCCGTCAATCTGATTGTTGGGAAATTCTTTGCGATAACGTCGTCTAGCTGTATCATCAAAGAAATATACTTTCATTTTTATTCCACCAAAAGATTTTATCGGAATGGTTTTTATTTTTATCATTCCCGTATCCTCATTGAAATAGGCGGTGTCTTGTTTGTTTGCCGAAAGATCAAAATCCAAAGTGAAATCAATTGTCGCTATACTAACATCATCCAAATTCTTTGTTGCCATCGTCTCTATTCCATATTCTGGCGCGACAACCTTGATTTGCATTGGATAACTCATGTTAGCAAAAGGAGAAACCAACTTTGCTGCTTCTTCAACAAAACGCTTTATGTCATTCTCTAACCAAATCTCCCTAACATTTGTTATGGTCAATGTCGTCCCATGATCATTTGGATTATCAGAATCATGAAATTCGTAATGGTTTTCTATATCTGTAAAAAGCTTTATATCATGTTTTTCTGCACTTTGTTTGTAATAGGCTTCCCAATCTATTTCAACATCTAACCATTGGTTTTCTCCTTCTTGTTTGGTGATAATGTTTACTTTATCTCCTAGTTTATCTACAGCAAATCGTCCGATTCCCTTTTCTCCAACACATTTTCTATGGAAAGGTTTTGGACTATATGGATTGGAACGTTTATTTGACGTGCCAATAACCATCCATTTGTCTCTGATGTCGGCAAATGACATTCCGATGCCATCGTCTTTTATAATAATAGAGGATTTGCCATTTTTTTCTAAACCAACATTGTTAAAAATAATAGTGATTTCCGTTGCGTTCGCATCATAGCAGTTTTTTACAAGTTCGAACAAAGCGGTAACTCTATCCGTGATCAAATCACGCCCAATTAGCCGGAATGTGCTAACATCAAATCGCCATTTTAAAACTTGGTTATCATTCATATCTTCTATTTGTACATGCTTATATGTTGTTTAATACTTTCTGCAATAATTTCTCCTAATCTAGGTGGCACAGCATTTCCAATATATCTTGATGCCTTGGTAAGAGATACTTTTTGTTCATCCGGGAAAAACTTGTAAGAAGTTGGAAATGTTTGGAATAAAGCAGCTTCACGAACTGAAATTGCCCTATCCTGAATAGGATGTCCAAAGCGACCGTTGCCAATACCTGTACATAGCGTAGTCATAGTAGGAGCTGGTTCGTCCCATACCATTCGACCATAAACGCTACCAAAACTTTTTCCTGTAGATTTTTTATGGCAATCCAATAACAAATCTTCTGGCCAATCTCTCCACCCCCCGCCATACGGAGTCGCCTTTAAGCGTTGAAGATTCAGTGGAGACAATGCTCTACAGCGGTGCAAAGGGTCTGTAGGGCAACTTTCTCCTGCGGCTAACGGAGGTAGATTGCCAATTGCGTCTTTCACGGTTACATAGTTGTCTTTTGAATGTGTTGGTGGTATCAACTCAATTTCTCCTAATCTCGAAGCCAATAAGACCATACGCTTTCTTGTTTGTGGAACGCCATAATTAGAACAGTAAACCACTTTATATGACACCTCGTAATTTTCAGATTTTAAGGTGTTCACAAAATCAGACAAGACAGATTTTAATTTAAAAGAAGCAATGGCTGGAACATTTTCCATAGTAACAATGTCGGGATGAACCTCTTTCACTAACCGTCCAAATTCATATAATAGATTATATTTGTTTTCGTCCTTTTTCTTGTTTTTAAATGCATACGAAGAAAATGGCTGACAAGGGGCACAACCAGCAAGAACTCTAATGATATTTTTCTTTTTTGAATATAGTTTTTTTATTTCATCTCCTGTCACAGAATTAACATCTTTATAAAAAAACTTTCCTCCTGTATTTGTTTCGTATGCATATTGGCAGGTCCAATCCAAATCATATCCAGCACGAATATCAAAACCAGCAGACTTCATTCCATAACTAAGACCGCCAATCCCGCAAAAGAGATCAACGACTTCTATTTTAGGAAGTTTCCCTTGCCTTTTATCTTTTGCCACATCCGACATCTCTATGCAATATTATTCCAAATTACAAATATACTCATAATTATTAGAAAATGCAACAGCGGGTTGGTTTTGTTTTAAACAGGAAAATATTAGAGAAACTCTTTGCAAAACAAAAAACCACTTATTCCGTTTTTAATAATGTAAATTTTACCACTTATCCATTTTTTACAGATTCCTCTCCGCCATCTTGCGTATTGCTTTGCGGTCGGGTTTAGCGGTAGGGGTCAGGGGGATTTCGGCGCAATGCACGATATGTTTCGGGAGCCAGAATTTAGGCAACGCCTTGCGGATGGCCGGCAGGAGCGCACTGTCGGGGGTATCGGTGGCAACGAGCAGCACCAGCGCTTCGCCAAATTTTTCGTCGGGCACCGAAGTGGCGGCAAAAGGGAAATCGAGCACCTGCTGCAGTTTTTCCTCCATGCGTTCGAGCTGTATCTTAATGCCGCCGGAACAGACGGTATTGTCAATTCTGCCAAGAATATCGAATGTGCCGTCGTCGTGAAGAGCGGCCACATCGTTGGTATGCAAAATGCCGTCGCAAAGCAGCGGCGCCTCTATGTCGAGCGTTCCCCTTTCGGCAAGCGTCACACGCACCCCCTGCAATGGGGTATAATGCGCCGAAGCACATTTGCCATTCAGACGGCGCAAAGCGATATGCGAGAGAGTTTCGGTCATGCCGTAGGTACTCCACACGCTGCAACGCAGCGTCTGCAACGATTCGGTCAGCGAAGGACGAACCGCTCCTCCGCCCACAATCACATCCCCTATCCTGTTCAGCGCACAGGTTTCTGTTTCGTGCTGCAAAGTGTTGTAAAGCTGCATCGGCACCATTGCCGCAAAGTCAATCCTTGAGGCAATGTCGCGCAAAGGGTTTCCGCACGGCTCCACACAAACCAGATTCATGCCCGACACAATGGCGCGCACCAGCATCATTTTTCCGGCAATGTATTCGGCTGACATGCAAAGCAAGGCGCTTTTAGTAGCGTCGAGCGCAAAAAAACGACAGGTCATCAGCGCACTGTTACGCATTTTCTCTTTCTCCACCATATACTCTTTAGGGGCGCCCGTAGAGCCGGAAGTCTTTACGCGAACATACGCCGAATCGGAGAACCACTCTTTCAAGAAGCTGAAAATCTGCTGCAAATAAAGGGGTTCGCCATCGGCTTTCATCTGCAAAATCTGCTCAGAAGTGTATCGGATGCCGTTGAGTGATATATAGGAAGGGAACATATTTATGTATGGTGTATGATTGTTTCTAATTTCTAATTTATTTCGCTGCGCTCAATGAACGTTGTTTATTTCCCTTCGGTCAGTGAATGATATTTCATAGTTTGAAAATTTGAAAATTTGAAGATTTGAAAATTGTGTCTGCGTCAATGTCAGTGTCAGAGTAACTCGTAACTCGTAACTCGTAACTCCTAATTGTTTCTCGCTTCTAATTATACATAATACATAAATACATAATACATGACAATGGATTATCCATTGTCAATTACTTTTGAAAAGTCAACATCCGTTTTGCCGGTAAACCAGAGTTTGTCTTTTCTAATTTCTAACGGAAAATCGATGTTATCCGTAAAAAGCATGCCAGTGCCAAGTCCTTGCGGCATCTGCGGATTTTGCGCAGCGCAGAACTGCGCTATGGCGTTCAGTCCCACATTCGATTCCAAAGCCGAAGTAATCCACCAACCGATTTGGCGTTTTCGGGCTTCGTCAATCCATTCTTGCGAACCGCGCATTCCGCCATGCAACGAAGGTTTCAACACGATATACTGCGGTTTCAGCGAATCCAATAGTTTTATACGTTCGTCAAGTGTGTTCGCACCTATCAATTCTTCGTCGAACGCAATGGGCAAGGGTGTTTCGGCGCATAGTGCCGCCATTTGTTCCCACTGCCCTGCACGTATGGGCTGTTCGATAGAATGAAGCGAGAAATCCGAAAGCCGTTTCAGTTTTTCGAGTGCCGTATCAGCAGAAAAAGCGCCGTTGGCGTCCACCCGAATCTCGATATCGGCAGGCGAATACTCCTGACGGATATATTTTATCAGCGACAGTTCCTCGTCAAAGTCTATCGCTCCAATCTTCAGTTTTATACACTTGAACCCGGCCGACAATTTCCGTTTTATCTGTTCCAGCATATCCTCCTTGCTGCTCATCCATATCAGTCCGTTGATGGGAATACCCACATTCTGGCGGGTAAAATGATTGTCGAACAAGCAAACAGACCCTGCATTGTAATGCAAAAAAGCCGTTTCCATACCAAACATTACCGACGGGAAATCGGTGAGCGACTTGTCGAAAAACCGACCGCCATCGGCAATCCGTTTGCTTTGCTCGGCAAGGAACGCATCGTATCCCGGCACATCATCGCAACTGAGGTTGGGCAACGGAGCGCACTCCCCTACGCCAAAATGTTCGGGATTCTCTTGGTCGGTCAGCAAAGCATACCACACTTTGCGCGTTGTATACACCCCCCGCGATGTACCCGCAGGCTTTTTGAAATGCAGTGTGTATGGAATAAAATTCAAAGAGTACATGTTTAAAATGTATGATGTACGTTGTACAATGTATAAATGTATTTATGTATGATGTATGAGCAGGAAGTTACGAGTTACGAGTTACGAGTTTTAAGTCGAGGTCGAAGTCTGAGTCAAAGTCATTTCTAATTTGAAGATTTGAAGATTTGAAGATTTCGTCAGCGTCAAAGTCATTATCAATTGTCTCGCTTCAATTTTCTGTTGTTACGGGAATTTCGGATACTTCTTAAAATCAGGTTTGCGTTTTTCCAAGAACGCCTTTCCTCCTTCTTGCGCTTCGTCGGTGAGGTAATAAAGCATGGTGGCGTCGCCTGCCAGTTCCTGTATTCCGGCCTGTCCATCGAGTTCGGCATTCAATCCGGCTTTTATCATGCGCATGGCCATCGGACTGTGTTGCATCATCTGCTGCGCCCATGCCACGCACTCGTCTTCGAGTTGCGAGAACGGCACCACTTTGTTCACCAATCCCATGTCGAGTGCCTCTTGCGCCGAATACTGGCGGCACATGAACCATATTTCGCGGGCTTTTTTCTGACCTACCACACGCGCCAGATATGACGATCCGAAACCAGCGTCGAAACTGCCGACACGCGGTCCGGTCTGCCCCAAAATGGCATTGTCGGAAGCGATGGAAATGTCGCAAACCACATGCAGCACATGACCGCCGCCAATAGCATAGCCGTTCACCATGGCGATAACCGGCTTTGGCAAAGAGCGAATCTGCTTCTGCACGTCAAGAATGTTCAAACGCGGCACACCGTCGTTGCCCACATATCCGCCACGACCTTTCACATGCATATCGCCGCCACTGCAAAAAGCCTTGTCGCCAGCACCCGTAAGTATCACCACATTGATATCCTGACACTCACGGCAATAGAGAAACGCATCGCTGAGTTCCATTGTAGTCTGCGGTGTAAACGCATTGCGATAACGCGGTCGGTTGATGGTGATTTTCGCTATTCCGTCGTAAAATTCAAAAAGAATGTCTTCGTATTTCTTTATTGTTTCCCAAGTTCGCATAATCGTTATTTTTATATTCTTATGTTCTTTACAAAAATAATAAAAAATTATGCTTGATGCGCTGATATCGCTTAAAATTTATTTCAGAGAAATGAACAAGTCCACCATGTTCTATTACGTTTTCTTCTTATCTTTGCAAAAACGACAATCATGCAACTGACAGACTGGCTTCCTACTACAAAAAAGGAACTCGAGATAAGAGGATGGGACGAAGTGGATGTTGTCCTCTTCTCGGGCGATGCGTATGTTGACCACCCCTCGTTTGGCGGTGCAGTGGTAGGACGCATCCTCGAAAGCGAAGGACTGCGCGTGGCGCTGGTGCCGCAACCCAACTGGCGCGACGATTTGCGTGATTTCAAGAAAATGGGCGTCCCCCGCATGTTTTTTGCCATCTCGGCCGGCGCCATGGACTCTATGGTGAATCACTATACAGCCAACAAACGGCTGCGCTCCGACGACGCCTACTCGCCCGACGGGAAAACAGGTTTCCGTCCCGACCGCACCACCATCACTTATGCCAACATACTGCGGCAGCTGTACCCCGAAGTGCCCATTGTGATAGGCGGCATAGAAGCTTCGTTGCGCCGCCTCACGCATTACGACTACTGGGAAGACCGACTCATGCCCAGCATTCTGGTGGACAGCAAAGCCAATCTGCTTATATACGGCATGGGAGAACTGCCGCTGAGAGAACTCGCGCGCAAATTCAAAGAAACGCACCGCATCCCCACCGACATCAAGCAAACGGCCTATATAGCACGCACCACCCCTCATTCGGAGTGGAACGACATAAAACTGCATTCGCACGAAGACTGCTTGAAAAGCAAAAAACTGTACGCCGAAAACTTCCGAAACATCGAGGAGCAATCGACGAGAGAAGACTCCGCACGACTGATACAAAACTACCGCGACCAGGCAATCATCGTCAACCCGCCGTTTGCCATGAAAGGCGAAGACCTTGACGCCACCTACGAACTGCCCTTCACACGACTGCCGCACCCTAAATACAAAGGCAAGACCATTCCTGCCTACGAAATGATAAAACACTCGGTGAACATACACCGCGGCTGCATGGGCGGTTGCGCCTTCTGTACCATCTCCATACATCAAGGGCGGAAAATCATTTCGCGTTCAGAAGAGTCGATTCTGAAAGAAATAGAAAAAATAAAGGAACTGCCCGACTTCAAGGGCTATCTGAGCGATTTGGGAGGTCCGTCGGCCAACATGTACAAGATGCATGGCAAAAACACCGAACTTTGCAAAAAATGCCATCGCATCACCTGCGTACATCCCAATATCTGCAAAAATCTGAATACCAGTCACAAAGCGCTGCTCGACCTCTATCGGAAAGTGGACAGACTGCCGTACATCAAAAAATCATTTATCGGCAGCGGCGTGCGCTACGACCTTTGCCTGCACCAATCAGACGATGAAAACACCAACCGCATCAACCGCGAATACATGCACGAACTGATAGCCAACCACGTGTCGGGAAAACTGAAAATTGCACCCGAGCATACTGCAGACAATGTACTGAAGATGATGCGCAAACCAAGCTTTGAGATGTTTCGCCAATTCAAGAAAATATTCGACGAGGTGAACGAGAAAGAGCACAAGAAACAACTGCTGATACCCTATTTCATGTCGAGCCACCCCGGTTGCACCGCCGAGAATATGGCAGCATTGGCCGCCATCACCAAAAAGTTGAACTTCAAACTGGAACAGATACAAGACTTCACGCCTACCCCTATGACACTGGCCACCGAAATGTATTACACCGGTCTCGACCCTTACACGATGAAACCCGTGTTCACAGCCAAAAGCAAAAACGAAAAACTCGGACAACGGAAATTCTTCTTCTGGTACCAAAAAGAATACCGCAATCAGATTATCGCCGACCTGAAACGCATGGGACGAAATGACCTGATAAACAAAATACTCGGTTGAGCAGAAAGTCGTTGTTGCATCAGTGTCAATGTTATTTCTGATTTCTGAGTTTGAAGATTTGAAGATTTGAAGATTTGAAGATTTGAAGATTTGAGAATTTGAGAATTTGAAAATTTCAATTTTCATGTATGATGTATTGATGTATAATGTATGAGTAGAAAGTAGAAAGTAGAAAGTAAAAAGTTTAAAGTATAAAGTTGAAAGTCAGCGTTAGGGTCTGAGTCAAGGTCGAATTAATTGGAAATTAAATAATTGGATAATTAGATAATTATCTTGCGTCTGCGTTATTGTCCATTGTTAATTATTAATTGTTCATTTTCAATTCATAATTAAATTGTCTATCTTTGCATTTTGAAACAAAAATGAGCGTTTAAGCATGATTGACACTTCGGTTTTCAAAGACAAAAAAGTAGCGTTTTGCACCCTTGGATGCAAACTTAACTTTGCCGAAACATCATACATTGGCAAGACACTCATTGAGAACGGGTTTCGCAAAGCGAAACGCGGCGAGCAGGCAGATGTATGCATTATCAACACCTGCACCGTGACCGAGGTGGCCGACAAGAAATGCCGTCAAGCTATCAGCAAAATGCACAAAAGCCACCCCAACGCCTTTATCATCGTCACGGGATGCTACGCACAACTGAAACCCGACGAGATAGCAAAAATCAGCGGAGTGAATCTGATACTTGGAGCCAACGAGAAGTTCAACATCATAGAACATCTGAGCAACCTCGACAATCAGACCGACTGCCAAATATTCCACACTAAAATAAGTCAAATAAAGCGCTTTCAGCCGTCGTGCTCGCAAGATGACCGCACGCGCCATTTCTTGAAAGTGCAAGACGGCTGCGACTATTTCTGCACCTATTGCACCATCCCCTTTGCCCGCGGACGAAACCGCAATGCCAGCATAGCCGAAACCGTATGCGAGGCACGCAAAGCCATTGACAACGGCGCACGCGAAATAGTCATCACCGGCGTGAACATAGGCGCTTTCGGAAAATCTACTGGCGAAAACTTCTTTCAACTCATTAAAGAGCTGGACAACACGGCTGCTGATGTGCGCTACAGGATTTCGAGCATCGAACCCGACTTGCTCACCGACGAAATCATAGACTTTGTGGCACAATCGAACCATTTTGCGCCCCATTTTCACATTCCGCTTCAATCGGGCAGCGACGAAGTGCTGAAACTGATGAAACGCCGCTACGACAGCGCATTGTTCGCCCATAAAGTACACCGCATAAAACAAGCAATGCCCGACGCTTTCATTGGCGTGGACATCATCGTGGGAATGCGTGGCGAGACCGCGGCCCTCTTTGACGAAAGCCGTCGTTTTGTGGAACAATTGCCCATATCGCAACTGCATGTGTTCACCTACTCCGAACGCCCCAACACCAAAGCGCTGGAGATAACACACAAAGTGAGCGACAAAGACAAGAAACTGCGCAGCGAAACACTACACAGCCTGTCGGAGGCCAAAACAAAGGCCTTTTACGAAAGTCAGCGCGGAAAAATGGTGAAAGTGCTGTGGGAAGCCACCGAACGCGAGGGAAAAATGTTCGGTTTTTCTGAAAACTATGTGAAGGTGCAAACCGCTTTCGACAAAGCGAAAATAAACACCATCACCACAGAAACGCTGACCGAGATTGAATACAATGACGGAGAATTTACATTTAACAAAATAGAATAATATATACCATGAAAAAAACAGCAATCTTATTTCTTTTGGCACTGGCAATGTTCTCGTGCAACAAGAGCGAAAACGCAGACAACAGCCAGGCACGCACCGAAGCTGCTTTGGATGTGATTAAAACCCGCGTATCGGTACGCCACTTTACTGGAGAAAAACTCACTGACGCACAGATTGACACCATTCTGCGTGCCGGCATGAGCGCACCGACTGCCGTCAACAAACAACCTTGGGCATTTGTAGTAGTGGACGACCCCGAAACGCTGATGCTGCTGAGCGACACACTGAAAAGTTCGCGCATAGAAAATGGCGCATCGCATGCCATTGCCGTGTGCGGCAACCTGCAGAAAGCGCTCGAAGGCGAAGGTCAGGGCTATTGGGTAGAAGACACTTCGGCCGCCACAGAAAACATGCTCCTTGCAGCTCACGCCATGGGCTTGGGAGGTCTGTGGGTTGGCGTATACCCTATTTCGGAACGCGTAAAAAGCGTGAGCGAGATACTCGGTTTGCCTAATCACATCATACCGATGTGTCTAGTAGTGCTGGGCTACCCCAACGAACAACCCGAAGTGAAGGACAAATTCCTGCAAGAGAACATCCACTATAACAAATGGTAACAGACATTCTTCTCTGCCCATGAAATTTGAACTGCAACATACCGACAGCAAAACAAAAGCCAGAGCCGGCAAAATCACCACCGACCACGGCGAGATTCTCACACCGATATTCATGCCAGTAGGCACACTCGGCTCGGTGAAGGCTGTGCACATGCACGAACTGAAAACCGATATCAAAGCCCAAATCATACTGGGCAACACCTATCACCTCTATCTGCGTCCAGGAACGGAAATCATAGAGAAAGCCGGAGGGTTGCACAAATTCAACAGCTGGGACAAGCCCATACTCACCGACAGCGGCGGTTTTCAGGTGTACTCACTATCGCACACCCGAAGCAAACTCAAGGAAGAAGGCGTCACCTTCCGTTCGCATATCGACGGATCGAAACACACCTTCACTCCCGAAAAAACCGTTGACATACAACGCGCTATCGGCTCAGACATCATGATGGCATTTGACGAATGCACCCCAGGAACTGCCGAATACCAATATGCCAAGAAATCGATGGAACTCACCCATCGCTGGCTCGACAGAGTGTTGAAACACTTTGCCGAAACCGAACCAAAATACGGCTATTCGCAAGCATTCTTCCCCATCGTGCAAGGTTGTGTCTATCCCGAACTGCGCACCAAATCGGCGGAATTCATCGCATCAAAAAACTGCGAAGGCAATGCCATCGGCGGACTTGCAGTAGGCGAACCCGCTGAAAAAATGTACGAAATGATAGAAATCGTGAATGCCATTCTGCCCACCGACAAGCCACGATATCTGATGGGCGTAGGCACTCCCGTCAATATACTCGAGGCCATTGAGCGAGGTGTGGATATGTTCGACTGTGTGATGCCTACCCGCAACGGACGAAACGGCATGCTCTTCACCAAAAACGGTGTGATGAACATGAGAAACCGCAAATGGGCCGATGATTTCTCGCCCATCGAAGCCGACGGTGCATCGTATGTGGACACAGCCTATTCGCGCGCCTATCTCCGTCACCTGTTCATCTCCGACGAACTGTTGGCATTACAGATAGCGTCAATACACAATCTGGCGTTCTACCTTTGGCTGGTAGGCGAAGCGCGACAACACATCATCGAAGGCGACTTCCACACATGGAAACCCGCCATGGTAAAACGACTTTCAGAAAGACTTTAATAAGAGAAAAATGGACTTAAACGAGATTCAAACACTCATAAACGACGGATCTATAGAGAAAGCTCACTGCGCCCTTGACGAGTACATCAAGGCGCATCCCGACTCGGATATGGCTTATTTTTTGCTCGGCAACATACACCGCCGTCGCGAAGACTGGCAAAGCGCTATCAACGCCTTTCAGAAAGCCGCCGACCTGAATCCTGATTCTCCGGCAAAAACAGCAAAAGAGAACATTTACAAGATACTTGATTTTTTCAACAAAGACTTGTTCAATCAGTAGATTATGAAATTTTTCACACGCATCGACCGTTATATCATGGCAAAGTTCCTCGGAACATATTTCCTTGCCATCGCACTGATTATATCTATCGCCGTGGTATTTGACATATCCGAGAAGATGGACAATTTCTTTGAGCATAATGCACCGCTCAATGCCATCGTATTCGACTATTACCTGAATTTCATCCCCTATTTCGCCAACTTGTTCAGTCCGCTGTTTGTCTTTATCGCTGTCATTTTCTTCACCTCCAAAATGGCAGAGAACACCGAGATAATAGCCATACTGGCCAGCGGCGTAAGCTTCAAGCGGATGATGTTCCCGTACTTTGTTTCAGCACTGCTCATTGCTTCGCTCACCTTCTACCTCAACGGGTATGTGATTCCCGAAGACAACATCACCAGACTGAAATTCGAGAATCAATATGTAAAAGTGCGTGATGCCAGCTATGCCCGCAACATACAGATGGAACTAGAACCAGGTGTAGTGGCTTATCTTGAACGGTTCGAGAAAAAGACAAACATGGGCTACTCCTTCTCGCTTGAGAAATTCAACGGGAAAACCTTAGTGTCGCGACTGACTGCGCAACACATCAAATACGACAGCCTGAACCATTGGAAAATAAGCAATTACATTATACGCAATTTTAACGAAAAATCGGAAGAAATGTTCCGAGGCACAGAAAAAGACACCATTATTGCCATGGAACCAAGTGATTTTTTCGTCACTAAAAACATGCAAGAACAGATGACAAATCCCGAGCTGAAACATTACATCGACAAACAAAAGAAACGCGGAATTGGCAATCTGAAAGAATTTGAACTGGAATATCACAAACGGTTTGCCTCACCGTTCGCGGCATTCATCCTCACGCTGATTGGCGTGAGCCTTTCGTCGGAGAAAAAGAGAGGCGGCATCGGACTGAACATCGGTGTAGGACTCACACTGAGTTTTTCATACATTCTGTTCACCACCATTTCGTCGACATTCGCAATACAAAGCAGCATGTCGCCCTTCCTGGCCGTATGGCTGCCCAACCTAACATTTATCCCTATCGCATTTTTCCTCTACCGGAATACACCAAAATAATCTTTTTAAACACAAAAAGCACAAAAAAATCGTCATAAGATGTTATGACGATTTTTTTATATATTTGCAACATCCAACGAATAAAAACCATCAACTATGAAAAAAAGAATCGCAATTTTATTTGCCTTGTTCTTTCTATGCTATCATGCCACAAATGCACAAAGCGCATACGGACAACTGAAACAGATGGGCGGCAATGTAAGCGTACCCAAGGCAAGCAATCCTGCTTGTGCCTATTGCGGCGCAAAAGGTGGCGCACCGCACAAATCCGCTTGCCCTTATGCTCCCAAGGCCGGAAGTTCATCTGCTGGAGGAACAAGTGCTGGCGCCAAAACATCGAATCCGAGCGTCTCGGCAAATTCTTATATGATTTCGACCGCCACATCACTATTAGGCAATGTGCTTTCCTCTGCATTGAGTTACAACAGTCATCGTCAAATAACAGCTCAGCCAAGCACGAAACCTGGCAATGGAGACAACGGATTCTATGTAATGAAAGGAAGCGACGGCTATATTTCCATCTGGGACGACAACAGCCAAAGATGGGTTATCGACCCGCAGTCAAGCACATTCCCCGACATCATCATCTACGACTCGCGCGCCGCTTGTCTGCTACGATGGGCTGGAAAAAAATGGGGAATAATGGACTTGGAGAGAAACGGAAGCTGGTTGAAGAAGTTCGTTCAATTCTTCACCTACGACGATGTGATATGTATCGCCAAAGATGCACCGATAGGCGTAGGACTGAAAAAGAAGAAACAAATGATTTGGGGATTGTTCACCAAAAACAAAACACTCGGCACATGGTCGCTCACGCAAACGCCGCAATACACCTCCATCTCAATGCTGTATGCCGACAATCGTTATTTTGCACTTTGCGGTAAAGACGGACTTTACACGCTGATAGACCTTTACGGAAAAGTTATCATTCCGCTTCTGTACAAAAATATTTCGCCAGCCTATGTGAGCGAAGGCATCTTATATTTTACAATAGAAGGGAAAGACGGATGGGGACTTGTAAACGAATTCGGGGATACAATCCTGCCTTGCATCTACCAAAGCATCTTCCTCGGCGAAAATGGCATCGAAGTAATTGAGAAACAGCAACAATAAACCGCTTAGCCGTCAAAACGTACAGCAACTTTCGTATTTATTTCGAATTATCAGATAAACAAAAGGAAAGTCGGACTCAAAAGAATCCGACTTTCCTTTTATATTGAGAAGTTTGGCATCAGAGTTTTTTCTGTACTTCCACTTCCTCGTAGCTTTCGATGATGTCGCCCACCTTGATGTCCTGATAATTCTTAAGACTGATACCGCACTCAAAATTGACCGACACTTCTTTCACATCGTCCTTCATTCGCTTGAGCGCACTCATCTCGCCGTTGAACACCACGATACCGTCGCGCACCAGACGAACCTTGTCGCTGCGTTTCACTTTTCCTTCGCGCACCAGACATCCTGCCACCGAACCTACTTTGCTGATATTGAACACCTGCTGCACTTCGATGGTAGCAGTTACTTCCTCTTTTATCTCCGGCGAAAGCATACCTTCCATAGCAGCCTTTATTTCCTCTATGGCATCGTAGATAATAGAATACAGACGGATATCGATTTCCTCTTTCTCTGCTATCTTGCGCACGCCAGCCGAAGGACGCACCTGGAATCCGACAATGATGGCGTTTGAAGCAGCAGCCAGCATCACATCCGATTCAGAGATGGCACCCACAGCCTTGTGAATGACATTCACCTGAATTTCAGGCGTAGAGAGTTTTATCAACGAATCGGACAAGGCTTCGATTGAACCGTCCACATCGCCTTTCACGATAATATTCAGCTCTTGGAAGTTGCCCAAAGCGATACGGCGTCCCAATTCGTCCAGTGTAAGGTGTTTCTTTGTACGCATGCCCTGTTCGCGCTGCAACTGCTCGCGTTTATTAGCAATCTCGCGCGCTTCGTGTTCGTTAGGCAACACATTGAAATTGTCGCCAGCCTGCGGTGCACCATTCAATCCAAGAATAAGCGCCGGTTCACCCGGTCCTACGCTGGTTATTTTCTGGTTACGCTCATTAAACATTGCTTTCACTCTACCATATGATGTGCCGGCAAGTATCACGTCGCCAATGTGCAATGTTCCGTTTTGCACCAATATAGTGGCCACATATCCGCGTCCCTTGTCGAGCGAAGACTCAATGATGGAGCCCACCGCTTTGCGGTTAGGATTGGCTTTCAACTCAAGCAAATCACTTTCGAGCAATACTTTCTCGAGCAATTCGTTCACATGCAGTCCTTTCTTGGCTGATATATCCTGCGACTGGTATTTGCCGCCCCATTCTTCGACCAAGTAGTTCATATTGGCCAACTGTTCCTTTATCTTATCAGGGTTCGCACCGTCGCGGTCAATTTTATTGATGGCAAAAACGATAGGAACGCCTGCCGCTGAAGCATGGTTAATGGCTTCGATTGTCTGAGGCATCACGCTGTCATCGGCAGCCACAATAATGATAGCAATATCAGTAACCTTGGCACCACGGGCACGCATGGCGGTGAACGCCTCGTGACCCGGCGTATCGAGGAATGTGATTCTTCTGCCGTTTTCGAGCGTAACATGATAAGCGCCGATATGCTGCGTGATACCACCCGCCTCGCCCGCAATCACATTTGATTTGCGGATATAGTCGAGCAACGAAGTTTTACCGTGGTCAACATGTCCCATCACTGTTACAATAGGCGGACGCGGGAGCAAATCCTCCTCATTGTCCTCCTCTTCTTCACCGATGGCTTCCACTACTTCGGCACTCACATATTCGGTCTTGAAACCGTATTCATCTGCCACGAAGTTAATTGTTTCGGCATCCAAACGCTGGTTGATTGAAACAGGCATACCGAGGTTAAAGCAAGTAAGAATCACATCATTCACCGAGATGTTCATCATAGTAGCCAACTCGTTGGCCGTAACAAATTCGGTAAGTTTCAGGGTCTTTTCCTGCAAGCGTTCCTGCTGCTCCTCCTCTTGGATGCGCTGAGAAATTTCTTCGCGTTTTTCTCTACGGTATTTCGAACTTTTCGATTTTGATTTATGTGTAAGACGCGCCAGAGTCTCTTTCACCTGACGCTGTACATCTTCTTCGCTCACCTCAACCTTGGCAACTTTCTTGAACTTATCGCCTTTGGCGCCTTTGCCGTTCTTTCCAGCAACAGAAGACACATCTATGCGCTCATGCTTGATTCTTTCGCGTTTTTTCTTCGGCATGTCAGCATCGCCGGCATTCGGATTTTTGGCTTTTTGCTGCTGCAAACGTTCCTCTTTCTCCTTGCGTTTTTCGTCCTTCGATTTCTTCTTAGGGCGTGTCTGCTGATTGATTGACGACAAATCTACTGTACCAACCACCTTCAGCGACGACTCGACATGAGGTTTGTGCAACGAGAAAACCTCTTCTTCCTTGTTCTCCGTTTTTGGCTCTTGCGCCTCAACTGCTTTTACCTCTGGTTTCGGCTGCGGTTGTGGTTGGGGCGCTGGCGCTGGCTCCTGTTTAGCTACGGGCTGCTCTATTTTCTCCACTTTGGGAGTTTCCTTTACCACAGGTTTCACCTCTGGCTCTTTTGCGGCCGGAGTTTCTTTTTTATGAGGTTTATTAATGCTGTCAAGATCGATTTTACCAATGACTTGAGGCTTTTTAGTCTCAGGAATCACTGTCTTTATTTCCTCGACTTCATTCTTTTCTTTACCAAAATCATCTATGGAGACAGTCTCTTTCTTTTCTTTGTTCTGTCTCTGCTGACTGATTTTCTGCGCTTCGATACGCGTGCTTTTGTCTTTGTTAAATTCTTTGTTCAACAAATCGACTTGCTCGTCGGTCAAACGCGCATTAGGGTTCATTTCAAAATCTTTGTACCCGTTTTCATGCATGAAATCGACAATTGTGCCGAGTCCTACATTCAATTCTTTTGCTATTTTACTCAGTTTGATATTTGGCATATTAAAAATTTAAATCGTTAATAAAGAATGAACCTTAAAAATAAAGAGACGCTAAGCAGCACCCATTAGTTTTCAAATTCCGAACGAAGAATATTGAGCACATCGTCAATTGTCTCTTCTTCCAAATCGGTACGAGCGATAAGTTCTTCTCTTGGTATTTCAAGCACATTCTTTGCCGTATTGCATCCGATGGCCTTCAGTGCGTTGATAACCCATTCGTCGATAGCGTCGTCGAATGCATCCAAGTAAACATCTTCCTCCTCGCTTGCTTCGTCTTCAACATCTCTGAACACTTCAATCTGATAACCGGTAAGCATGCCTGCCAGTTTGATGTTCGAACCGTTGCGTCCAATAGCCAGCGAAACCTCTTCCGGCTTCAGGAAAACTTCTATTTTCTTATTTTCTTCGTCAATCTTGCTCCAAGAAATTTTTGCAGGATTCAAAGCGCGAGCCACCATCAGCGAAACATTCGAAGTGTAATTGAGCACATCGATATTCTCGTTGCGCAACTCACGCACAATGCCGTGAATACGTGCACCTTTCATACCTACACAAGCGCCTACAGGATCGATGCGGTCGTCGTACGACTCAACAGCCACTTTGGCGCGTTCGCCTGGGATGCGGGCAATTTTCTTGATGGTAATGAGTCCCTCGTTGATTTCGGGCACTTCCAACTCGAACAAACGCTGCAAAAACATCGGTGAAGTACGAGAAAGGATGATTTTCGGATTGTTGTTCTTGTTGTCAACGCTTGCCACTACTGCCTTTACAGTTTCGCCTTTTTTGTAGAAGTCGCCAGGTATCTGTTCTGTCTTAGGCAGCAGCATTTCATTTTCCTCGTCGTCGAGCAACAGCAATTCTTTCTTCCATATCTGGTACACTTCGCCCGAAACAATCTGTCCAACTTTTTCAGAATATTTGTTATAAAGAGAATCTTTTTGCAGATCAAGGATTTTAGATGCCAGTGTCTGACGGAGATTCAGAATGGCGCGACGACCGAACTTAACGAAATCAACGGCATCGGTAACTTCTTCGCCGATTTCAGAATCTTCGTCCAGTTTTTTAGCCTCCGAATATGCTATCTGCGTATTTTCGTCTTCCAACTCGTCATCGGCCACAATCGTTCTGTTGCGCCAGATTTCGCAGTCGCCCTTGTCTGGATTGATAATGATATCAAAGTTTTTGTCAGTGCCGAACATTTTAGCGATCACACTGCGGAATGACTCTTCGAGTACGCTGATGAGCGTGCTTCTGTCAATGTTTTTCAGTTCTTTGAATTCACCAAAGGTATCAATCAAATTGATCTCTTCTTTTTTAGCCATAATTTTTTAAAACTTGATTAAGTATTTTGTATATTTTATTTCTTCGTAATTAAAATTAAGCGTTTGTGTCGTTTCTATTTTTCTTTTTGCCCCTTCCGGCTTGATTTTGACAACCACATCAAGCGAAAATCCTTTGTCTGACGGAGTGCGCAACACGCCTTTCAGTTTCCGTCCGTCGGCAGTCAGTACTTCCACCTCCTCGCCTTCGAACTTCTGATATTGGCGGACATTCTTCAACGGCTGTCCGATACCAGCCGACGACACTTCCAAATCGTACTCGTCAAGCTCTTCGGCAAAGCGTTCGTGCAAAAAGTTCGTCATCTCCACACAAAAGTCGATAGAAACGCCCTTGTCGGCATCTACCTCGACAAGAATCGTCTTGTTTGTCTCATTCACCGATATTTCGGTAACAAACTGTTCTTCGGTGAGCTTCTCCTCCACCGCCTTTGTCAGCAATTCTTTTTCTATCATAATAAATAAAGAGGGGGACTAATGTCCCCCATCATTGTGAAAAACACTGCAAATATACACAATATATTTTATATTGCAAAAAAAATCAGAAACGAGAATAATTCAATTGTCAATTACTTCGAGCAGCACATTCCCTTTTCTGGAAACAAAATCAGCAACGACCTGCGCCGTATTCTCTTTTCCCGACAGCGACATATACGCCATGCCTACGGTTTCCGCCCATTTCTTTGCAGAGATGTGCTCGCCTTGACCCGCCACGAATTTACGTGCGTTTTCGTCCATATCGAAGAGTTTTTCAAATATTTTTCCACCGCCGTTGTTTAGCAGCATGACATGCAAATCGGCATCCTTTCTTAACGAAATCAGCGCATTCATATCGTAAAAGAAACTTAAGTCGCCGACAATCAGGAAAGTGACACCGCTATGCACATTGGCATACCCCACCGCCGCCGACAGCGAACCGTCGATGCCGTTAGTGCCTCGGTTGCAATACACTTTGGTGCCAAACGGCAACGCGAAACGCTGTGCCAGACGAACCGCACTGCTGTTTGCCAACTGCAAAGCGGAATTTTCAGGCATTTGCCGCAACAACTCGCCCGTAACATATTCTTCGAGCGAATCGCCGCCAGCATGAGACAACTGCGCTGACGCCGTTTTCCATAAATTCATAAATTTTTCATCCGCATTGTTGCCTAACTCGCTCAACGAAATGAGCAACGAAGGTATGTCGGAGCAAGCCAAGACATCCGTAAGGCACTTGAATGTATCGACCACCGCGCCATCAGCCGAAATATGCCAATGAGCAGATGGCGGATTCGTGCGTAAAAATCGTTTCAGCTTTTTCGACACCACATGACCGCCTATCGTAATGAGGAAATCGGGGGCAAATGTCTCCGTAAGTTCCATATCATCAAAGTTGCCTATCACATCGGGCACATTGGCGAGATGTTCGCCCAGCACCACACACCTTTTCGAGTCGCACAAACAACGGAGCGCCTCGGGCAAATCCTCGTCAGGCAAATGCTGACCGACCAGCAACATGGGTCGGCGCGACGATTGCCACTTACATATCGCGCCATTTATATTCGCGTCAATCTTACGAACTTCGGGCAAGCGTTCAGCAGAAAAGTCAAAAAGCGGTTCGCTAATAGGCACATTGATGTGCACGCTCCCTTTTTCTGGCATTGTGAGGCACAATAGCGCTTCGTTTATCAATCGATTGCAGAACCATGCATCTTCATCGGTATTTATTTCAGGCAGATTCACACGCTTGCGCACAAAAGGCGCCAAAGCATCCGGCTGGCAAATTGTCTGTCCGTCCATTTGCCCTATCCAGGCAGTTGGTCGATCGGCCGAAATGACCAGCAACGGCAAATGCTGATAATAGGCTTCGGCAACAGCAGATGCGAGATTCAGCAATGCAGTGCCCGATGTACAGCAAACCGCCACTGCATTACGCGTTTCCTCTATAATACCGATTGCCTGAAACCCTGCGCTGCGTTCATCGGTGACGGGATGACACCGGAAATCGACACAGGCAGCGAAAGACTCTGACAAAGGAGAATTACGCGAACCCGGACAAAGTACCACATCCTTTATTCCGAACGCACGCATCAGCGCAACGAGCTGCAATACATTTTTTTTAACAGAAAACATAGGGAGAGAAAGAATTATGAATTATGAATTATGAATTATGAATTGTTGAATGAACTGAAAAGATCATTATATTTTTTTTATTGAATTATCTCATCAATTGTTTCATCGTTTCCATTTTGGCTTCGGTTTCGTCCCATTCACTTTCCATTGTCGATTGCGGAAGAATGCCGCCGCCCGCATAGAAACTGATTTCATCCCCTTCAATTTTCACACAACGCAAATTAACAAACAAATCACAGCCCTCAGGAGAAATCGTGCCAAGGAAACCGGCGTAATATTCACGGTTGTACCCTTCGTTTGCCACAATAAACTGTTGCGAATCGCGCTGCGGAATGCCGCATACAGCCGGCGTAGGATAAAGCGAAGCCAGCAAGCGCAAAACATTTTCGTCTTTCTCGAAGGTAAAATCAGTGCGCAAATGAAGCAAGTTTCCTGCCTGCGTCGTATATGGCGCAGATTCGGAGAAACGGCAGTTTTCTTTACGCAAGACATCTCTGATAAAATCAGAAACGAGCGCTTGTTCATTTCTGTTTTTCACGTCCCAAACCACATCGCCGCTTTCTTTTTTCTGCTGCGTGCCGGCCACCGACATCGTAATGTAGCGCCCCTTTGCGCCCGACAAAAGCACCTCCATTGTGCTGCCGCACCAAAAACCGGTAGCTGGCGTATAAAACAGATAGACATACGAATCTTTGTATGACTCTGCTGCTTTGCAGAAAAGATTCAGCGGCGAAAAACCAGTATTAATCTGGGCTGACATTTTACGCGAAAGCACCAATTTCTGCTGCCCCTTGGCTTTTAACCTACGATGGAATTTTTCAAATGCCTTGGCATAATCTCCTTTTGAAGAACTTTTAAAAGTCAGGTTGCCATAAGCATTTGACGTTGAGAGCGAAACTCTTTCATATACATCGGTTGAAACAGCTATCACGGGGCACTTGGCTGAAACAGCAAATGGCGCAAAAACAAACATATTGGCGCGTGGCAATTCCAATACGCTTTCAAGTCGGGAAAAACCTCCGTCGTTTTGCATGCAGAGGTACACTTCCGTCCCGTTCGGCATACGGAAAAGCGCAAAACTTTTCTGTTCTTTCAACAGGGTCAATATGTCAGATTCCGCCATCAAAGGTTATTTCTTTTTTATAAAATTCTGCACTCTGGAAGTTGAAATCAATTTTCCCGTATTTTTCGAGCGAATATCAATATTAAGCAAATGCGTGGCTTTGCCACGATGCAGGATGGTACACACGCCCTCCACCACATCGCCTTCGAAAGCTGGCGCCACATGACTGCCGCTCACTTGCATCCCGACCGGAAATTCGTCGTCGGCACAAAAAAGCACCGAAGTGCTTCCTGCCAAGCACTCCGCCAATGCCAACGATGCACCGCCGTTGAGAATTCCCAACACCTGTCGTGTGCGTTTGTCAACAGGCATTGTTGCCACCACGCCGTCTTCGGTTACATCTGTGAACACGATTCCTAAATGTTCTATCAGCGTACCCTTGCCTCGCTCGGTCAAAAATGCTATCGCCTCTTCTTTTGTTCGCATAGATAAAGTTAAAAGTATAAAGTCAAAAGTTTAAAGTAATTTCTACTTTATTATTAATTTTCAATTCTCAATTGCTATTTGTTTACATTTCCACCACAGTAATGCCGGAACCGCCCAACTGCACATGCTCGTCGTGGAAATGCGTCACACCGCTCACTGTAGAAAGGTATTGACGAATCACCTCACGCAAAGCACCCGTACCTGTTCCGTGCAAGATGCGCACTTGCGACACACCCACCGTCAGCGCATCGTCGATGAAATACATCACAGCCTGCAGCGCCTCGTCGCCACGCATGCCGCGCACATCTATCTCTTGCTTGAAATTCAATTTCTTACGGCGGATTTCATCGCGGGTGGAAGAACTAATGAGCACCACCTGACGCTGTTCTTTCTTCACTTGATTGTTGCTGAGTTTCTCCAAGTTGCTGAGTTTTGCATTCATTTTCAGCTGTCCGAAAGCCACTGTCGCATTCTTATCTTGAATTTCGAGAATCACCCCAACCGTGTGCTGCCCTTTCAGACGCACATTGTCGCCAACCTTATATATTTCCTTATCGAACTGCTGTTTGGGTTTTTCTTTTTTCTTGCCACCTGCAATTTTTTCTATTTTCCGTGTCAATGCCGGCGAGTTTTCTGCCGTCTGTTGCACTGCTGCGGCAAAATCCTTCAATTCGCTGCGGGCTTCTTTTGTCTTTGTTTTTTCAGCCTCGCTTTCTTTTATCTTTCGGATGGTATTCTCTATCTGCGCATTGGCATCTTCAAGCATCTTTCGCGCTTCTTGTTTGGCTGCTCGCAACAGTTCTTTCCGTTGTTTAGCCACATCCTCCAATTCAAGGCGATATTTTTCGGCCGTCTCTTCCAAATATTTTTCCTTCTGCCTTATATTCTTCCTTTTCTCGGCCCAATAATGCCTGTCGCGAACAACATCCTGCAAATATTTGTCCAATTTCAAGTTATCGTCGCCCACTTTATCGCCCACTTCAGAAATCACCTCTTCGGGTAAACCTATTTTTCGGGCTATCTCTATGGCAAACGAACTGCCAGGAATTCCAATCTGCAACTCAAAAAGCGGACGCATTTCATGTCTGTTGTACAACATTGCGCCGTTCTGTATGCCGGCTGTGTTCTCGGCCAGCAGTTTCAGATTTGTATAATGCGTAGTGACTACGCCAAAAGTACGCCGTTCGTTGAATTTCCGCAAAAGGACTTCGGCAATAGCTCCGCCAATACGTGGTTCTGTACCCGAACCGAATTCGTCAATCAGAATAATGGTTTTCTCGTTGCAATTGCGCAGAAAGTATTTCATATTCTTGAGGTGCGAACTGTAAGTACTCAAATCGTCCTCTATCGACTGTTCGTCTCCGATATCGATGAAGATACCTTCAAAAACTCCAGCCACACTGCTCTCGTGCATCGGCACGAGCATGCCGCACTGCAGCATATATTGCAGCAAACCTACGGTCTTCAGGCAAACCGACTTTCCGCCCGCATTAGGTCCCGAAATAAGCAAAATCCGATTTTCGGCATTCAGTTTGATATTCAAAGGCACCACCTCGCGCCCTTGCTTGCGATGCGAAAGCAGCAAAAGCGGATGGTATGCGTTGCGCCACACCAACACGGCATCGCCTGCCATCTGCGGCAACAGCGCTCCGACCTCTCGCGCCCACATCGCTTTGGCACAAATAAAATCCAACTCGCCTATTATTTCAAAAGCATGCAACACCTCAGGCACAAATGGCGCCGCAAATGCCGAGAAATCCATCAAGATCTTAATTATCTCACGCCGTTCTTCGGCATTCAGTTCCCGCAATCGGTTGTTGGCTTCCACGGCCTCGGCCGGCTCTATAAAAACAGTTTTTCCAGTTGCCGATTCATCAAGGACTATACCTTTTATATGTCTTTTATATGAAGGATTGACTGGTATCACCAACCGGCCGTCGCGCACTACGGGCGACTGGTCGCGATCGACATACCCGTCGCTCTGCGCCTTTCGCAACACCGTATGCAATATTTGCGAAATTCCGCTCTGCACTGCGAAAGCCTCTTTTCTTATCGCAGCCAGCCGCGCCGAGGCATTATCCCGCACTTTACCGTACTTATCGAGAATCCTGTTTATCTCGCGCAAAAGCGCATTCAAATCGGCGGCATCAGAAAACAAACTGCGCAAATGCGGATAGCGCTCGCTTTCGACCATGTCAAAAAATGAGCATACCCGTCCGTAAGTTTCGAGCGAAACACGGAGACCATCCACTTCGCTTTCGTCGAGATACAAACCTTCGACACGAATTTTCTTCAGTCCTTCCCTGACATCCACAATACCGCCAAGCGAAAAATCGCTATTTTCTGAAAGCACGCCGCAAAACTCTTTGGTCTGATGCAGTCGGCACGACAACTCACCGAAATCACTGGAGAACGACATACGCTCCACAAATTCGGCGCCAGGCGCACTGACGCATTTCTCTTTCAGCATGTATCGGATGGCATCAAAACCTATTTTATGTTCAAAATCTTCCGGATAAAACGACACGGTATTGAAGTTCTTTATATTCTCTGCAAAATTACAAATTTCGAGCACAGTGACAAAACAGATTTTCAATGTGCGACACTCAGCCACGTCATATCCGTCAACGCATCCGCTACCACAAAATTGCTGCCTCCGACATATACGAAATCGCCGGGCTGGGCATCTTGCAGCGCTGCTTTCGCTGCATCAGTCACTTTTCCGAAAGCCTCGCCCTTCAGATGATGCGCGGCAGCTTTCTCGCACAGCAGACGTTCATCAAGCGCACGCGGTATGGAGGCACGCGTAAAATAATACACGGCTTCGGGCGGCAGCAACGACAAAATTCCGTCCACATCCTTGTCGCTCACAACGCCGAAGACTATGCGCAACGGACGATTCTCGCGCCGCATCTGTTTCACAATATACGCAATGCCGGCCGTATTGTGCGCTATGTCGCAAACTATCTTGGGAGCATCGTTGCGCAACACCTGCCAGCGGCCTTGCAGTCCGGTATTTGCACAAACATCAAGCAGTCCGGAACGAAGCGCCGTGTCGGATATTCCATATCCTGCATCGCGCAGCACATCGACCGCTGTGAGCACCGTCGCCACATTTTTCTGCTGATAGTCGCCATGAAGCCCTACGCCAAAATCGCCAAGCGATTTGTCGTGCAAAAGGAATTCGCTTTCGTCTTTCAACGACAGCCCATGATAATCGGGCGCAAAAAACAACGGTGCGTGCTCCGAGTTTGCTTTCGCTTCAAACACGTCATAAACATCACCTTCCGCTTCGCCTACCACTACAGGAACGCCGCGTTTAATAATCCCCGCTTTCTCTGCTGCTATTTTAGCCAAGGTGTCGCCAAGCAGGTTCTGATGATCGTAACTGATGTTGGTGATAATACTCACATCTGGCGTGATGATATTGGTGCTGTCAAGGCGACCGCCCAAACCGACCTCCACCACTGCTACATCAACATGTTCTTTTGCAAAATAGTCGAATGCCATCAAGACTGTCATTTCAAAAAAAGAGGGACGTATCTCTTCGAAAAACGCCTTGTTATGCTGAACGAAATCCATCACAAAATCCTGCGGTATCATGGCGCCATCCACCCGTATCCGCTCACGGAAATCCACCAAATGAGGCGAAGTGTAAAGTCCTACCTTATACCCTGCCGTCTGCAGCACCGATGCCAAGAAATTGGACACCGACCCCTTGCCGTTAGTCCCTGCCACATGCACAGTACGGAATTTGCGATGCGGATGGCCAAAATATTCATCAAGGGCCAGCGTATTATCCAAACCTGTTTTGTAGGCCGATGCTCCAACACGCGAAAACATTGGAAATCTGTTATATAAATAATCTAATGTCTCTGCATACGAATCCATAATCACATTTTTTCTTATTAATTTTTACAAAACATTGCTTTTTTCCACAAATTTTCCATAAATTTACGATAAATTGTTCAACCTTAAAAACGAAATACGCCATGAACACGAAAAAAAGATTTGTTTTGGACACCAATGTCATTCTTCACGACTACAAATGTATATACAATTTTGAAGAAAACGACATTTACATCCCGATTGTTGTGCTGGAGGAAGTGGACAAATTCAAAAAAGGAAACGACCAGATAAACTTCAACGCGCGCGAATTCATCAGGGAACTTGATTCCATCACCGACGATGATTTTTTCAAGAAAGGCGCCAGCCTAGGCGAAGGATTGGGAAAATTGTTCATCATCACCGAGATGACCATGAGCAAAGACTTCCCGTTTTCAGAAAAAATTTACGACAACCTGATTCTCTCTGCTACGGAGCAGTTAAGCAAAAGCAGTCCGAGAATAAAAACCATCCTGGTATCGAAAGATGTAAACCTGCGCATGAAAGCCAAAGCTGTCGGTGTGCTGGCCGAAGACTATTTTTCTGACAAAGTGGCCGACATCAACATCTTCAACAAGGAAAACCCCGTTTTTGAAAATATCGACAACGACATTATCGACCGCATCTATGGCTCAACGCAAGGCGAACCCATCGACAGTTTCTACTTCAAAGACGACATCAACCCTAACGACTGTTTTGTGCTGAAAAGCGACAGAGCATCAGTGCTGGCACGCTATAACCCCGAAACAGACAGAGTACAGAAAGTGGGGAAAAGCCGTACCTTCGGCATCGAGCCAAGAAACGCAGAACAAGCTTTTGCACTCGATGTGCTGCTCGACGACAACATAAAACTGGTGGGCGTGACAGGAAAAGCAGGTACAGGAAAAACATTGCTAGCTTTGGCCGCCGCACTGCAAATGCGCGACAAATACCAGCAGATACTTTTAGCGCGCCCCATCGTGGCCCTTTCGAACAAAGACCTCGGATTCTTGCCCGGCGACGAGAAAGAAAAAATGGCTCCTTATATGCAGCCGCTTTTTGATAACCTGACAGTCATCAAAAACCAATTCTCATCCTCAAGCAAAGAGATAACCGAACTCAACGACATGCAGAAATCGGGAAAACTCGTCATCGAAGCCCTAGCATACATCAGAGGACGAAGCTTGTCGGAAACATATTTCATCATCGACGAAGCACAAAACCTCACACCGCACGAGATAAAAACCATCATCACCCGCGCTGGCGAAAACACAAAAATCGTGTTCACAGGTGATGTACAGCAGATTGACTCCCCTTACCTCGACGCACAGTCGAACGGATTGGCTTATATGATTGACAAAATGAAAGGACAAAGCATCTTTGCGCACACCAATCTGATAAAAGGAGAAAGAAGCAAATTGGCCGAATTGGCAAGTGATTTGCTATAACAATGGACAATTGACAATGACGTAGACTTTGACTTAATTTTCAAATCAGAAACAACATTCACTGACCGAAAGAAAATTTTCTTTCAATTTTTAGACTTTAAACTCATTTGGAAAACTTATTTGGAAAAACGAAAACGGAACTGAAAGAAATCGTGGAAGAAATGGGACTTCCACGATTCGCAGTTTCGCAAATATGTGACTGGCTATACAAAAAACGCGTGAAAAGCATCGACGGTATGACTAATATCTCCGTTGCCAACCGCGAAAAACTGAAATCAAAATATGAAATTTCCCTAACCGAACCTGTCGAAGAAGCCATATCGACCGACGGTACGAAAAAATACCTTTTCAAAGCCGGAAAAGGATATGTGGAGGCTGTGTATATACCCGACAGCGACCGCGCCACGCTTTGCGTGTCGTCGCAAGTAGGCTGCAAAATGAACTGCCTTTTCTGCATGACGGGAAAGCAAGGATTCACCAACCACCTCACTGCCGCGGAAATTCTGAACCAAATACAGATGGTTCCCGACAGCGAGAAACTCACCAATCTGGTGTTTATGGGAATGGGCGAACCGTTCGACAACACACTCGAAGTACTGAAGGCGCTCGACATTCTCACTTCAGACTATGGTTATGCCATGAGCCCGCGACGCATCACTGTATCTACCGTCGGCATCATTCCTGGCATGACTGTTTTTCTGGAGAAAAGCCAATGCCATCTGGCTGTGAGCCTGCATAACCCTTTCGAAAAAGAGCGTGCGCAACTGATGCCCGTACAAAAGAAATACAGCATTATTGAAGTGCTTGAAAAAATAAAGCAATACGACTTTACACACCAACGCCGCGTATCATTCGAATACATCATGTTCGACGGCGTGAACGACAGCATACGCCATGCGCACGAACTGGTGAATCTGCTGAAAGACATTCCTTGCCGCGTGAATCTGATTCGTTTCCACGCCATTCCGAATGTTGATTTGAAAGGCTGCGACGATAAAAAAATGCTTGAGTTTCAAGAGTACCTCAACGACAACGGCATCATCTGCACCATCAGAAAATCACGCGGCGAAGACATCCTTGCCGCCTGCGGCATGCTTTCGACTATGAAAAAGAACGAATAATAATATTTATTACCGTTTATAATAAAAAATGTAGGGGCATTTCGTGAAACACCCCTACATTTTTTGTTTATTCTGCAAATCTTATTTCAGTTGCGCCAGTTTTTCTTTCAATGCCTGAATTTTGCTTTCGGCATCTGATTTTTTCTTGCGCTCAAGTTCCACAATCTCAGGTTTGGCATTGGCAACGAATTTCTCATTCGAGAGTTTTTTCATCACGCCAACCAAAAATCCTTCATAATGTTGAATGTCAGCTTCTATCTTCTTCACCTCCTCTTCCACATTGATATTGTTCATCAACGGAACAGAGAATTCGGTGGTACCAACCAAAAATGACGACTGCATTCCTTGAAGCGGCGCATCGGCTTTCTTCACACCCGACACATTGCACATTTTCACCACAATGCTTTCGAACTCAGCATCGCACGCACCTTTTGTCACATACAAATCGAGCACATCCTTGCGGGCGATGTTCTTCTCCAGACGAATGGTACGCACGCCGGCGATAATGCTCTTCTGTATTTCGAATTTTTCCAGCAATGCGGCATTCACACACCCTGCGGCCGGACGGCCACTAGTCATGATGCTTTCGGCATCATTGTTCGAGCGGATGCTTTGGTAAAGCTCTTCCGTGATGAACGGCATGAACGGATGCAACAGTTTGAGCAACGTTTTAAAGAAATTTATCGTAGCCTCAAATGTAGCCTTGTCAATCGGTTGTTGGTAAGCCGGTTTTATAATTTCCAGATACCAAGCCGAGAACTCGTCCCAAAACAAACGATAGACAGTCATCAAGGCTTCACTCAAGCGATATTTCGAGAACAAATCGTCAATCTCCTGAATAGAAGCGTTCAATTTTGACTCGAACCACTCTACCGCAATTTTGGAAGATTCTGGTTGTGCGATGTCTGCCACTTCCCAACCTTTGACCAAACGGAGCGAGTTCCATATCTTGTTATTGAAATTACGTCCTTGCTCGCAAAGTGATTCGTCGAAAAGGATATCATTTCCAGCAGGAGCAGAGAGCATCATACCCATACGCACACCATCGGCACCGAAACGCTCTATTAAATCAAGCGGATCTGGTGAGTTACCCAGAGACTTACTCATCTTTCGTCCAAGTTTATCACGCACAATACCCGTGAAATAGACATGCTTAAATGGCATCTTTCCTTGATATTCGTAACCAGCCATAATCATACGGGCTACCCAGAAGAAGATAATGTCAGGTCCTGTCACCAAATCGGCTGTCGGATAATAGTACTTTATCTCTTCATTATTAGGATTTTCTATGCCGTCAAACAAGCTGATAGGCCACAACCAAGAAGAGAACCATGTATCGAGCGCACCTTCGTCTTGATGCAAGTCTTCGGCTTTCACATTTTCGTAACCTGCTATCTTGCGGGCTTTTTCCAGTGCCAATTCCAAATTCTCGGCTACCACAAACTTCAAATCCTCTTCTTTCACGCCTTCCTGTCCCGGCAAGAAATAAGCGGGAATGCGATGTCCCCACCAAAGTTGGCGGCTGATGCACCAGTCTTTGATATTCTCAAGCCAATTGCGATAAGTATTCTTGTATTTAGCCGGATAGAAAACAATATCGTCATTCATCACAGGCGGCAAGGCGATATCGGCAAAATGCTGCATACGGATGAACCATTGCAGAGACAAGCGCGGTTCGATAGGCACATGAGTGCGCTCAGAGTATCCCACTTTATTGTCGTAGTCCTCCACCTTCTCTACCAAACCGGCAGCTTTCAGATCTTCTACTATCTGCTTACGACAGTCGAAACGGTCCATGCCGACATACATGCCAGCGGCTTCCGAAATTGTTGCATTCGGGTTGAAAATATCGATAGTCTCCAAATTGTATTTCTGTCCCAGGGCGTAGTCGTTCACATCGTGTGCCGGCGTAACTTTCAAGCAACCTGTACCGAATTCGATTTCCACATAACGGTCCTCAATGATAGGAATTACGCGTCCCACTTTAGGCACAATGACCTTTTTACCCTTCAACCAAGTGTTTTTTGGGTCTTTCGGATTGATACACACAGCCACATCACCCATGATAGTCTCAGGGCGCGTTGTAGCTACTACGGTATATCTTCTGCCTTGCGCATCACGGTAAATGACTTGCTGTTTCACTGTCGGGTCGAATGCCGTAGGATTGACAATGGCATTTGCTTCTTCCTGGTCAGTAGAACCTGCCGGTTCGTCTACATAATAACGGAGATAGAAAAGATGAGAGTGCTCATCCTGATAAATCACTTCCTCGTCGCTCAACGCCGTTTGGCGTTCTGGATCCCAGTTCACCATGCGAAGACCGCGATATATCAAGCCTTTCTCGTACAAATCGCAGAACACTTTTATCACTGCACGCGAACGGGTATCGTCCATAGTGAACGAAGTTCTGTCCCAGTCGCACGAACAACCGAGTTTGCGCAATTGTTTCAAAATGATGCCGCCATGCTCATCGGTCCATGCCCAAGCGTGTTTCAAGAACTCCTCACGCGTAAGGTCCGATTTTTTGATGCCTTTCTCTGCCAATCGTTTGATGACTTTGGCTTCAGTGGCAATAGAGGCATGGTCAGTTCCTGGCACCCAGCAGGCATTTTTTCCTTCGATGCGGGCACGGCGGACAAGAATGTCTTGAATCGTTTCGTTCAACACATGCCCCATGTGCAACACGCCCGTCACATTGGGAGGCGGAATGACAACTGTATAAGGCTCACGCCCGTCAGGTTTTGAAGAAAACATCTTCTTGTCAATCCAATACTGATACCATTTTTCCTCAACTTCAGCAGGATTATATTTACTAGCTAACTCTTCCATTTTATATTATGTTTTTTCTGAAATGCAAAGATAGACAATTTAATTATCAATTGAAAATGAACAATTAATAATTAACAATGGACAATAACGCAGACGCAAGATAATTATCTAATTATCCAATTATTTAATCTCCAATTAGATTGACGCAGACAGAATCTTCAAATCTTCAAATTTTCAAACTCAGAAACAACGTTCATTGAGCGTAGCGAAATAAATCAGAAACAACTTTGACACTGACATTGACACAGACATTTAGCTTTCCACTCATACATTATACATCAATACATCATACATGAAAATTGAAATTTTCAAATCTTCAAATTTTCAAATCATCAAACTCAGAACTCAGAAATTAAAAACAACTTTGACACTGACAGAATCTTCATTCGTTTCTCCTCAGCCCTTTGACTCGAGTATCAACTTCATTATCGCTGTTTCGTCGTCGGGATGAAACCAAGCAATATCTTTGTCGCGATTGAACCACGACAGCTGCTTGCGAGCATATCGACGCGAATCCTGTTTTATCATGTTCACCGCATAATCATAAGTCCACTCGCCGTCAAAATATTTAAAAAGTTCCTTATAACCAACGGTATTCAACGAATTCAATTCTCGCTGCGGATAAAATCGTCTGGCCTCTTCTTCCAATCCCATCGCCATCATCTTATCCACACGACCGTTTATGCGCTCATACAGTTCTTCTCGCGGTCTGTTCAATCCGATTTTCACTATGCGGAACGGACGATTTTTAACGGTATTTTTACGCAAAGAAGAATATGGGACGCCTGCTGTCAGACAAATTTCTACGGCATGTATAACCCGTTTGCTGTTTTTCAAATCCACCTCATTATAAAACGCGGGGTCCAGCATTTTCAACTGCATCCGAATATTGTCGATGCCCTCACGCAAAAACTGCTCGTGCAACGAATTGCGCACTTCCTCGTCCACATTCGGGATATCGTCAATGCCCTTGCACACTGCATCTATGTACATCATCGAACCGCCAACAAGCAATGCGTTCGGCGTACGCGGAAAAATCTCTTCGTCAAGAATACGCATCACTTCTGTCTCGAACTGCGAAGCATTAAAATATTCCGCGACATCGTGTGTCCCTACAAAATAATGCTTTACAGCCTTCAGTTCTTTTTCAGCAGGCGCAGCTGTACCTATTTCCAACCCTCGGTATATCTGCCGCGAATCACCCGAGATTATGGGAGTCTGCAATTCTTGCGCTAAGCGAAGGCTCAAATCCGTTTTGCCCACGCCCGTAGGCCCTAATATGACAAAAAGCGTATTCATCAAAACAGATACGGATTGTGTTCGCGTTCAAAAGCCACATTAGTGACTTCGCCATGTCCAGGCAAAAGCATTGTTTCTGCTGGCAGCGCAAGCACTTTTTGAGTCAGGCTGTCCACCAGCTGCTGTTGATTTCCGCCGGGCAAATCGGTGCGGCCTACACTGCCGCAAAATATGCTGTCGCCCACAAAAGCGACTTTTTCTTTGGGGTCATAAAAGACCAGTCCTCCAGCCGAATGCCCGGGAACTGCGAGCACTTTCAGCAGAATTGCGCCGACATTAATTTCGTCGCCCTCTTTCAAATCTTTGCCTAACGGCACTATACCCTCTTCACAATCAATGCCAAGAATTTGTGCGCGACGACACATATCTTCCAGCCAATCCGCATCTTTTGCCGATGCTTCGGGTGAAATTCCGTAAGTGTCAAAAATGAATTTATTGCCGAAAATATGATCGAAATGCAGGTGGGTACACAACAAGTGCTTCACTTTCAGCCCTTGTTCACTGACAAATTGGCTCAGCGTTTCTTTTTCGCCATCAGTATAGCAACCGCAGTCAATAATCGCACACTCGCGCGTTTCGTCAAAAACAACATAAGTGTTCTCTTGCAACGGATTGCAAACAAATCGCTTTATCTGCATCATTTCATTGTGTTTATTTGGGTAGCGGCGTTGTTCAGGCAACCGCCTTTCTTCACGGAGCAGTTTTCGCCAATGGGAAATGCAATTACACCATTCTCTTTGAATGCCGACGATATTTCACGAATATTCGTTTCCGAAGGCTTGTATGTCACTTCCACCGAACTTGTTGACGCATCGAAGCGCAAAGCCACAACGCCCTCTTTCTCCGAAATTTTCTTGAACGCTTGTTTCGAATCTTTAGTGATCATCACATTGAACACCACCGTTTGTTTCGATTTATCGTCTTTGGCGTTTGCGCCGTACACTATGCACAGCGCAGCAAGCAAACAAATGAGTTTTTTCATCGGTCAGTTTTTTTAATAAGCGTTTTCATCGCCCTTTATCATATTCCAAAGTGTGATGAAAATTATCTTTATATCGAGCAACAGTGACCAATTCTCGAGATACCATATATCCCATTTCACTCGTTGCTGAATATCCTCAAGCTTTGACACCTCGCCTCTGTATCCTTTGCACTGCGCCAATCCCGTTATACCAGGTTTCACCAATAGACGAACGGCGTATCGGTTCACCATGGAAGCATACATGTCGGTATGCTTCAACATATGCGGACGCGGCCCGACAATGCTCATATCTCCTTTCAACACATTGATAAACTGCGGCAGCTCGTCCAGATTCGTTTTGCGAAGCCATGCGCCGATTTTCGTTTTACGAGGGTCGTCGCGCGTAGCGAACGCCTCGTCACACTGCTCGTTCTCTATCATACTGCGAAACTTTATGCAATTGAACACCTTGCCGTTCATACCTGTCCGTTTTTGTATGAAATAGACAGGGCCTTTAGAAGACAGTTTGATAAGCACGCCTATTATAATGAATATAAACGGATAGAAAAACACAAGAAACAGCAATGAGAAAAACACATCGAACAAGCGTTTTATCACCACATTGCCCATCTCTTGCAACGGCTCTTCGCGCACCGACAGAATCAGCATGTTGGCCAAATGCTCCGACCGCAAGTTGTGCGACACATAATTATATTGCGTCGGAACGAAGAAAAAGCGAATCATATTATTTTCGCAGAAATCCAAAATCTTTGAGAAATCGCCGAAACTTTCAAACGGCATACCGCAATAAATCTCGTCAATCCTATTCTCATTCACTGTCATTTCGCGGCAAAAACTCTCAAGCTCGTTCAAGCATCCCACTTTTTTCAGACGCAATCCGTGCAACACCTCCGGCGACAGATTCTCATCGTCGGAGAAAACGCCCACCACCGAATAACCAACAAGCATTTCGTCCATCACACGCACCAATTTCCTTATACAGTCCAAATCACCCACAAGCACTATACGCTTGTTATTTTTTCCTTGTATGCGAAGATGGCTGATACCTTTCCACAGCAGATAACGATAAAGCAAAATGCCCGTCAAAAACAGCGAGTAAAACAACAACGCATGCAAAAAAGGAATCGGAGCAAGATTAAAAATAGCCGTACCGGCATAGAACATCACCAAATGTTGCAACACGAATTTGAACGCCTGCTTCACTATCAGCTCCGACTTTTTTATTCGGTAATACACAGCCGAAGGATAGATAACGAGCGTCACCACATACGCCACATTGGCTACCAACAGATACTTCAACGCTGTGGGATGCAACTCAATGCCGAGGCATTGCTGTTCCATCCAGAAAAAGCATACAAATCCTAGATTCGCGAACAGCAAATCCAGTATATAAATAAAAGCCTTAGACCAAAACCACTTGTTAAAAGACAACACTTGATTATTTTTTAATCTTTCTCCAAAGATAATATTTTTATATAAAAAAAGCGCAATGTTTTTAAAACATTACGCTTTTTTATTGATTTATAATTTCAGAAATTCTGCAACTTCTTAATTGTTTTCAGGACGCAATTTGCGAACTACGGCACCAGCCTGCCACATTTCGCTGTCATGCAAAGCCTTCAACTCTTTCTCCAAATTAGCACGATAATCAGGTTTAGAGTTAGAGTCGATAGAAATCTGCGCTTCGTTTCCGCTCTTTACGCTTGCATACAATTTCTGCATCACAGGTTTAATAGCATCGTGGAATGGGCCCATCCAATCCAATGCACCGCGCTGAGCTGTTGTCGAACAGTTAGCATACATCCAGTCCATACCGTTTTCAGCGAACAATGGGCCGAGAGACTGCGTCAATTCTTCCACTGTTTCATTGAATGCTTCTGAAGGTTCGTGACCGTTCTCACGCAACACTTCATACTGGGCGAGAAGCAAACCTTGGATTGCGCCCATCAACGAACCACGCTCGCCAGTCAAGTCCGAAGTAGCCTCTTTCAAGAATGTGGTTTCGAAAAGATAACCAGAACCTACGCCGATACCCAAAGCGATAACTTTATCAAAAGCTTTTCCTGAAGCATCCTGCCAAATTGCATAAGATGAGTTCAATCCGCGTCCTTGCAAGAACATACGGCGAAGTGAAGTTCCTGAACCTTTAGGAGCAATCATGATAACATCCACATCCTTAGGAGGAACAATGCCGGTACGATCATTCCATGTGATAGCAAATCCATGAGAGAAATACAATGTTTTTCCTGCAGTAAGATTGCGTTTCACGATAGGCCAGCATTCTATTTGAGCAGCGTCAGAAAGAAGATATTGTATAATTGTGGCGCGTTTGCAAGCTTCTTCGATTTCAAACAGCGTTTCGCCAGGCACCCAGCCGTCAGCTACGGCCTTGTCCCAAGTTTTTCCTTTTCTCTGTCCTACTATTACATTAAAGCCATTGTCGCGCAAATTCAATGATTGACCTGGACCTTGTACGCCATAACCAATCACGGCTATTGTTTCATTTTTCAGCACTTCGCGCGCTTTTTCCAACGGAAATTCTTCGCGGGTAACCACATTTTCAATCACACCGCCAAAATTCATTTTTGCCATATCTCTATATATTTAGAATTAATTTTTTTTCAAAACACAAAAGTAATAGTTTTTTCACAAATCGCAGTAATAAATCCACACAAAAAAACACTTTTCAGAATAAAATCTCCTTTTTTGTCCATCATCTGCAAAACATGTGTATTCTATATACTTTCCGTTTTGAATTCTCAGTAAAAAACATTAACATTGCATACTGAAAAAAATAAGAGTACATATTGTTTATGAAATACTTTTTCTCTTTATTGCTGGCACAGATTTTTATTTTATGCTCCTTTGCCAATGAATATACGGTATCTACTGTTCCTAATCCGAAAAATTCGGATGCAGACGCTTTCGTGTCCAACCCCGACGGCATTCTGTCCGACACCATGACTTACCGACTGAACCTGCTGGCACGAAAAATCAAGAACACTACGGACGTAGAATTGGCCGTTGTCGCCCTGGACGCCATCGGCAGCAATTATTATGACGAATTTGAATTCGGACTGGAGTTGTTCAACACTTGGGGCGTAGGCGACGCACGAAAAAATACCGGCGTAATGCTGCTGCTGGTCAAAGATACGCGCTGGTTTTACATTCACACGGGCGATGGCATCGAAGGCATTCTGTCCGACGCCACATGTTCAAACATTTTGCAGGAAAAAGTGTATCCCCTGCTTAAAAACGGAGACTGGGACAACGGCATATACGCTTGCGCCGAAGGCATTTACGAGAAAATCAACACGCAAGAAGCTAAAGAAGAACTGCTATCCGACTTCACTCCCGCCAAACCCAAATACACAGGACTGATGAATTATCTCGCCATCAGTTTTCTTATCCTGCTCATCTTTATGTTTTTTGCCGACAAAGCGCTGAACTGGAACAAAGACGCTACAAACAGCATACGATACCAACACACCCGAAAACTTTATGTATGGGGCGTTGTTTTTGCCGTTCTGTTTCCCGCTGCCATGACATTTTTCACATGGTGGTTCAAAAAAATGCGTAATGGAATCAGGCAACAGACGGTCAAATGCCCTCAATGCGGACATGACATGAAACTGCTGAGCGAACAAGAAGAAGACGCCATACTAAACTCAAAACAACAATCGGAAGAAAATGTAAAATCTATCGACTATGATGTTTGGTTATGCCCCGAATGCCAGCACAGCATCATATACCCCTACAACAATGCCACCTCTAAATATACCGTATGCAGCTGCTGCGGCGCCAAAACTTATGGTCTGCTAAGCGATGTTGTCACATCCAGAGCATCCACCTACAGCGCTGGCGAAGGTGTGAAAACATATAAATGCAGACACTGTGGAAAAACCGACAAGAAGACATACATCATTCCCCGCCTGACAACTTCAGGCGGAGGAGGATTCGGAAGTTCCGGAGGCGGAGGAAGCTGGGGAGGCGGACACAGCGGCGGAGGAGGAGCTGGAGGCCGATTCTAAATCATGAATTCATATATTTATTAACTAATAAAATAACGAAAAAATGAAAAAAACAATCATTGGCATCGCCATTGTTGCCGTACTTGCATTTTGGGCAATGGGCAACTACAACAAAATGGTAACAGAAGAAGAAAATGTAGAAACTTCATGGGGAAATGTAGAAAACCAATACCAACGACGCATGGACCTCATCCCTAACCTTGTGGCTACTGTCAAAGGGTATGCTGCACACGAAAAAGAGACTTTTGAAGCCGTGATTGCTGCGCGCGCAAAAGCAACGCAAATCACCATCGATCCGAGCAATGCCACACCCGAGCAACTGGCTGCTTATCAAAATGCGCAAGGAGAATTAAGCCAAGCATTGGGACGCCTGCTTGCCGTAAGCGAAAGCTATCCCGACTTGAAAGCTAACCAAAACTTTATGGCTCTGCAAGAGCAATTGGAAGGAACTGAAAATCGCATTACCGTAGCACGCAACCAATTCAACGAAACTGCCAAAGGATTCAATACGCTTATCAGAAAATTCCCGAACAATATCATCGCTAATATTTTCGGATTTGAAAAGAAACCTTATTTCGAAGCAGAGGCTGGAGCCGAAAAAGCGCCAACCGTTGAATTTTAACGAATCATCACTCCCCGGAAGCTTCTTTCGGGGAGTTTCACAAAATACCTAAAATGAATCAGATAGAAAAATACATCCGAAGCATACCTGATTTTCCGAAAAAAGGCATTATCTACAGAGACATCACCACTCTGCTGAAAGACGCTAATGGATTTCATATCGCAGTGAATGCATATCAGGAAATACTGAAGAAATACGACTTTGACCTTGTGCTAGGACTAGAGTCAAGAGGTTTCATCTTCGGTGCGCCCATTGCCTACAATCTAAACAAAGCGTTCGTACCTGTAAGAAAAAAAGGAAAACTGCCCAGCGAGACCATTTACGAAGAATACGAGCTCGAATACGGAACTGCGCAAATCGAGATGCATACCGACGCCATAAAAAAAGGGCAAAAAGTTGTCATTGTTGACGATTTAATCGCCACTGGAGGCACTGTGGAAGCCACGACAAAACTCGTAGAAAAATTGGGAGGAGTTGTTGTCGCTTGCATCTTCCTTATTGAATTAGAGGGATTAGGAGGTCGAGAAAAACTCAAAAGATACCCCGTTGAATCAATCATTCGATACAAAGAATTTTAACCATGAACAAAACAGCATTTATCGCAGCATTTTCATTTTTGACGTTTACCGCTTGCCAACAGAAAAATGGCAGCACCGGCAATACTGCCGCCACCGACAGCATAGCGCTCAACACTGAAACAACAGCGCCTGTCGCAGCCGACACCTTTCCTGTAAAGCGCATCGAACTCATTGACAGCATATCGCCAAAAACCGGATTCGACCTGAGCGACCCCGAAATCGTCCCAGAAAATCTGCATTATAGTTTCGCCGCCGACTGGCCAACCGACAACAGCATACTTGCCGACAGCATACGCGCCTGGATAATCAGCAACATGGGAGACAAATATAACAACGAAACGAGTGACATTGAAAAATTGTTCCATCTTTACGCACAAGATTTCTACAAAGAAACAGAAAGATGGAATGGTTGCACTACCGAAATCAACATCTCCAAAGCGTATGAAAACGAAAAAATAGTCACCTACACAGCCGACAGCTATTATTATTTGGGAGGCGCACACGGAGGCGGGTTCTACAGCGGAACATCATTTTGTAAAGAGACTGGCAAAATCCTCGGATGGAACATATTCAAATCACCTCAAGAGATAAAAGACAAGATTCTTGAAAAAATGCCGGAATATTTCGACGTAAAAACTACGGAAGAAGCATTGGAAATGATGATTCTTAATGACACTTTCCCTTTGCCTACAACAGAACCATGGATTATTAACGACAGCATTTTTTTCATCTATCAATCGTACGAAATCGCTTGCTACGCTGCTGGACGACCGAATTGCGTTTTCGCGATGGACGAGCTAAAAGACTACCTGAAAAAATAATTCGCCCTACAATGACCGACAAAGAATTAATGCAAAAAGCCATAGAATTATCGTTAGAAAACATTGCTAACGGAGGAGGACCGTTCGGTGCTGTCATCGCTAAAAACGGTGAAATCATTTCTACTGGCGTCAACCGCGTGACCGCAACCAACGACCCCACCGCCCATGCCGAAGTGAATGCCATCCGCTCTGCCGCAGCTTTGCTCGGCACGTTCGACTTGAGCGGATGTGTCATTTTCACCTCCTGCGAACCATGCCCCATGTGCCTTGGCGCCATCTATTGGGCCCATATCGACAAGATATTCTTCGCTAACACAAAAAAAGACGCCAAAAGTATTGGGTTCGACGATTCTTTTATCTACGATGAAATGTCACTGCCACTCAACGAACGAAAAATACCAACCAAACCAATGATGCGCGAGAAAGCCATTAAAGCATTCTTGGAATGGGACGAAAAAAGTGACAAACAAACCTACTAAAATAAAAATGCCATTCTTCAACTGGAACAAACCAAAAGAAACAAAAATTGACAAGATAAGCGATTTCACAATTATCACGCTGAAAATTAACGGCATGCGCTTTTCTTGCGAGTACGAAATGACAAACGACGGCAAAACCGTCACCGTTTCGCTCTACCAAAAAATCTGCGTGCCCGACGGATGGAAACGACAACTGCAAAAACGCACAGAATGCAGCATCGACAAAGCCCTGCTACTGCTGAACGACTGCAATTTGCACAAATGGAACAATTTTCACGGCAAACACCCTAAAAATGTACACGACGGCATCATGTTTACACTCGAAGCGAATGTCAACAGCGGTATCCGCATACATGCCGACGGTTCGGAAAACTTTCCTGAACATTTCTCCGATTTCAGAAATGGCATAACAAATCTATTGAACGAATAAAAAAACGCAAAACATTGCAAAACATAAAATTATAGTATTATATTTGTGAAATAATACTAATCCTGTTAACCTTACTTAATCTATGGCAACAAAATTTTATGTATGCAAACATTGCGGAAATGTTGCAGTAAAAATGGTGGATTCCGGCGTAGTCCCCTCTTGCTGCGGCGAAGAGATGACTGAATTAAAGGCAAACACCGTTGAAGCCAGCGCTGAAAAACATTTGCCCGTTGTTACACGCCTTGATGTATGTACCATTAATGTAAAAATTGGCAGCGAACCGCATCCTATGCTGCCCGAGCATCACATCGCCTTCGTCTTTGTCGAGACTGAACGCGGCGGACAATGGATTAACCTGACTGTCGGCAAAAAGCCCGAAGCCGTTATTTGCGTTTGCAAAGAAAAACCGACTGCCGTTTACGAATATTGCAACATACATGGTTTATGGAAAACCGAACTGCACATGTAACCGACATACTTTATTCAAATACAAAAAAAAGCGGAATTGAAATTCCGCTTTTTTTTGTGAAGTATCAAAACAATGTTTATTTCACTTTGTTTACGATAGCTTTGAACGCTTCTGGATGATTCATGGCCAAATCTGCCAATACCTTGCGGTTCATTTCAATACCAGCTTTATGCAAAGCGCCCATCAATTTTGAGTATGACATGCCTTCCAAACGAGCTGCCGCATTAATACGCTGAATCCACAATGCGCGGAAATTGCGTTTTTTAGCGCGACGGTCACGGAATGCGTATGTCAAACCTTTTTCCCAAGTGTTTTTCGCTACAGTCCAAACATTCTTTCTTGCACCGAAATAACCTCTTGTCAAACTTAACACTCTTTTTCTTCTAGCTCTTGAAGCTACATGATTTACTGATCTTGGCATAATTTTTTTCTTTTTTGATTGTTAGCGTTACCATCGAGTGGCAATCTTTCTGCTAAACAGTCGGTTAATAACTTAATTAATTCAAAAACATGCTTATTTCAAACAAAGCAATTTCTTAACATTGTTAGTGTCAACTCCAGACACCAAGGCAGCATGAGTCAAAGCTCTTTTCTGTTTTGTTGTCTTTTTAGTCAGAATGTGACTTTTGAATGCATGTTTTCTCTTAATCTTTCCTGTTCCGGTAAGAGTAAATCTTTTTTTGGCACCGGAATTAGTTTTCAATTTTGGCATTTTGTTAATATTTAAAATTAAAAAAAAATTATTTCTTTTTCTTCGGCGAAAGAACAATTATCATTCTTTTTCCTTCGAGCAACGGCATCGAATCAACTTTTGCATATTCTTCCAAATCATTGGCAAAACGAAGCAAAAGCACTTCTCCTTGCTGTTTGAAAAGAATCGAGCGTCCTTTGAAAAACACATAGGCTTTTACCTTTGCACCTTCCTGCAAGAACCCCATCGCATGTTTCAACTTAAAATTGTAATCGTGATCGTCCGTCTGCGGTCCGAAACGGATTTCCTTCACTACAACTTTTGTTGATTTAGCTTTCAGCTCTTTTTCTTTCTTTTTCTGTTGATAAAGAAATTTTTGATAATCAATAATTTTACAAACTGGCGGTACTGCATTCGGCGAAATCTCAACTAAGTCCAAACCTTGTTCGTCCGCTATACGCAAGGCATCCTCACGGGAATATACACCCTGCTCTTCAATATTTTCACCTACCAAGCGAACCTCTTTCGCTCTGATTTGTTCATTCAGTTTGTGAGCACTTTCTTTGCTCTTGTCAAATGTTCCTATTGTAGTATCCTCCTAAAAATTATGATTATTTATTTTTCCAAGCATTCATCATGCTCTCAACTTCTTTATTCAAATTGTCTGCAAAGGTAGTAAATTTCATCATACCTTTATCACCTTCGCCCTGTTTTCTTACAGAAACTTCATCATTTTCTTCTTCTTTCTCACCCACAATCAACATATAAGGTATCTTCTTTACCTCATTATCACGGATTTTGCGGCCAATTTTCTCATTTCTGTCGTCCACCGAAACTCGAATGTCATTTTCTTCCAAATACTGTGCGACCTTCTGAGCATAATCGTTATATTTTTCACTAATCGGCAATATAACCGCCTGTTCAGGAGTGAGCCACAACGGAAATTTTCCGCCGGTATGTTCGATAAGTACAGCCACGAAACGCTCCATTGAGCCAAACGGCGCACGATGGATCATCACAGGACGATGTTTCTGGTTGTCAGCTCCCATATATTCCAATTGGAATCGCTCCGGCAAATTGTAGTCCACTTGTATAGTACCCAACTGCCAACGACGGCCAATAGCATCCTTCACCATAAAGTCAAGTTTCGGTCCATAGAACGCAGCTTCGCCATATTCCACTTTCGCTTTCAAGCCTTTCATCTCGCAAGCCTTAATAATGGCAGACTCAGCCTTTTCCCAAACCTCATCGCTTCCGATATACTTTTCTTTATTATTCGGGTCGCGCAATGAAATCTGCGCTTCAAAGTTATCGAAATTCAAAGCCGAAAAGATGATTTGAATGATATCCATCACTTTCAAGAATTCATCCAGCAACTGATCGGGACGGCAATACAAGTGTGCATCATCTTGCGTAAAACTACGTACACGAGTCAATCCGTGCAACTCACCGCTCTGTTCGTAACGATAAACCGTTCCGAACTCAGCGAAACGCAACGGCAAATCTTTATATGAACGCGGTTTGAATTTGTAAATTTCGCAGTGATGCGGACAGTTCATTGGTTTCAGCAAATACTCTTCTCCTTCTTCCGGCGTATGTATCGGCTGGAACGAATCTTTTCCGTATTTTGCGTAATGACCTGATGTCACATAAAGATTTTTGTGACCAATATGTGGAGTCATCACCTGCTGATAACCGAAATGCTTCTGAATCTTCTTCAAATAATCTTCCAGGCGAAGTCGGAGCGCTGTACCTTTAGGCAGCCACAACGGAAGCCCTGCTCCAACAGCAGAAGAGAACGCAAAAAGTTCCATCTCTTTTCCTATCTTGCGGTGGTCGCGTTTTTTTGCTTCTTCCAGCAAAGTAAGGTATTCGTCAAGAAGTTTCTTTTTCGGGAATGATATACCGTAAATTCTCGTCAATTGTTTGCGAGTCTCGTCACCGCGCCAATAGGCACCAGCCACACTTATCAGTTTCACTGCCTTGATGGCTGAGGTATCGACCAAGTGAGGGCCTTTGCACAAATCTACAAAATCGCCCTGCTGATAGGTAGTGATTGTACCGTCTTCCAGTTCCGAAATAAGCTCTACTTTGTATTCTTCTTTCCGTCCTTTGAAATAGTTCAGCGCTTCAGATTTGCTGATGTCTTTTCTGACCATTTTTTCTTTTTTAGCCAAAAGCTCCATCATTTTCGCTTCTATCACAGGCAGATCGCTTTCTTTGATAGGCTCTTCGCCGTTGTCAACATCATAATAGAATCCGTTTTCGATAGCCGGACCGATACCGAATTTTATATTCGGGTAGATGGACTGCAGCGCCTCTGCCAACACATGCGATGTAGTATGCCAGAAGGCATGCTTCGCTTCGTCATCTTCCCACTTATGCAATTTTATCGTCGCATCGGCAGTGATAGGTCTGTTCAAATCCCATATTTGCCCATTGACACTTGCAGCAAGCACATCTTGCGCCAGACGCGGACTGATGCTCTCTGCAATCTCCAATCCGCAAACTCCTTCGTTATACTCTCTGACCGAACCGTCAGGAAATGTCACTTTTATCATTTTCTTCTAAATAAAGTCCACAAAATTAGTGTTTTGACACAAAAAAATCAAATATTTTCAAATAAAAAAAGTCAAGTTTGGAAACTTGACTTTTCTTCTATAGAAAACCAACGATTATTCTTCGTCCACTTTCATGTTGTGATATACGTTCTGCACATCGTCATCGTCTTCGATTTTTTCAATCAGCTTCATCACCGATTCGCGCTGATCCTCAGGAAGTTCCTTGTATTCCGTCGGTATGCGGACAAATTCGCTGCTGATAATTTCAAACCCGTTATCCTCCAAATATTTTTGAACAGCCGAGTTTTGCGCAAAATCTGCATAAATGACGATTTCATTGTCTTCGACATCCACCTCGTCGATGCCGCAGTCTATCAATTCAAGCTCCAAGTCGTCCATCGAGATTCCCTCTTTAGATTCCACGCGGAAAATACATTTATGTTCAAACATGAACTCCACACTTCCTGAAGTTCCGAGCGAACCTCCGTTTTTATTGAAATAACTGCGGATATTTGCCACGGTACGGGTTGTGTTATCTGTTGTTGTCTCGATAAACAACGCGATTCCGTGTGGTGCATATCCCTCATAATTCATTTCTTTATAGTCGGACTCATCTTTTGAAAACGCACGTTTAATGGCACGCTCCACATTGTCCTTCGGCATATTCTCTTTTTTTGCCTGAGCCACCAACATACGCAGACGAGGATTCGTATCTGGATCGGCACCGCCGTCTTTAGCTGCTATGGTAATCTGTTTGCCAAGTTTTGTGAACACACGGGCCATGTTGCCCCATCGTTTCAATTTAGTAGCCTTACGATATTCAAACGCTCTTCCCATATTTTTTTATTTTTTCATCTTAAAAACAAGAAAAGCCCCGAAAAGTTATCCATTCGAGGCTTTACGATTCCTTTTACATAAGAATTATTCTGCTGCAGGAGCTGCTTCTTCTGTTGCTGGAGCTTCAGCCTCGGTTTCTTCGGCTGCTGCTTCTTTGGCTGCTGCTTCAGCTGCTGCAAGCGCCTCAGCTTTTTTCTTTGCCAACTCAGCTTCTTTCTGTTTATTTGCAGCTATTTCTGCATCAATTTTTGCTTTTGCTTTTGCTTTGGAATCTTGAGCAAGTTTACCTTTCAGCTGTGCAAGCTTAGCTTCTTTCTCTTGTTTCCAAGCATTGAATTTCTCTTCTGCTTTTGCTTCGTCGAAAGCGCCTTTCTGTACGCCGCCGAGCAAGTGCTTTTTCATATACACGCCTTCGTTAGAAAGGATGTTACGAACAGTATCGGTTGGTTGTGCGCCTTTCAAAACCCAATCCAATGCTCTTTCGAAATTCAAATCTACAGTAGCAGGATTTGTGTTCGGATTGTAAGAACCGATTCTTTCGATGAATTTTCCGTTTCTTGACACTCTGCTGTCAGCAATAACAATGTGGTAGTACGCGTACCCCTTACGTCCGTTTCTCTGTAATCTTACTTTTACGGCCATTTTTTTGTTTTTTTAGTTTGATTAGTATTAAAATTTTGCGGTGCAAAGATAATGGTTTGTTTTTTATCATACAAATATTGCATGATATTTTTCACCTTATTTTTCCGGAGCCGCTGTCAATCGGCTTTTTCGGCAAACACCCAAGCGGAGGCAAACGCTTCGTGCCGCAACTTGAAATCGGCAAGGAATGATTCAGCGGAATCTTCTGATGTGAAATTCGCCACAGATACCCGATAACGATTCTCAGCACGGACAATTTCCAAATTATCGAAATTATATTCCGAGATCTCGCTCATATACTGACGCGCTTTCGCTTGAGATGAAAGGCTGGCGATTATCACATGATAAACGGTTCGAGGCGCTACTGATTGCTGTTCGACACTTTCTGGCGCAGGCGCCTCTGCTTCTGCCAATGCGATTTCAGACTGAACGAGATTCAACGAATCCGGCATTTCTGACACTACAGTCAACGAATCTAAAACCGTTTCTTGGGTTACGGTTTCCAACGGGTCCTGCGCCATCCGCTCAACTGCCGTAACCAACGACGACAGCGACGCTGACGAATACGGCTCTTGATGCTTCAGCAAATTCAGCGGCAACAACAGCAATAACAGCACAGCCGCTGCCGCCACCCACTCTTTCATGCCGAAACTTGATTTTCGTTCGCTTGCAAGCGGCGCAAAATTCAATTTCTTCAGTCCGTAATTGAAAATATCCAACTCCACATTGCCGCTATATCGGAATGTCAGCGAACCGTCGACACCAGTCGAGAACACGCCCAGTCTTCCGAACGACACATTCCCCCATTCGCTAAGCTCTTTTTTAAAGTGAGCGACTGCACGACCAATTTCGTCCATAGCCTGCTGGAAAGTGAGTCGGTCGCAACGCATATACTCTTGTGCCAAAAGGCCATCGTTGTAGGTGAGCAGAACATTGAACAGCATGATTCTGCGCGACGGGACGACAAATGCGCCAGTCACCTCGGCAGCAGTGCGATTTGCCACGAAACCGCCCAGCCCCGGAACAATGACGCAATCATTCCGCAACAACAGTTGTTCTATATGTTCTATCATTTTTTGCATCGTGCAAAAATATCAAATTATTTCGACCATTCGAAATTTTGTTTTCAACAAATACGGTTTCAGACAGTTTAAAAGTTTACATTGCGCTGAAAATCAGTTTATTTTGCGCATCCTGTCCATTTCCCTTTTGTCGTCTTTCTCGCGAAGAGACTGCCGTTTGTCATACTGTTTCTTTCCTTTGGCAAGGGCGATTTCCATCTTTGCGAATCCTTTTTCGTTGAAAAACACCCTTATCGGCACTATCGTAACTCCGGTATCTTCAGAAGCCCTCTGCAATTTTTTCAGTTCTTTTTTTGTAAGCAGCAGTTTTCTTTCGCGCCGCACCTCGTGATTGTTGTATGTGCCGAAAGCATATTCGGAGATATGCATATTCCGCACCCACAGTTCGCCATTGATGAACGAGCAAAAGGTATCAACCAGCGAAGCCTTTCCTGCCCGGATAGATTTTATTTCGGTGCCGAAAAGTTGTATCCCCGCCACATACCGTTCCAAAAATTCATAATCGAACGAAGCACGTTTATTTTTTATTTGTATGTCAGTTTTCTGTCTCATCTTAAAATTATCCAGCCCATCATCCTCTGCAAGAAATAAGGCACAAACACTACAAACGGCACTACAATCGCCAAATACTTGACCATTCCGTTCTTCTCCACTCCCAAGTTTGGAGCCGCCCGCCAAAGAAGATACGCCACTATCACATAAAACATGCGACAAATCAGGTCTTCGTCATGCAGTACAGCCGCCACCACATCGACCATCAGGAGAAGCGAATAGGCATAAGCCACCAGCACGTCAGTTTTATTTTCCGAAAGCGGGATGTCAGAGAAAAAACGCCGGAAAAATGCCGTGAACAAAAATTTGGAGAGCGGAAATCCCAACACATAAGACAGCAGCATCAGCAACACGCCAACTGTAAGCTTTTCGAAATCGAATTCCGCAAATATCACCTGACCGACAATCATCGACAAAATGACAGCAGGGAAAAGCGGAAGCACCATCTTCACAAAACTGTTTGTGCGTTCCTTTTCATCAATATTTCTCCACATCTTGTCAGGATTGAAGAAATAGCCTTTCAAGCGAATGAATATGTCAAATGCCTTGTTTTTCATTTTCAACAACTGCAAAAGTAATATATAGTTCGAGATTTACAGCAAAAATACACTCTTTTTATTGCCGCCCACAGAACACACGAACAATGTAAAACACTAATTTATAATTGTTTAAGCAATAAAAAAATTAAAAAACACAAAACAATTTTCTATTTTCAGGCAAATGTCTTAACTTTGCGAAGTTTTATTCATTAAATTTTAGAAAAAGTGGATATTTTTAAGAAAATTGAAGAGAATCAGGGTCCGTTGGGTCAATATTACAAAGAAGCCCACGGATACTTTATGTTTCCAAAATTGGAAGGTGAAATCGGTCCGAGAATGACTTTCCGCGGAAGAGAAGTTCTGAACTGGAGTTTGAACAACTACATCGGATTGGCAAACCATCCAGAAGTAAGAAAGGCTGACGCTGAAGGTGCCGCAAGATGGGGCTTGGCTTATCCTATGGGTGCCAGAATGATGTCAGGTCAGACTAGTCTTCACGAAAAACTAGAAGGACAATTGGCTGAATTCATGCAGAAAGAAGACGCTTACCTGCTGAACTTCGGCTATCAAGGTATGCTTTCTATCATCGACGCAATCTGCTGCCGCAATGATGTTATCGTTTATGACTCAAATGCACACGCATGTATCATTGATGGTATGCGACTTCATATTGGCAAACGCTTCGTTTACCAGCACAACGACATGGAAAGCCTCGAAAAACAATTGGCTCGCGCCTGCGCTTTGGCTGAAAAGCAAAAAGGCGGTGTACTTGTCATCACCGAAGGTGTATTCGGTATGTCAGGCGTACTCGGACAGTTGGATGAAATCGCAGCATTGAAAGATAAATACGAGTTCCGCCTGTTGGTTGACGACGCTCACGGATTCGGTTCTATGGGGCCTAACGGTAGAGGTACAGCTGAACATTTCGGCGTTCTCGACAAAGTTGACCTTTGCTTTGCCACTTTCGCCAAATCTATGGCTTTGATTGGCGGTTTCGTAGCCGGTAAAGAATCTATCATCAATTATTTGCGCTACAACATGCGTTCTCAGATTTACGCAAAATCACTTCCTATGCCTATCGTAGAAGGTGCATTGAAACGTTTGGAACTATTGAAGACAAAACCCGAACTGAGAGAAAAGCTTTGGACAATTGTCAATGCTTTGCAAAGCGGATTGAGAGAAAAAGGCTTCAACCTTGGCAAGACAAAATCTATGGTTACTCCTGTTTATCTGTCAGGAAATCCTGCAGAAGGCACAAATCTTGTTATGGATTTGCGCGAGAACTACAACTTGTTCTGCTCAATGGTGCTTTACCCGGTCATTCCGAAGGGAGAACTGCTGTTGCGTTTGATTCCGACTGCAACTCACACTTTGGACGATGTAAACTACACCATCAAAGCATTCTCAGAAATCAAAGCGAACTTGGAAGCCGGCAAATACAACACCGACACCATCGCAAGCATTTCTATGTTGAAATAAGACTATCATTCTTTGAACACAAGGGAGGTTGCAAAACCTCCCTTTTTTCTTTCCCCCTTGACAAAATAGCGCATGAACTCATTTGCAGAATATTTCAAGACAATGTACGAGGCAAACGCAAACGCTGCAGAGCAAAGAGAGATACACTCCTGCCCCGACTTAATAGAATGCGTTCAGCAAATGGGATTTCTGCCATTGCTCGAAAGCAGCATTAACGGATTTTGTGCCGAGGGAATGATGGCTGAGGAATGCCGTTTCATCCAATTTCCCGACGGCAGTTGGGAATGGCCTCTGTGGCAATGGAAAAGTTCGGTATTGGAAAACGGCAACTGCGTTTACGGAAAATTTTTCGAAAAAAAAGCAGGATTCATTTCACTCGAATGGTGGCCCGACTTTTACAATTGGCGTCGCAGCCAGAGCCCCACACCAGCGAAGGACAGCATAGAGGACATCATACTGGGCACGCTGCGCGAAAACGACAGTATGATAACCAAAGACTTGCGCGCCGCATGTGGATTTACAGGCCCTAAAATGCGAGGGAAATTTGACGCTTACATCAATCGTCTGCAGATGTCGTGCCATATTGTGACAGAAAATTTTGTATATCCCACTGACAAGCACGGCAAAGAATATGGTTTCGGATGGGCTTTGCTCACCACACCCGAGAAATTGCTGGGCCGAAACGCATGCTTATGCCAGCACAGCGCAAAGGAATCACACCGCCGCATGGCAAAACATCTCACAAAACTGCTGCCACATGCCCAAGAGAAGCAAATTGCACGAATTCTAAGATGAATTATCGGAGTCCTATATACTAATTTATCGTTTGAATAAAATTTTTGAGATTTTCCAAATCAAGCGCATTGGGATGCCCTGCATACAATGGTCCCATAGACCCTTTGCATGTAAAGGAACGCTTATCTACTGTAATGCCTTTTAATTCAAGCAAAGAACGCATTTGATGCACAGGCGACTTGATTATAGCGCACGAGCCGAAACATACCACACGCCTCACCTTCTCAGAATTGAGGGCACGGATGAAATCAACCATTTCATTGCTTATTTTACCAAGCATGACTCCAGAACCAAGATACAACACATCAACCGATTCCGTAATAGGTACAGACACATCTTCAGCCTTAACACCTGTAATTTGGCTGATAACCTCTGCCATCCTGGCAGAATGCCCAAACCTTGAGAAATAACGAATAGCTACAGTCATTATAAAACTTATTATTTAAATCATTTTTTCTATTTCCTCACGATGCTCGAAAAGTGTGCAACCGCCCGTATGCTCCCAGCCTAACGCTTTTGCAGTACGTATCTTGCGAAACAGAGGTGATTGCAATGCCTTCTTCACGCCTATCTCGGCTACATTGCTATCGCTGAATGGGGAAAACGGACACGGTTCTGCTGAGCCGTCAGGAGCAATATGGAAGAATCCTCGTCCTGAAGCCAAGCAGCCGTCCAAAGCTTTCTCATCGCCAGGAAAAGAGAGGAAGATGATGTCGGAATATTCCTCTCTGCGCTGTTCGAGAAAGCACTCCATCTCTGTCACATGCTTTTCGGTGAAGGCAAGATATTCGGTGCCTTCCTCCATTGGCACATACTCCACATAGAAGACTATCTTACAGCCGTAGCTACGCAACTGGTCGATGAACTCAGGGGATGTGACGAGGAGGTAATTCTCCGTAGTGACAGTTATGCTTGTGCCGAAGAACAAATCTTCTTCCTTAAGCTGTTGCATTGAGTACATAGCTCTGCGAAACACACCTTGGCCGCGTCGCTGGTCTGTTCCCATCGCTGTTCCTTCAATACTTATAATGGGCACCATATTCAAATGTTTGCATAGAAATTCAACATAAGCGGGACCAATCAGCGTTCCGTTAGTGAAAATCGGGAATATCATATCCCTCACCTCTGCCACAGCCTCCAGAATATCCTTGCGCATCATTGGTTCACCACCGGCTAGCAAAGAAAAATTGATACCCAAAGCAGCTGATTCGTTGAAAACCTGTTTCCACTGTTCAGGAGTAAGCTCAGACTTCCGATTATTTTTCTCATCCTCGGCTATTCCGTTACTTCTGGCATAACACCCCTTGCAATGGAGGTTGCACTCCGTAGCTATACTGCTTATCAGGAATGGAGGCACTTCCAACCCCTCTTTTTCGAGCAGTTTTTTACGACGCTTTTCTGATTTAGCAAAAAGCTGTTGCATGTGGAAGGCGAATTTTGCCTCGCGCGGATTAGACAGTACGTTTTTATAAGCCTTTGTCATTATCCTGCTTATGCTAGCGCTCATATATGCTGCCAAATCTATCTGTTTTTGTTCTTCCATTTCTTTCATTCTTCTATTTGGTTTATGCCTTGTTGGACCTTTCCTTGCTCTGCTTGCAACGCGTACATTTCCAGTCTGTCGGCAAGTCTTCTAAGGTCACTCTGTTTGTTCCTCGTGGCATAGACACATCCGCAGACAGAGCATACTTGCCTGAAGTTGTCTGTTTTGAGATGTCTATGTCAGCAAAAAGTGTTGGAACGGGATTGTCCAAATCCATCACACGTTTGGATTCATGATTCTCGTATCCCTGCGGCGTGTGGATTGACAGATGGGCTTTCGGCTGGTTACGGACAAACTCACGCATGCGGTCGAGTGTCTGATGGGCAGCTGCAAGGTCGTCTTAAACAACCGACAACTTGTTCTCGTACAGTGCTTCATCACGTATACGCCAATTCGGGATAAGAAAGTTCTATAGTTAGAACTCTACTGTCTCTACCAATTCCATCATCTTGAAGAAATCAGCCTTGGCATCCTTTAAGTAGTACATCACGCCGTTCTCGCCATTTTCTCCTAAAGCAGGCTTCAGTACTGGCATCTTGTCTACAAGAGCCTTACCTACTTCAGGACGATTGTCCTCAACAAGTTTACACTCAATGCGCAGAGTTTGTCCCTTGAAAGCACATATTTCAGCCTTTTGATTTGCTGCAATCTGACGGGTAGCATTGGTTTTACCGAATGCCATAATATAGATTTTATCCTCGAAGTAAAGCATGGCTCCGTAAGGACGTACTCGTGGCTGGTCGCCTTCTACTGTTGCCAAATAGAATGTTCCTGCGTTCTGAAGAAAATCAAATACTTTCTTTATTGATTCCATAATTTTCATGTTTTTTAGGTTAGAAAAATGTTTTTGATTAAAGAGCTGCTTTCATAAGCCAAGGCTTCGAACCGATACATTCGATGAGACCCAACTGTTCCTCGCTCCAATACATATCCTCTTCCTCGTCCTTCAGGTAGTCCTTCAATATATCGAAAGTGGTGAGGTCGTCCTTTATGCTGTCGATACACTTGCGAAGCATCTCAATGCCGTCAACAGAAACCTTGTAGTCTGCTTTCAGGAATTCTATTGGATCCTTATATAGAGTCTGAGCTTCAACAGCTTCCTGTTTCAGATCGCCACCGAGGTCGAGCAGACGGTCGATAAACTGATCAACAAACCCTTGCTCCTCTTCTGCATGTTCCTGATACTTCGTTTCCAACTTGTGGAATCCGAGTGAGCCGAACACTTTTGCCTGTAATTTGTGCTGGAACGACTGAGCGTTCAGATTAGTGATGAAGAACTGAAGTGCTTCTATAGATTTTTGTTTGTCCATAAGTAATGTGTTTTTTGACGTTAACTTTGGCAAATATAAGCAGAATCAGCATACAAAAAGAAACATAAGAAAGAACAATATTTGTCTGAAAGCGACCAATTGTGTTTTTTTATTCTATCTTTGTATCAAAAACCAAAAACATGTACAGTCTGAAAGAAGCATGGATGCTGACATTCGGGAAAGCACCTTTTAAAGATTGGGACGGTGAGATATTTTGCTATAAGACGAACGCTGCAGACACTCTCCGAACCAACGAAACGCACGGATATGTTCTTGCTTACACTTTTACTATCGTAACAAAAGGAACCGTCACTATTCAGAACAACTTGAAAACGCTGACACTACACCCTAACGATTTATACATATATTCACCAGGACAACCCGTAAAAATTATCAACACATCGGACGACTACTGCGGCATCTGCCTGCTTGCAGATGAAGAGGCTACATTCCGCATTCCTTATGTACGAGATCTTATAAGTATTGTTTACACACCTATTGTACAACTCCAAACGCAGAAGATAACGCTTACGTACAACACAGCTCGCCGCATTGTCGCCAAAATGCACGAAATTATAGGACTTATGCAATCAAAACATGCATATAAAAAGGAAATTCTACAAATGCTATTAAGTATTTTTCTGCTTGAAATACAGAACATCAAAGAGCAAAAGTCTGTAACAAAAAAACTACCCAAACGCACAGAGGAATTATTTATAGATTTTATGCAGTTATTGCCAAGACATTTTGCAGCACATCATAACATTGACTTTTACGCCGAGCGATTAAATATCACCCCCGATTATCTTTCACGAATCGTAAAACGGGCAAGCGGACGCACGGTGCTTGACTACATCAACCGCCTTATCATGATGGAAGCTTCATTCATGCTCCGCACTTCAAGCCAAAGCGCTGCACAAATTGCAGAAGCTCTTCACTTTGCCGATTTAGCTTCTTTCAGTCATTTTTTCATACGACACAAGGGAGTTTCACCCCAAAAATTCCGAACGTTATAAACTTTTAATTCTATCTGTCAATCAAACAGCATTCTTGCCCTGCAATAGGACTTATCTTCGCTTTTAATCTCGATATGAAAGTCATTGTCGGCCACTTTAACCTTGCATATCGCAAAATCGTCGCCCCATTTCACTTCATTGGCATAATTTATCTCAAAGCGCTTCAACGAGTGACACTCATAAAAATCACGCGAAAACAAATCACTCATCCACTGCACATAGCGCATGCTGTTGACATGCCCATTGATGTCGATGTCACTATATTTTGCTTGCAACAAAAACACAGGAGGTTCATCGACAGACAGAATGCGCACCGGACGATCTATCATCAGTTTTTCTTGTTCCACAGCCTGCGCAAGTCCTTTCACCTCTTCAAGATTGACCGGACGACGGGTGTTCATATCAAGCATCACCCAATTAGAATAGACTTCGGCCACTGGTCTTTCGTCAGCATCCACCACACGAAAATATCGAGTGGTGGCAAGGCGATTGACATCGCCCACCCAAGTTTCTACTTTATAAAACTGCCCGTCTGACAATATGCGAGAGAAATCAATCACCATTTTATTCAACACCCACGTTGTCTGATTTTGCTGCAACAAACGCAGTCCGAAACCATTAGCATCGGCATTTCTTGCCGCCGATTCGAGCAAAGCAGTACCAAAAGCCGCCAAAGTCTGTCTTTTCTGAAAATCAACTTCCTGCGACAACACCTTGTATGAAAAATTACCTTTCATATCCTCAAGCCTTTTCTTCCAATTCTTTTCTTCGCGACTCCCGTTTAGCGATATAATCCGTTAAACGCTCAATTGGCGATTTAGTTATAGCGATACGACCCGAACGCACAAATTGCAGCACATTGAACTCGTTCAGTTCATCAAAAAGCTGTTTCGTTTCCTCTGTATGTCCAGTTTTTTCTATAATGGTATAAACGCGGTCCACTTCCAGGATGCGAGCATTATGCTTGCGTATTATCGCTTCTAGGTTACCATCGAGCAAAGCCTCAGTGCTTACCTTATAGAGAGCGATTTCCTGATACACCAGTTCGTCGTCAGTATTATAGAACGCACGTATCACATCTATGCGTTTTTCAATCTGCTTGATGACCTTTTCTATCATATCGGCATCGCAGCAAACGGAAATTGTATATTTGTGCACTCCTTTAATAGACGAAGGCGAGACTGAAAGCGTTTCGATGTTCAATTGCCTCCGCGTGAAAATAATTGTAATCTGATTCAACAAACCCGGAGTATTTTCCGAGAAAATCGTAATGGTATATAATTTCTTTTCCATATTCAAAAAAAAAGCTATCAATAATCGGGAATTATTCGAGTACTATGTTTGTCACATCAGTTCCTGCAGGAGTCATTGGGAGCACCAACCCCTTTTTCTCTACATTCACTACCAGCAAATAAGCCTCGTTGTCCGACAGCATTTCGGCTATGCCTTCGGCAAGTTCTTCCCTTGTTGTCACCCGTCGGCTTTTGATTCCATAGGAATTTGCCACCCCCTGAAAGTCTGGATTTTTCATCAATGTTGCCGAATAGCGTTCATGCCAGAACAACTCTTGCCATTGGCGAACCATGCCCAGCCATTCATTATCGAGCAAGATAATTTTCACGCCCACTTCGCTTTGCAGAATTGTACCTAGTTCCTGCATTGTCATTTGGAAACCTCCGTCTCCGCAGAAAAGGCACACCGTACGTTCTGGAGCGGCGATTTTGGCACCAATAGCGGCCGGAATTCCAAATCCCATCGTGCCCAGTCCACCAGAAGTGACCACACTTCGGGTTTGAGTGAACTTGAAATAGCGTGCTGCCATCATCTGGTTCTGTCCGACATCGGTAACAAGCACCGCTTTGTTTGCAGCCGCCTCCGAAACTTTCCGTACCACTTCGCCCATTTTTATCGGACCGTCTTCCGTTTCCAGTTCCTTGCTGACAACCTTATCGTATTCTTTTTTGTCATATTCATCGAAAGATGCAATCCACTCCTTATGACTATTCTCTTTCAGCTTAGCTGACACCAACGGCAATGTTTCTTTCACATTGCCAAGCACTGCGACATCCGCCTTAACATTTTTATTTATTTCAGACGGATCGATGTCGAAATGTATCACTTTTGCCTGTTTGGCGTATGTAGCGAGTTTACCTGTCACACGGTCGTCGAAACGCATACCGATGGCAATCAGCACATCACATTCGTTTGTCTTCATGTTGGGCGCCACGTTTCCATGCATTCCAAGCATGCCGCGATTGAGCGGATAATCGCTCTCCATCGCCGATTCGCCCAACAAAGTGTAGGCAGCCGGAATGTCAGCCTTCTCCAAAAAGAATTTCAGTTCTTGTTCTGCGCCGCCTAATATCACGCCTTGTCCTACAAGCGCCAAAGGTTTTTTCGCATTATTAATCAATGCTGCCGCCTGTTCTATTTTTTCTTTATCCATATCAGGAACCGGCTGATAACTGCGAATGAAGTTACATTTCTGCGGAACATAATCAACCCTTTCCAATTGTGCATTTTTCGTAAAATCGAGCACAACAGGACCAGGCCGACCGCTTTTTGCTATATAGAAAGCCCGAGCCACAGCCCATGCTATATCCTCAGCCTTGCGAATCTGATAACTCCATTTTGTAATAGGCGAAGTGATACCAATCACATCAATTTCCTGAAAGGCATCAGTTCCCAACGCTGACGCCCCCACTTGTCCGGCGACAACTACCATTGGCGTGCTGTCCATCATCGCATCGCCTATGCCTGTAATGGCATTAGTGGCACCAGGACCGCTTGTAACAAAGCAGACCCCCACACGCCCCGACACGCGAGCATAGCCTTGTGCCGCATGGGTAGCGCCCTGTTCATGGCGCATCAGCACATGATTAAGCCTATCTTTATAATCATACAAAGCATCATAAACAGGGATAATGCTTCCGCCCGGATAACCGAATATTGTATCAACACCCTCATTGAGAAGCGAACGCAACAACGCTTCCGAGCCTGTTATATTCTCTTTATTTTCCATTTGTCCTTCTATATGCAATTTATCAATCAATCAACCTTATCGCACCTTTGTCAGCCGAGCTAACAAGGCTGGCATACGCCTTGAGCGACTTCGACACAATACGGTTTCTGTCTTTCGGTGTGAAGGCCTCTTTTCCCCTCGCCTCTTCTGCCTTGCGACGCGCATTCAGTTCTTCGTCAGAAAGCAACACATTGATGCTGCGGCTCGGGATATCGATTTCTATCACATCGCCATCGCGTACCAGACCTATATTTCCGCCCGAAGCCGCTTCCGGCGATATATGTCCGATGCTCAAGCCAGAGGTGCCGCCCGAGAAACGACCGTCGGTAATCAAAGCGCACTCTTTGCCCAAGTGCATCGATTTGATATACGAAGTGGGATAAAGCATTTCTTGCATTCCCGGACCGCCTTTCGGGCCTTCGTAAGTGATGACCACCACGTCCCCGCTTTTCACCTTTCCGCCAAGAATGCCTTCGCAAGCACTGTCTTGCGAAGTGAACACCTTTGCCGTTCCGCGGAAATGCCAGATGCTCTCGTCAACTCCGGCAGTCTTTATCACACAACCGTCTTGTGCAATGTTGCCGAACAACACAGCCAAACCGCCGTCTTTTGAATACGCGTGTTCCACATCGCGGATGCAACCTGCGGCGCGGTCGGTATCGAGCAACGGCCATTTGCATGACTGCGAACCCATCTGAATGCTGAATTTTCCACCCGGCGCACTCTCGTAGATACGCTGTGCCTCGGCATCAACTTTCGGTTTACAGATATTGTATTTATCCAGATCCTGCGCCAATGTACTGCCGTTCACACGCTTCAACGAAGTATTCAGCAAATGAGCTTTGTCCAGTTCTACCATGATATTCAGAATGCCGCCCGCACGGTTGCACTCTTGCATAGAATACTTCTGCGTATTAGGCGCAAGTTTACACAAGCAAGGCACTTTACGTGAAAGAGCGTCAATATCCGCCATTTTGAAATCTACGCCAGCTTCGTGCGCCACAGCAAGCAAGTGAAGCACCGTATTGCTTGAACCGCCCATAGCGATGTCGAGCGTCATGGCGTTAAGGAAAGCCTCGCGTGTGGCAATGCTGCGCGGCAACACACTATCGTCTCCGTCTTGATAATATTTATAGGCATTCTTCACTATCAATGCTGCTGCATCCTTGAAGAGCTGAACGCGATTGGCATGTGTAGCCAATATGGTGCCGTTGCCTGGCAACGAAAGTCCGATAGCTTCGGTAAGAGAGTTCATCGAATTGGCAGTAAACATGCCCGAGCACGAACCGCAACCTGGACAAGCGCAACTTTCAATCTCCTTCACCTGTTCGTCAGAGACCGAAGTGTCGGCACCTTTTATCATCGCCACAATCAAATCAGCATTCTCTCCATTCCATTTGCCAGCCTCCATCGGTCCACCAGAGACGAACACTGTTGGGATATTCAGACGCATCGAAGCCATGAGCATGCCCGGCGTAATCTTGTCGCAATTGCTGATGCATATCATGGCATCCGCTTTGTGGGCGTTCACCATATATTCAACGCTGTCGGCAATAATGTCACGCGAAGGCAACGAATACAGCATGCCGTCGTGTCCCATTGCTATGCCATCGTCAATGGCTATAGTATCGAACTCGGCAGCGAAACACCCTTGCCGCTCGATCTCCTGCTTCACTATTTGTCCTATCTCGTGCAGATGCACATGTCCGGGTACAAACTGCGTGAAAGAATTGACGATGGCAATAATCGGTTTGCCCATCTGTTCGTGTTTCATGCCATTGGCGCACCACAAGGCGCGAGCTCCTGCCATACGGCGGCCCTGTGTAGAAAAGTTGCTTCTCAGTTCGTGTTTCATAATATGCAAATATTTTTAAAATTTTATTATCAAAAAAAGCCTTCCTCGTTTTTGTGAGAAAGGCTTGTGTATCCATTGACAATCAAACGCCGTATCTCACTCAGTTTTTTCCGACCAAGTGACGCACGACTACTAATGTGATTGCTCTTTTCATTGTTTTCCTAAAAATCATCACAAAAATACTGATTTAATTTTTAATTAGCAACATAATGGCGAAAAATAAACTCATATATTTGCAATGTAAAAAAATACTTTATTTTTGATTACATAACAAACACATCCATGAAACTCCGTAATTTAATTATTCCAGCCATCATTGTGGCAGCCGTAGGCTATATGTCGCTGACGCGTCACACATACAATATCGACAAGGCCACCGAATATCTGACCACACACAAAGAGTCGAAATCTGTAGGAGCCTGCGCACGCCATGTACGCCTTGCCATCGAAGCCGGCGGCTGCCCCACCTATTTTTATCCACATAATGCCAACGGTTATTTCAAATTTCTGCCAGCACTTGGTTTCACCGAGATTGACAAGCAAAACTACACTCCGAGGAAAGGAGACGTCATTGTCATTGAGTCGGAGAAACACGGACATATAGCCATGTACAACGGCAAAGTATGGATTTCTGATTTTCAGCAGTGCGACAGATGGGGCGGAAAGAAATACCGCAAACCAGGAGTACGCTATGCACTTTTCCGCAAAGCCAACGGCAAAGGCAAACGCCAACTGATACCTTAAACACAACGCTATACAAGGCGGAGTTTTATCGTTCATGCCTGAAAAAGAATCGAATCACTCCCCTTTTTCGACAGATTTGATTTTTTCTTCGATGCGCTTCAGTTCGTCACGAAGGCGCGCCGCCTCCATATAGTCCATCTCTTTAGCCGCTTTAAGCATGGATTTCTTAGTCTTTTCCGCCACTTTTTGCAACTGCTCTTTGCTGAGATATTCCATCAGCGGATCGGCAGCCATCGGTGTTTCCGGTTCCACATAAGCGTATGGGTTCTGTTTCTGCAACACATTCACGCTGTCTTTTCTAACGGCAGCAGGCGTTATGTGGTTCTTTTCGTTGTATGCCATTTGTTTTTCGCGACGATAGTTTGTCTCGTCTATCGTCTTCTGCATACTTTCGGTGATATGGTCGGCATACATGATGACACGGCCGTTCAAGTTGCGCGCCGCACGCCCTGCCGTCTGTGTGAGTGACCTGTGCGAACGCAAGAAACCCTCTTTGTCGGCATCCAGTATAGCCACCAGCGACACTTCCGGCAAATCCAGTCCCTCGCGCAGCAGATTTACGCCAATCAGCACATCATAAACGCCCTTCCGCAAATCGTCCATAATCTGCACACGGTCGAGCGTATCGACATCCGAGTGGATATAGTTGCACTTCACACCAACGCCAAGCAGATAAGAGTTCAGCTCTTCTGCCATACGTTTGGTGAGTGTCGTCACCAGTACCCTCTCCTTCTTCTCCACGCGCACATTTATCTCTTCGAGCAAATCGTCAATCTGATTCAGACTCGGTCGCACATCAATTATTGGGTCAAGCAAACCTGTAGGACGAATCACTTGTTCGATTATCAACCCGTCAGATTTTGCCAACTCGTATTCGGCAGGTGTGGCCGAGACATATATCGTCTGCGGAGTAATGGCATCAAACTCCTCGAATTTTAGCGGGCGGTTGTCTAACGCCGAAGGCAATCGGAATCCATATTCCACCAAGTTTACCTTACGCGAACGGTCGCCACCGTACATAGCATGAATCTGCGGAATAGTGACATGACTTTCGTCGATGACCAGCAAAAAGTCCTTAGGAAAATAATCCAGCAGGCAGAAGGGACGCATGCCAGGTTTCCGCCCGTCGAAATATCGCGAATAATTCTCGATGCCCGAGCAATAGCCCAATTCGCGTATCATCTCCATATCGTAATTCACCCTTTCGGTAAGTCGCTTTGCTTCATATTCTTTGCCTACACTTTCAAAATAGCGCACCTGTTCCGACAAATCCTGTTGTATCTCGTTCAGCGCCAGCTGCAACCGTTCTTTGTTGGTTACAAAGATGTTAGCCGGATAAATAGCATACTCGTCGTAATGCTCATACGCCTTTCCTGTCTGCGGGTCTACGGCCAGAATCTCGTCCACTTCATCGTCCCAAAACACGACACGAATCACAAAATCGGCATAAGCGAGAAAAATATCCACGCTCTCGCCTTTCACCCTAAAGTTGCCACGCAGCAAATCTATCTCGTTGCGTGTATAAAGGCTATCGACAAGACTTCTCAAGAAGGTGTTGCGCACCAGTTTCTGTCCGCGTTTCACCACAATTACATTGCTGTGAAAATCTTCGGGATTGCCGATGCCATAAAGGCACGAAACAGACGATACCACCAGCACATCCTTGCGTCCCGACAGCAAAGAAGAAGTAGCTGACAAACGCAGTTTTTCCAGTTCCTGATTGATAGCCAAATCTTTTTCTATGTAAGTATCGGTAATCGGCAAATAAGCTTCAGGTTGAAAATAATCGTAATACGACACAAAATATTCTACGGCATTATCCGGAAAAAAATTCTTGAATTCGCTGTAGAGTTGCGCTGCAAGCGTCTTGTTGTGACTCAACACAAGCGTAGGCCGCTGAATCCGTTCAACGACATTAGCAATGGTGAAAGTTTTTCCAGACCCCGTCACGCCGAGAAGCGTCTGATACGGGATGCCAGCTTCCACATTGGCCACCAGCTGCGCTATAGCTTCGGGCTGATCGCCAGTAGGCTTATATTTTGAGTTCAGTTTAAACACTATTCTTTAGGCGCAATGAGAGCCGCCACAACATATAGTATGATTCCCGGGAAAAATCCTGTAAAGAAAGTCAGAAACACATACAACAGGCGGACGATTGTCGCATCTACATTCATATACTCTGCCAGTCCGCCACAGACCCCTGACATTTTTTTATCTGACGACAATTTAATTTTTTTCGGTTCCATAATCATATATTTTTCACAAAAATAGCTTTTTTTTCAATTCGCCCTATCGCCCAACGCCATTCCGCACCAAATGAACAACAGGCACACCAAAAGCGTGAGCGCCATATAGGCCGCCGCCAAAAGAAACTGCCCATTGCGCAGCATCGCCATCGTCTGCGCCGAAAAAGTGGAATAAGTAGTGAACGAGCCACAGAACCCCACAGCGAGCAGAAGATTGACATCACCCTTAGAGAATACGGCAAGCACCGCCCCCATCAAAAACGAACCCACCGCATTGACAAAAAGCGTACCAGTCCACGAGGGATGTGCCCAAAACTCCGTAAGCAAAGTAACAGCATAACGCAACATGCTACCGCAAACTCCACCTAAGGCCACTAACAAAAAATTTTTCCACATATCGTCAGCTTTTACTGTTACTGTCGTTCCGTTGGCGGCTTCTATTAACAACTACCACGCCAAGAAACACCAAGCACGTGGCCACCACTTTTGTGAAGGTAAGCCTGTCCATGCCCAACCAGATGCCCAAGCAAGCCGCTACTATCGGTTGCAGATACGAATACATGCTCACCAGCGTAGGACGAATACATTTTTGCGAGTACGGAATAAGGAAATAAGACACAAAAGTAGCGAAAAACACAGTAAATGCGATGTTCAGCAGCAAAAACGGCGAGATAGAACCGTAATCGATACTCACCAGCGAAGGCAAATCGAACGGAACGCTCATCAAAGCAGAAAAAAGGAACATCCATTTCATAAATGTCACCACGCTATATTTTTCAATCAGCGGCCGGAATATGCCCAAATAAAGGGCAAAGCACAGCGCATTGCAAATCATCAGGAGCACGCCGAGCGGTTTTGTCTGCACGCCAGTCTCGGCATGAACACTATTGAAGATGATGAGCAACACCCCGACAAAGCTCAACAAAACACCCAGCACCTTCTTCCAAGTTATCGGTTCTTTGAGGAATATGGCGGAGATAAACATCGTCATGATAGGCGCAGTGGAAGCCACCACCGCCGTATCAAAAGGCGTTGTCATCGTAACGGCTTTCAGAAACGAAATCTGCGTAAGGAAAAGGCCAAAAAACGACGCCAAAAAGATTTTGAAATAATCGCCTTTCTCCACCCTTTCGGCAGGCATGAAAAACGAAAGCAGCCAAAAAAGCGCCATGGCACCGACCGCACGCATACAAAATAAATCCATCGGCGACACGGCGCTCCCTGTCACCACATTCTTACAGGTGACTATATTGAATCCGAATATAAAATAGGCAACTGCCGCAGCGAGATGCCCTAAGAACATTTTTCCTTTCATTATATATTATTTGCGAGTGCAAAAGTACAAAGAATAGAGAAATCACAACAATAGCAAACACTTTTTCGCAAGAAAAAAAACATGAAAAAGATGCGGAAATTTGTTTTCATGAAAAATATGTCGTACATTTGCAGTCGATTTTCGCAATCACTTACGGAATTAGAGAGGTCCGTAACATTGTTTATGTTAAACTTTTTTCAAAAAAAAGAAATGGATTTAATAAAAGTTGCTGAAGAAGCATTCAAAGGAGAAGCAAAAAATTATCCGGCATTCAAAAGCGGTGACACCATCACTGTAGCTTACAAAATCACCGAAGGTAACAAAGAGCGTATCCAGCAATATCGCGGTGTGGTAATCAAAATCACAGGACACGGCGACAAAAAAAGATTCACCGTTCGTAAGATTTCTGACGGTGTAGGCGTTGAAAGAATTTTCCCTATCAACTCACCGTTCATCGAGAGCATCAAACTTGACAAAGTAGGTAAAGTTCGCCGCGCTAAATTGTACTACTTAAGAAACCTCACTGGTAAAAAAGCCAGAATCAAAGAAAAGAAAACAAACTAATCATTTTTTCATAGCAATGAAAAAAGGAAGTATTCTTAATAAGATGCTTCCTTTTTTTAGTTTTCTAAACCGCCAGCATTGTCAGGACTATACATACATATCCCATTTTGCAAGAAGAAGTGCTATTATTGCGACTTCTACTCCACCGCCAACCTGAAACTGACAGTGCCGCTGACCGACGCCATCTGCCGCGAGATACAGCTCCGGCACGACTACACCGACAAGCGCATCGAAACAATATATTTCGGCGGAGGCACCCCCTCGCTGCTGAACGGAGATGAACTGAGCCGCATACTGCAAACCGCGCGCCAGACATTAGACACCAGCAGCTGCACAGAACAGACCATCGAGGCCAATCCTGACGACATCAGCATGGCATACGCTGAAATGCTGCTGGAGAACGGATTCAACCGCATTAGCGTCGGTGTGCAATCGTTTGACGACGAAGAACTGCGCAACATTAACCGCCGACACACCGCCCGTCAAGCCATCGAAGCCATCAACATACTGAAAGCGGCCGGATTTAAAAATATCAGCATCGACCTCATGTTCGGCCTGCCGATGCAAACCCTTGAATCGTGGGAAAACAACCTGAACACAGCTACTTCACTTAGCGTACAGCACATTTCGGCATATTCGCTCAGTTACGAAGAGAACACCGTACTATGGCAAAAGCTGAAAAGGAAAGAAATACTGCCCGTTGAAGAAGACACCTCGCTGCGAATGTTTGAAACGCTGGTAGAAACGCTTGCAAAAGACGGATTCGAGCATTACGAAATCTCCAATTTCGCACGCAAAGGATTCCATTCAAAGCACAATGCAAACTACTGGAACGGCACACCATATTGGGGCATCGGCCCTTCAGCGCACTCGTTCGACGGCACATCGCGCCAATGGAATATCCGCAACACTGCGCAATACATAAAACTCGTAAACGAGAACGGCATGCACTTCGAACGCGAGCAACTGACCATCGAAGAGCAATATAACGACTTTGTAATCACTAGACTGCGCACCTGCGAAGGCATCGACACCGAAGAACTGCGCACAAGGTTCGGCGAAAAACTTTACACACACTTCACAAAAAACGCATTCCCTTGGATAAAAAGCGGGAAAATGAGTTGCGAAAACGGACGTGCACAACTAAGAAACAACGGCATTTTCATTTCCGACACCATATTTTCCGATTTGATATTCGTTTAGAAAGTTTTTTTTAGTAGTTTTGTATTTTAAAGAAATCTTTTTTATGGACGACAATCACAAAGCCGGATTTGTAAATATCGTAGGAAACCCAAATGTAGGGAAATCAACCCTGATGAACGCCCTTGTCGGCGAAAGAATTTCTATCATTACATCCAAAGCGCAGACCACACGACACCGCATAATGGGCATCGTGAATGGCGAAGACTTTCAAATTGTCTATTCCGACACTCCGGGCGTGCTGAAACCGCACTACCGCCTGCAAGAATCGATGCTGGAATACTCAGAATCAGCACTGACCGACGCAGACATACTGCTCTATGTGACAGACGTGATAGACTCTTTCGATAAAAACGCCGATTTTCTGGAACAGATAAAGAACCACCCTGCCAAGACAATACTGGTAATCAACAAAATAGACCTTACTGACCAGGAAACGCTTACCGGATTGGTAGAACAATGGCAGAAAATACTGCCCAACGCCGAAATCATACCAGTTTCGGCCATCGAAAAGTTCAATGTGGAAGCGTTGTTCAAACGCATCAAGGAACTGCTGCCTGTGTCGCCGCCGTTTTTCGAGAAAGACGCGCTGACAGACAAACCGGCACGCTTTTTCGTCACTGAAATTATCAGAGAAAAAATACTGCTGAACTACGAGAAAGAAGTGCCCTACTCTGTAGAGGTTGTCGTGGAGCGGTTTGCCGAAGACCAGAAAATGATACGTATCAACGCCACCATCTATGTGGAGAGAGAATCGCAAAAAGCCATCATCATCGGACACAGAGGGAACTCGCTGAAAAAAGTTGGCATGGAAGCACGCAAAGACATCGAAGACTTTTTTGAGAAAAAAGTGTACCTCGAGCTCTTTGTGAAAGTGGAAAAAGACTGGCGAAACAAAGACAGAATGCTGAAGAACTTCGGATATCAGTTATAATTCCAACATACAACGCCAACCGCCCTTCAACCGAGGGCGGTTTTTTCATGAACAATCCCGCCTTTCCATTCGTATTTTTTGCACTTTTTTGTATCTTTGCCATACGAATTAAACAACCAAAAACATCATTGACATGAGAAAAAAACTATTCAGTTTCCTTGTTGTATCTGTATTGGGAATGCTATTCTTTTTCAGCAATTGCTCCAAAAACGAAAGCGACAACAAGAGCAAAGACCCTCTGCAAAGATTTGAATTCATCGAAGAACAATTCACCATTGAAGAAGGCGATTTTGAAGATCTGTATGACTATCTAGCCATAGAGCCAGAATCCATGGCAGACACCATGGACATCGAATTCACCTTGTCTAACGCAAACACAGCCATGGTGACCAGTTCCGGGAAAGTGCTGGCTTTGTTTGAAGGCACAACAACAATCACAGCGTCAGCTCATGGAAAAACAACAAGCATAGATGTAAAAGTGACCCCTGTCGCCATCACCGATTTCAGTGTAGAAGGAAACGTTACTGCATACGTCAATGTACCCAAAAGCCTATCTATCAACGTTGAGCCTACGCGCGCCAGCGCAGGACACCTCGACGTGAGCGTCATTGAAGGAAACGCATCGGTGGCATTTGAAAGCAACACTTGGACTTTCACCGCTACAGAGGCCGGCACCTACCATGTGACGGTGAAAAATGGTGACAAAGAAGAGCAAATAACCGTAAAAGCCACCGTAGTAGAAGTGACAGGCATTACGTTAAGCACCTATTCAATAGCAGTAAAAAGAGGCAGCGGCGGAACACTCAGCGCCACTGTAAATCCAGGAAACGCATCCTACCCTGAAATCACATGGCAAAGTTCGCAAACTACAGTTGTAACAATTGACAACGAAGGCAATTGGCTTGCCGTAGGCAACGGAACTGCCACAATATCGGCAAGTACCTCTAACGGAAAGAAAGCGGAATGTACCATAAATGTGACAGAATCAGATCCGGTTGAGTCGTTTAACCTCGCAGAAGAGAATAAAACCATCAACCTCAGCGCATACGAAACCTACACCGCCACCGTAAGTGACATAGTTCCATCAACCGCAAGCAAAGACAACATTGCGTGGAGCACCTCGAATTCAAGCATTGCCACCGTTGTGAACGGCGTTGTGACCGCCAAAGACATTTCGGGCACAGCGACTATCACCGCCACTGCTGCCGGCATGACAAAGCGATTTTATGTCAGCGTTTCGACCATTGACGTAACTGATGTTCAATTCAGCGACAGATACACAAAACTCTATGTGCTGCCTGGCAAAACATACACTTTCATGGCGTATGTATATCCAGAAAATGCCACCAATAAAAACCTGACAATAGCGCAAACTTCGGGCAACAGTTCGCTGACCATCAACCGCACAGGGCAAAGCACAGGGACTGAGACCGTGAAAATCACTATTCCCGCAAACGCCACAGGCGGCACCTATCACGTAAAAGCCACATCATCTAACAACAAAAGTGACATTCTGGAGCTCAAGGTACTGACAGCAGACGTTGCACTCCCTGGCTCCTCTGCCGGATTCTCATGGTTTGGTACATTCGGAATGACCTCCAACATTTACCCTTCCAACAAAATTGCAGAAGCATACCAATCAAATGTCACTTTCAACGGAACAAGCATGGATTCATATTTTACAAAAAACAATTATAAGACCTATGCAGTATGGAAGTCTGGAAGCAATTACGATTACGGATTTGTAAGTTACGAAAACGGTTCAACCTTTAACGAAACAAAAACCGTAGGACACTACACCGCCACCGACTATATGGGCAACAGCGTGACATTGGATGTGAATTTTACATTCACCACTTCAATCACAGGGTATTACTATACCGCATCATTCGGACCATCCAATTCTACAGTATGCGGCCAAACGGAAAGCTCTAAATTCAGAGCAACTAGTTTTCAGATAAAACCAACGTCAACTTACAGCTATTGCTGCATTCGGATATACGCATCGTATTATACAAATGCCGCCCACACTTCAAGTACAACATACTCGTACCCTGTTTATTATGCAGGTTCATTTGCAAAATCAAACACTACAAGGTACATCACGATGTGGTCCGACTCATCAACCACAGGCGTAAAAGGAGATACATTCAGTTTAATATGGCAATAATCATAAAAGCCAATTCACGAAAAAAGGGAACCGAACGGTTCCCCTTTTTTATGAATTCATTGCTATGCGAAAAAATCAATTTTCGTCTTCTGCCTTATACTCAATACTGTTCTCTGCTTTATATTGCCAGTTCCAAATATCTTTATAGGAAGAATTATCATTAAGCGTAAATGACAATTTTGAAGATTTTGCATTTGTTTTCACACCGTTGATATACCAATAACGATTTTCCAACACTCCATTGATTGTAACAGTAGATGCACGAGTTGTACTTACTTCCACTGCGGCACCATAAGTATATGTGCCCGCTCCCGAATATTGAGAAGCCGGGGTTTTCACTACCGACTGGTTTTTCACGATAATAGGATATGCTGTCACTGTAGCAGTAAGTTTATACGACACCGTTGCTCCTGTTTCGATTTTCACGCTATTCAGACTCCATCCCGAAGGTACTATTCTATGTCCGTATTTGGCTATGTTAAAATCTGCCACAAACGGCAAAATAGAATTATAGTCATAATAGCCATTTTCCATATTATGAAAATCGGACAAATTCACACTTGTACCATCTACGGTAGTGCTTTGATCTCTAAATTTCACCAACACTTTTACCCACACATTCAGATCCATCACAGCTTCTGTACCATCAGTTGTCGATACCTTAAATGTAAGCTTATGCGGAACAGCAGGGTCTGCACTCATCGCAGAAATATTAAAGCTATTTGTAGAGCTTATTGCCACCGCAGTTGTCTCGCCTGTCAGCAAACTTGTAGTGCCTTTATATAATTGAATATTAGAATCGTCTCTTGTCACCTCGCAAGAGAATGTTCCCGAATATTGTGCTTTGCTGACATTCATTGTAAACGGTTTCATATAATCAGTATTGTCAACATAAGCTATGTAAATATTATTTCCATCAACTATATTTGCACCCGTGAAAGTTATGTTCAAATCTGAAGTAACCGTCACATTCACCTCTTGCTGATATTCCTTTCCGTTCTTATCTTTAACGGTAATCGTAATCTTGTGCACTCCCAATGATGTCGGATAATAATTGATATTAATATCTTCATTTGGCTTTATTTTACCCGTAGTATTACAATTGAAAGAACCAGAAGCATTGCTTTTTATCTGCAAATCATATTCATCAGTTCCATTATACAAATCTTCTTCTATTCTCGCCGTAAATATACAAGACTTGAGATATTTCACTTCAAATTCGGTACTTTGCACCTTCAGTTCTGTCGGACGTTTCACATTAAACCAAATTGTATCAGTCGCCGTGAAACCATCATTTGTAACATTGGCATAAAAGCCAACTTTTCCGCTTTCAGGAACATTTTCAGAAGCGACAAAAGACACGCTCAAAGAATTTCCGCCTGCCATGATTGAGGCAAAATCATACGAAGTATCGAATTTCACACCTTGGTAATCAATTTTTCCGTCATAATTCTCTTCAGAGAAACCGAATTTGACCGAAAGATCCGAACGATTTTCTTGCATATTCTCCAAGGTAAGCAGAATCGCATTACTTTGCTTTCCCGGCTCAACGATATGCCGTTCTCCGTCGGAAATCAAGTCCACAGAAAAGGCATTAGACTGTTTGTCATCCTTTTCATCGTCCTTACAACTCACAAGCATCATCGGCACTATAGCCAATGTCATCAAAAATACTTTTTTCATTTTTTTTGTTTTGTTAGTTTTTAATTAAGTTATTATTACACAATTGTTCATCAAAATGAGTATGTTTCACTTCCCACTGACGCAACTTGATACTAACCCAAAGGGAATACACCCCAACTGTAGCAATAATCAACAGAAGCCATATAATCCAATTCCCGAGCAGCTGGATTCCTGTTCCGTCAAATTTGAGGCGCTTTCCGTTAATTACCGTGTGCCTTGTGTCCCAATCGCATAGCAAGCAGAATGCCCAAGGCAATGCAATGCCTAATGTGAAAAGCGTCATCGCGACAGCGACAATCACATTCAAGATTTTACCCAACAAATCACCGTCAAAATACGAAACTGAAGTCACATCCAAATCATTGGATTCCAATTCATTTCTCAAATTCTCGTTTTGTTCCATTTTATTATTATTTAGTTATTGTCCCCAGCCAGTTATATTCATAATCCTTAAAGTCGTAAAATTCTATGCTTACCACTTCACAAGTTAAAACATCATTTAAATCACCCAATTTATCTTTTGACATATTTTTCACATCATTATCCGTCAGCTCTTTCACTTTGAAATTAATTTTGGCATACACATCTCTTTTAACCGTTCCCCAATCATCTTTTCTGCGCCGTATAAACGATTCAGCGAAATCTTTATCTACTTTTAAAAAACCAAATTCAGATATATTATAAAAAAGAATGTTCACATTTTCAAAATTTAGCCACTCGCGCTGAAGGCCTTTCCATATATGTTTAGACAGAATCAGTCTTTCCTTATAAGCCACATCAGCCACTGGTGTCCGATACCCATCCCTTAAATATATTGGGAAACCTTTATTCTCATCATCGTAAGCCCCAACCATAAACACTGTTTTATAAGAATACACCTCATCAGGATTTAACGACTGTAATTGAGATGACATTTTCTGCGCTGCCATTTTCAACGCATCACCATACTGGAATTCATCATCGTGCGTTTTTACATACAGATCATTCATATATCGATATAGATATTCCTCTTTGTAATCATTCAAATTCGCACTCTTCAATTTCAAGTAATTCAAAAACGCCAATTCTTCCGTAAATTCTCTATAATTTTTCTTATCCGGATTTTCTGAAAGAATAATCTCACCAGACCTCACAGCCTCCAACAAATCTATTTGATAGGATTCATCCGACCCCAGCAACAGCAATGTCGCTTTGCTAACGTTATTCACAACATTTGCAATTATATGGTCATTGTAAAAAATGTTTGTATTCGTATGCAAACGTCGGCAAACATATTGTCTTCCATACAAATCTTTTTCCACAACACTATACAACCAGCGTCGGTTTTGTTCGTCATAGCGATATGCTGTTTTTATGTAATTATAGTGATTTGGAAAACTCATTTTTCCGATTGTGACAATTTGACCTTCTGTAACTTTTGTTCCATCAGACAGCACAACAACTGCAGGCTCCGCCTTCTTTCCAAACATCTCCGCTTGCACACACACCGCAAGCATCATCAACACCAAAATCTTCTTCATAATTATTTTATTAAACAATACTATCACTTAACGAATCTTTCCAAGTATCCGTTTTAACTCTCGTTTTCTTCTAATTTTCTTGAGAATAAGAATCGGAGGGCCTATCACCGTGTCAACTAACAGCGCACTTAAGAAAACGCAAATCCCCAATTTCAACAATTGCCCCAAACAATTCCATGTTTGCAAAGGCAACTCATTAATCAAATACGTAAAACTTTCGACAAAAAACAAAGAGAAAAAAACAACACTATCACAACTCCTATAAAAAATGGCATTTTATAAATCGTGACATCCATTCCACCATTCCATACCTTGACAGACAGAAACGCACAAATTAAAAGCGCAGACAAGAACACACCTCGAAGATGTTCTTTCAAAGTTTTAAGTTCCGCTTGCAAACCCGCATTCTCCATCGCTCTATTTTCCTTATCAAGCGTTTCGTAGCATTGACTGCAAATCAATTTTCCATCAGTGTATTTGTATTTCCCGGCACACTCTCTGCACAAACCGACTCCGCATCTGGCACAAGTCGCAACGGCATCTTCATTTGGATGATAATAACACTTCATACTATTATTCTTATTATTAATTCTCTTTTCTTACACGCACAAAAAAAGGGCATGGATATTTGCGCCTATCTATTGTTTAGGTATCGCCAAACACCCATGCTAAAAATAAGTACAAACAACCCACGCCCAACGGACGCGGACCTTTCTACACTTATCTTGCTTTAGCATTATGTTATAAAATTTGGCGATTTTAAACAATACCGCAAAATAAGAACCAAAGTCCTTCGTATGTCTTTTTTCTGCCTTTCGGAGAAAAATCGTGCAAAGTTACGATTTTTTTATTGAAAAACAACCTGCCCGAAAAAATCTGGAGCCAGAAAGACACACTATCCGTCCGCGGGGTGGGGTTCTATACTTTTATTCGCAACGCTTTCACACATTGCAGTCTTTTTTCATCTTCTTCTGTGTTTATCAGGTACGACAATTTCAAGGTGATTGGCACCATAAAACGCAGGGTCATTTTCAATTTCTGTCAAATATTCCTGTTCTCGTTTGTTAGAGTATGCATAAGCCAAATCGAAATTCCATTTACTTAAATCTTTGTAGTCCCAGTCTGCATCTTTCATCATAAGGTAATCTTCCTTTGACAACGGCAGTTTGATTTTTTCGAAATCTTCTTTTGTAAGTTTCATAACAGTAGTATTTAATTGGTTAATAATTATTCTTCTTTTTTCCAATGCAAATATATATCATTTTCTTAAAAATGAAAACATTTTTAAGTTATTTTTACATTTATTAACGCGTTAAATTTCAACAAAAGGGAAATAAGCAAATTATAAACGCCTAATAATATGACACTTACAAAATAAACACACAAATGAAGCATCAAAAAAAACGATTTTTTTTTGATATTTCATTTTTTTACATATATTATTTAGTTTATATACATATGTATGTTAATATACTATACCATCAAAATCGCACAAAAAAAAAGAGGACGCTTTATGCATCCTCCTAATCTGCAAATAGACATTTTCAATTGTTCATATCAGAAAGTTATTTTACTCTCTTTTTATATTCTTCAAAATGGTTCAGCACATTATTTACAAACTCAACCGTTTCCGCTCCACGACTGTAGCCATATTTGCATAGCGTTGTATCCGAAAACACAGTTGAATCACTTTTCATTATCATATAAGGAGCCACCTCGGCCCACACATCCCGGTTTTTGCCAAATTTCTGCGCCATGGCGCGTGCATCGAACACATGAGCGACACCCGAATTATAGGCAGCGAGTACAAATTTCGTCTGTTCGTCCTTGTCTTTTATAGTTTTGAATATGCGCTGCATCTCCGCAATATTCTTCACTCCTGCCTTCAGATTTTTTTCGGGGTTGAATATATTACGCTCGTCAAGCCCCATTCTTTGGGCCGTAGGCACCGTCAATTGCATCAATCCTTTAGCGCCCGACCACGATTCAGCCGTAGGGTCGAACTTTGACTCTTGAAACGCCACTGCCATCAGCAACCGCCAGTCCCAATTTATACGCTTGGAATATTTGCGAAACAAATCGTCGTACGGCGAAATGCCACGCTCATTGAAATAAGGATGCACATTATGCGTCAGCAAATAATGCTTGTTTATGAAATATTTTTTATAAAGCGCCTGATACCGTTTAGAGCTTTTAATATTTTTCAACCATTCGTTCACGCGCTTGAATAGCAATGGCGATGTCTTGCGCACAGCCCATGTCGAACGTTGAGGCACGCCAACTGCCAAATTATGATCAATATTGCGGAAATAAGTTTTATTCAACATGGCAACTTCTTTGTCGGCCACAGTAAAGGGAATTTCAAGACTTGCCACTTTTTCTATCAAATCGTCGGTGGTAAGCGAATCCTCAAGAATCACATTGATGCCGCCCCCCATCTCCTGATTCAGGTTATCCAGCCGAAGCGCATATTTTGAATTGCGGGGCACATGCACTGTTTTGCCATAAAGCTGCTCCACTTCCGTAAGCACCGAATCTGTAACTGGTTGCACAAGTATTTGACTTGTCACATAATCCTCGTCCATGAACAAAAAGCCTTCCTTAGCCGAATTCGAAACAGGAAAACGGTATGCGATAAGGTCGCCCTCACCTTTACTCAGCATTTCGCCCAAATCGGTAAGCGTAGAAGCTGTTTTCAGTTCCAGTTTGAGTCCCAAGTCATCTGCCAGCATGCGGCTCAATTCGTATTGAAAGCCCATATCCTGGTCGCGATACTGAAAATAGGATGTAGAGCCATACATGGTAAGCACCACCAAGCGTCCGCTTCGCTCTATCTCAGGCAAATCACGCTCTTGAGAATGGTCAACACGAACATTGTCTTTGCGGCACGAAACCGCCAGCAACACCAATAATATGAAAAACTTTACAATTTTCATTTCACATGCTCAACATTATCATCTTCAATAGTAGGCAATCCTTGCATTTTGAGGAAAAGACGCGCCGTAGCCAGCACATCCTTCTCACAGTACATTGCGATACGCTTCACATCTTTCTCATTATAATACACCCCTGCCACCTGACTGCCGTCAATATCATCCTTCGGCGTAGGGATGCCGAACACATGCGTCAACAACTTGAGCGAAGTGTAATTCTTGTAATCGCCAAAACGCCACAATTCCAAAGTGTCAAGAAAATGGACATTCCATGGCTTTTCGCCTGCCACATCCAAAATTTCGGGCAGCGGCAAACCGTTTATCAGCATTCGGCGTGCAATGTACGGCGCATCAAATTCTTTAATGTTATGTCCGCAAAGATTATTCTCTAACCCGGAATAACTCCTACGCAACAATTGCGCAAAATCATCAAGCAGTTTTTTCTCATCATCGCCACAAAACGATTTTAACCGAAAAATTTGTTTTCCATCGCGCACAGACAAGAAGCCCACCGATATACAGACGATTTTTCCGAACTCTGCATAGATACCTGCACTGTTCAAATAGCCATATTCTGCAGTAGCGCCATCGTCGAAACGCGATTTTGTCTGTTGGAATTTCACCTCCCACAGCTCGCGTTCTGCATCAGAAAGAGAGCTGTAGTCATAGGTCTGCGGCACTGTTTCTATATCTAAGAACAATATTTTATCAAGTTTGTATTTCAACATAACAGAGTATTTTTTATTTTTGCATAAAGCGAATTTAATATTTTTTACGTTATGATTAAACATATTGTACTATTTAAACTGAAAAATTTTCAGTCGGAAGCCGAAAAGGCAGAAAAAATGAACGAAATCAAGGTAAAATTGGAAGCTTTGAAATCCAAAATTGATTTTTTGCGCGACATCAGAGTGGATATCTGCTGCAATCCGAAAGAGGAATTTGACCTCTGCCTGGACTCAACAGTGGACAACATGGACGACCTTGCTGCATACGCAGGTCACCCTGAACATGTGGCAGTACTGAAAATCATTCGCGAAGTGCTTGAAAAACGCGCCTGCGTCGATTATGAATTTTAAGCACGCCGCTATCGCCTTATCGCTCCTTTTGCTGTGCGGATGCCAGCAAAAGGACGATTCTGCTTTCATAATCTCCACCTCATACGGAGATATGAAAATCACTTTGTACGACGACACGCCAAACCACAAAAAACGCTTCAACAAACTTGTGAAAGAAGACGTGTACAATGAAGTGCTTTTTCATTCCGTACAACAAGAGGGAGTTGCCGAAGGCGGCAATCCAGCCTCGCGCGATGTACGCCCCAACCGCATCATCGGCGAAAATCCCATCAGAGAAACCATCTCGGCAGAAATTTCCGCCACCCGTTTCCACAAACGCGGCGCCATAGGCATGCGCAACGGAGCAAGCAGCGAATTTTATATTGTACTAGGCAAAAAAACTACAAAAGAAGATATCACCCAGCTTGAACGCGAATCTTTTTTCAAGAAAGGAAGCGCAGCCATCGAAAAATTATTCATCCAACACCAAGACTCGCTGTCAAAACTCGAGAATTCGGGCGACAGCATCGCTTTGCTAAAGTTTCAGGAGGAACTGATTGCACAAGCAAAAAACGAGATTTCTGCCAAGGAAACATGGCACTACAGCGACGAACAGATACGCGCCTACCGAGAATACGGCGGACTTCCGGCGCTTGACGGAGAAGACACTGTTTTTGGAGAAGTGACAGAAGGATTTGACGTACTCGAAAAAATTGAACATGCCGCCACCTACCCCGACGGACGCCCCAAGGAAAACATCGTATTCTGCATCAGAAAAGAATAATTGCAGCTAAAAATTGGGCTATTTCGACGCAATTACCATGTTCTATAAAATAAAAATATCCGTAAAATATTGAATACATTTTACGGACATTTTGCGGAAAGTGAGGGATTCGAACCCCCGGTACAGTTGCCCGTACACCGCATTTCGAGTGCGGCCCGATCGACCACTCCGGCAACTTTCCTAACCTATCTGTCAGCGCAGTTTAGCGCCAAGTTTCGTTTCCAAATTTTTCTGAATCTTCTGCATTATCGCATCAATCTGCGAATCGGTCAGCGTCTTCTCTGCATCCTGCAAGATAAATGTCACTGCATACGATTTTTTACCTGCATCAAGATTCTTGCCTTGATAAACATCGAACAAAGATACATCTTTTAAAAGTTTTTTCTCTGTTTCGAAAGCAATTTTTTCAATTTCTGCGAAATTTATTTTTGCATCGATGAGCAGCGAGAGGTCGCGTTTCACCTCTTGAGTCTTAGGCAACTCTTTGTAAGTGATACCGTTATGTTTCGACTCCGCCAATAAATTGCGCCAATTGAAATCAGCATAGAACACATCCGAATCAATATCAAATTTCTTTGTCTGTACATCTGAAACGACACCATAAACTGCCAACACCTTTTTGTTGCGCGAACGGACAAGGATAGCTTCAGACAACAAATCGTCACTGTAATCTTCTGTCTGCAATGCATTGAGCGAGAAGCCTAAACGACGAAATACATTCTCAACATGCGCCTTCAGTTCATAAACCGATGTTTTCTCCTGCTTGCGCATCCATGTTTGCGACGATTTGTTTCCCGTAAGCCACATCGCAAAATGCGGTTCCTCGGTATATGCTGTCAGCGCATCGCCTTCTTTTCTGTTTTCCGGGTGGAAATAATAGCAGTTGCCGAACTCATAGAATTTCAAGTCGGCATTGCGGCGATTAATATTTCTGTTCAGACTCTCCATGCCGCCAAAAAATAACGTCTGGCGCAAAACGCCCAAATCGTTGCTCAATGGATTCAGAATTTTCACCGCATTGGCAATCGGATAAGTGCTTGAGTTTTCATAATATGACACTTTCGTCAGCGAATTGTTCAATATTTCATTGAACCCAGCAGCTGTCAGCTGCTCTGAAATAACATTCTGCAGTTTGTTGCTGTCAGGTTTCAGCGAATACACCAAAGACGATTTGACCTGAGTTCCGGGTATTACATTATTATAACCATAAATACGCAGAATGTCCTCTATCACATCCACATCACGCTCCACATCCACGCGATAGGCTGGAACGGAAAGCGTCAGCGAACTTTCGTCCTCCTTCAGAATCTGCATTTCAAGCGCAGCAAGGATAGACTTAACCACTTCGGTTGGTATTTCTTTTCCTATCAACGAATTGATTTTCTGATAGGTGATATAAACCTCATTATTTTCTATCTTTTTCGGATAAATATCAAAAATATCGCTCGAAACCTTTCCGCCAGCCAGTTCTTTCACCAACTGAGCCGCATATTTCAGCACATACAAAGTGCTGTTTGGGTCACATCCACGCTCATAGCGGAATGATGCATCGGTATTCAGTCCGTGACGGCGCGCCGTACGACGAATGCTCACAGGATTGAAATAGGCAGCCTCAAGGAACACGCTTGTCGTTGATTCGGTGACACCTGACTCCAAACCTCCAAACACACCAGCGATGCACATAGGCTCTTTCTCGTTGCAAATCATCAGATCTTCGGCACTCAAAGTTCGTTCCACGCCATCGAGCGTCACAAATTTAGCGCCTGCTGCCGCTTTCTTCACAACAATCTTTCCGCCCGACACTTTATCCAAGTCGAATGCGTGCATTGGCAAGGCAAAGCTATGTAAAACATAATTGGTGATGTCCACTACATTATTTATAGGACGCAAACCGATTATCCGCAACGCATTCTGCAACCATTCGGGCGACTCTTTCACCTGCACTCCAGTAAGCGCCACACCGCAATAACGCGGACATGCTTCGTGGTCTTCGACCGTTACGCTAACAGATGCATCATGGTTATCTATCTTGAATTCGTCCACCGAAGGTTTTGTCAATTGCACCGAAGAATCAGTCTGTTTCAGGTAGGCAGCCAAATCGCGCGCTACGCCGTAGTGCGAAGCAGCGTCTATTCTGTTTGGCGTGATGTCCACCTCTATCACAAAATCGCTTTTTATATTATAGTATTCTTTGGCTGGTGTTCCCACTTTAGCGTCGGCCGGCAGTTCTATGATGCCGTCGTGACTTGTGCCGATGCCAATCTCGTCTTCGGCGCAAAGCATGCCATTTGACTCCACACCACGCAATTTCGATTTTTTGATGGTAAAACATTCGTCACCGTCATAAAGTTTTGTACCCAGCGTAGCTACAATCGTTTTGAGGCCTGCGCGACAATTGGCAGCGCCGCAAACTATTTGCTGCGGTTCTCCTGTTCCGATATTCACTTGCGCAATATGCAGATGGTCGGAATTCGGATGATTTTCGCACGAGAGCACTTCGCCTACAACCAACCCTTCGAGCCCGCCTTTAATGGTTTGTACCTCTTCTACTGTTCCTACTTCCAAACCAATGGATGTCAATATCTTAGCAATTTCATCCGCCGGCAATTCGGTGTTTACATATTGTTTTAACCAATTATACGAAATATTCATAGCGATATTTTTTCTAAAAAACACACAAAGATACACAAATTATTTGAGGTTTGTGCCTGTTGGGCAAATTGTTTTTCTTCATCAATTGAATATCAGAAACTAATTATTTAATTTTGCAGAGAAAAACTGAAAAAAGCCAAATCATGTACAAAATTCTCATCTTGCTGAGCAAACTGCTGACAAGCTACACGCCATACTTTATTATCGGCATCGCCATCATTGCATTTTTCTTTCCCGAATTATTTTTATGGGTTAGCGGTTACACGCAAACCATCATACTCGGATTCATTATGCTCACCATGGGACTGACACTCACCATAGAAGACATGCGCATTTTAGCCCAGCGTCCTTTTGACATCCTTATCGGCACATTGGCGCAATTCACGCTTATGCCGCTCATTGCATACACGCTGACCAACGTTTTCAACCTCGACACCGCATTGGCCGTAGGCATTATTCTTGTCGGATGCTGCCCTGGAGGCGTCTCAAGCAACATCATGT
>SUXD01000004.1 GCA_015061145.1 Bacteroidales bacterium | reverse complement strand
GTAAAGTCGGCGGAGGTCAAGGTCGGGATTGTGGCCGGGTTGCAGCCGAGGTCATCGTCCGATACTTTCGCGATGATGGACGGAGCTGTGGTTATCGCTGCTGTTATCGTCTTGGTATCTGTGCCTTTACATTCTTTTGCGTCGGTTACTGTCACTTTTACATCTGCGGTGGTGCAAGTTGAAGGGAGCACTGCATTGGCGCCATTGCCTGTGGTCGCCGTCGCTCCATCCCATTCGTAGGTGTATTCTGGGGTGCCGCTCTCCACTGATGCCGTCAACGAAACTTCTGCGCTCGGGCAGCCTGCCAGCGTGCCGCCGATGGTCACCGTCGGGTTCGGGTTTTCCGTCACTGTAACCGTTGTCTTCTGGCTTACGCAGTGCGTCACCGTGTTCTCTACATATAAATAATAGGTGCCCGCTGATGAAGGCGTGTAGCTCTTCTCTGTGCCGCGATGCAGCTCGCTGTTGTCTGATGACTGCCATACCAGCTCCTCGTCTGGGCCCAAGTCCGAAGTCACTGACAATGCTGGGATGACGCCGCCGGCGCAGTATTCAACATTCTCCGCAACCGGTGAAGGTATCGTCGGGCAGTCGCAGTTCGGGGCGGTTATCGGGGTCGAGGCCTCGCAGCCGTTCGCGTCCGTCACTTTCACCGTGATGTCGGTGCCTTTCGTTATCTGCGTGATGTGGTAAAGGTTCGGATTCGCGCCGTCCTGCGTCAGCGTGCCCGACGTGGTCGTCACCGTCGCCGTGGCAGTGCCGTAGGTCACCGTGACATCGGCGTGGTAGGTCAGCAGGTCGGCGTCGCACGCCACGTTCGAGGACACTATCGTCGGGGGGGCGGGAACTACTAGCGTGATTTCCTTGCTCGAGCTGTTGTTGCAGCCGTCGGTCACCGTCACAGTCACCGTCTGGCCGTTAGTCGCCGCAGAGCCCGCCGCAAAATCCTGTTCGTAGGTCAGACCGCCGCAGTTGTCCGTGGTTGCGCTCATCACCGTCGTCTCGAAGTCGGGGACAGTGAAGGTACAGTTCGCTGAGGTCAGCTCTACGCTCGTCTGGATGGCGCCGATAACAGGATTCTCCGTGTCTTCTGTCCAGGTGTAGGTCACTGTCTGTTCAACGGCCGCTTGACCGCAAGCGTTCGTATAGTTCGCGCGCCACGTCTGAGACTTCTGGCAGCCGTTCGTCACTACATCATCGGATGTCACTGTCGCCAAAGGAGTGGCGGCGCATGCGTCAGTCACCGTGAAGTCAGCGGAGGTCAAGGTCGGGATGGCGCCAGGATTACAGCCGAGGTCATCGTCTGATACTTTCGCGGTGATGGTCGGAGTAGTGTTTTCCGTCCAGGTGTAGGTCACTGTCTGTTCAACGGCCGCTTGACCGCAAGCGTTAGTATAGTTCGCGCGCCAGGTCTGAGACTTCTGGCAGCCGTTCGTTTGGATGGCGTCGGAAGTCACAGTCGTCAACGGATTGGCAGCGCAAGCGTCGGTCACCGTGAAGTCAGCGGAGGTCAAGGTCGGGATGGTGGCCGGGTTGCAGCCGAGGTCGGAGCCTGAGACGTTCGCGGTGATGGACGGAGCTGTGGTTTCTGTCCATGTGTAGGTCACTGTCTGTTCAACGGCCGCTTGACCGCAAGCGTTCGTATAGTTCGCATGCCAGGTCTGCGACTTCTGGCAGCCGTTTGTCTGGATGGCGTCGGAAGTCACCGTCGCCAAAGGATTGGCGGCGCAGGCGTCAGTCACCGTGAAGTCAGCGGAGGTCAAGGTCGGGATGGCGCCAGGATTACAGCCGAGGTCTGTGTCTGACACTTTCGCTGCTATGATCGGTGCGACGGTTTCTGTCCAAGTATAAGTCACTGTACGCTCAACGGCTGATTGACCGCAAGCGTTCGTATAGTTCGCGCGCCAGGTCTGGGATTTCTGGCAGCCGTTCGTCTGGATGGCGTCGGAATTCACCGTCGCCAATGGATTGGCGGCGCAGGCGTCGGTCACCGTGAAGTCAGCGGAGGTCAAGGTCGGGATGGTGCCCGGGTTACAGCCGAGGTCATCGTCCGAGACGTTCGCGGTGATGGATGGAGCTGTGGTTTCTGTCCATGTGTAGGTCACTGTCTGTTCAACGGCCGCTTGACCGCAAGCGTTCGTATAGTTCGCATGCCAGGTCTGAGACTTCTGGCAGCCGTTCGTCTGGACGGCGTCGGAAGTCACCGTCGCCAAAGGATTGGCGGCGCAGACGTCGGTCACCGTGAAGTCGGAGGAGGTCAAGGTCGGGATGGCGCCAGGATTACAGCCGAGGTCATCGTCCGATACTTTCGCAGTGATGGCCGGAGCTGTGGTTTCTGTCCATGTGTAGGTCACTGTAACTTCCTGAGCTGCCTGACCGCAAGCGTTCGTATAGTTCGCGCGCCAAGTCTGAGACTTCTGGCAGCCGTTTGTCTGGATGGCGTCGGAAGTCACCGTCGCCAAAGGATTGGCGGCGCAGGCGTCGGTCACCGTGAAGTCAGCCGATGTCAAGGTCGGAATCGAGGCCGGGTTACAGCCGAGGTCGGAGCCTGAGACGTTCGCTGTTATGCTTGGTGCGGTAGTTTCCGTCCAAGTATAAGTCACTGTAACTTCCTGAGCTGCCTGACCGCAAGCGTTCGTATAGTTCGCATGCCAGGTCTGCGACTTCTGGCAGCCGTTCGTCTGGACGGCGTCGGAAGTCACCGTCGCCAAAGGATTGGCGGCGCAGACGTCGGTCACCGTGAAGTCGGCGGAGGTCAAGGTCGGGATGGCGCCAGGATTACAGCCGAGGTCATCGTCCGATACTTTCGCAGTGATGGCCGGAGCTGTGGTTTCTGTCCATGTGTAGGTCACTGTAACTTCCTGAGCCGCTTGACCGCAAGCGTTCGTATAGTTCGCGCGCCAGGTCTGGGATTTCTGGCAGCCGTTCGTCTGGATGGCGTCGGAAGTCACCGTCGACAAAGGACTGGCGGCGCAGGCGTCGGTCACCGTGAAGTCGGCGGATGTCAAAGTCGGAATCGAGGCCGGGTTGCAGCCGAGGTCGTCGCCTAAGACGTTCGCGGTGATGCTCGGTGCGACGGTTATCGCTGCTGTTATCGTTTTGGTATCTGTGCCTTTACATTCTTTTGCGTCGGTTACCGTCACACTTACACTTGCGTTGGTGCAAGTTGACGGGAGCACTGCTTTAGCGCCATTGCCTGTGGTAGCCGTCGCTCCTGTCCATGTATAAGTATAATTTGGAGTTCCACCTAAACCTTCAGCGGTCAAAGATACCGTTGAATTCGGGCAGCCTGTCAGCGTACCGCTGATGGTCACCGTCGGGTTCGGATTTACTTTAATCGTCACACTAGAAATAAGTTCTGTCGTTGTTGCATTTACAACAGCAGATGGCAATGACTGTCCACCATCAGAAATCTGTATGCGATAATAATATGTTGTTTCAGGCGAAAGATTACCTTCGTCGGCATATGCAGTATTTCCCGTTTGTGTCGCTATTTTTTCAAATGGACCGGTTGCTGACTTTCCTCGATAAATTTCATATACTGTACCAGCAGTTCCTTCGGTGTCGGTCCAATTGAGGTTTATCGATTTATGATCGACAGGCGTGGCTGTCAAACTAACAGTAGAAGGTTTCAACGGAGTGGTGGCTGTCACCTTTTCTGACGGAGAAGATTCTGTTCCGTCCGATGCCACAGCAACGACGTAATAGCAATATTTAGTATTCGGCGTTCTTCCGGTATCATTAAAAGAGGCAGCAGTTACCGAAGTCACTTTTGAGTAAGTTGCCGAAGCGCAATCATTGCTTTGCGCACGATACACATCATACGACGCAGCATTGTCCGATGCTGTCCATGTCACATTTATCTGATTGTATGCAACGGCATTCGCTGTCACATTTTTTGGTTTCCCCACCATTGTAGGCGGCACATCCGTAAGGTAAACGCTTTTGATGCAAATATCGACGTTTTTGGAAAACAACTGAAATTTTGCCTCATTCTTACCGCCAATATTTGAGAGCGGTCCGAGTACAACATATCCGTAATCATCTGTGGGCACTACGCCGGAATTATACTGATCGTAATTTCTCGTCTCGCTACTACCGCCCCAAAAACCGATTTTTGTATTCTCGACCGATGTTCTGGCCTCTATCACCACATACCAATCGGGATAGGTCTGCTGATAACCGTTTGCGCCAGTCCAGTTTTTCCCGCCCGGCAATTGGAATTCCTTTCGGCCTGTCCCTCCACAATCATTAACTCTCAATCGGCCGGCATCAGTGCAAATCGTGTTATTGCTATCTCCTATTTTATACCAATCGCCACCGCATCCTCCGGCATCATTGGAAGATCCAGAAAGCAGGTCAATTCTTTCGGCGCCAAAAGCGGAAATACTAAGCAGAAGCAGAAGTATAATCCACCGTAATTTTTGTTTTATAAACGATACAGAATATATTTTTACCATAGGCTAGAAATTCATATTGTCTGATTCTTGAAAATCTTTTCAATCAAGTTTTAAATTAGTGTTTTTCTCTCAAAATTCAGTTAAAAAATTTATATGCAATCTCGTAAAAATAATAATTATTGTATTAATAATCAACATATTTTAAAGAAATTAAACTTTTCAAAAATTACAAATTGTCAAAAATTGCAGAAATAAACGATAAAAATCAGCATTCATTTTTTTTCGAAAAAAGGAAAAATAAAAAATAATGTTTTATGGCTTATTTTTCTATATCTTTGTAATTTAAAAATGATAAGATTCACAAAAATTCCACACTATGAAGAAAAAAGCACTTCTGATGATTCTCGACGGCTGGGGAATCGGGAACAAGACAAAAGCCGATGTGATTTATTGCACACCCACTCCGTACTGGGACTATTTGACAAAAACCTATCCAAACTCACAGTTGCAAGCCTCTGGCGAGAATGTAGGTCTGCCCGACGGACAGATGGGAAACTCTGAAGTGGGACACCTCAACATCGGTGCCGGACGCGTGGTTTACCAGGATTTGGTGAAAATCAACCGCGCATGCGCTGACAACAGCATCCTGAAAAACAAAGAAATTGTCAACGCTTTCGCTTACGCCAAAGAAAGCGGCAAACAAGTACACTTTATGGGATTGACCTCTGACGGAGGCGTACACAGCTCACTTGACCACCTGTTCAAACTCTGCGAAATATCCAAAGCATACGGCGTGAGCGACAAGACATACGTACACTGCTTTATGGACGGACGCGACACCGACCCGAAAAGCGGAAAAGGATTTATTGAACAATTGGCAAAAAAGCTCGATGAAACGGGCGGAAAAATCGCCTCTGTCGTAGGACGCTACTATGCCATGGACCGCGACAAACGCTGGGAACGCGTGAAAGAGGCCTACGACCTTCTTGTGAAAGGCATCGGAACACCTGCCACCGACATGGCAGCTGCCATGCAGGCTTCGTACGACGCCGGCGTGACCGACGAATTCGTGAAACCTATCGTGCTGGCATCAAAAGAAGGACGCATCAGCGAAGGCGATGTGGTTATCTTCTTCAACTACCGCAACGACCGCGCCAAAGAACTCACCGTGGTGCTCACACAACAGGATATGCCCGAAGCCGGCATGAACACCATCAAATGTCTTCAATACTATTGCATGACGCCATACGACGCTTCATTCAAAGGTGTTCACATTCTTTTCGACAAAGAAAATGTACAGAACACGCTGGGAGAATACCTCTCGAACAACGGCAAAACACAGCTGCACATTGCAGAAACTGAGAAATACGCGCATGTGACATTCTTCTTCAACGGCGGACGCGAAACACCTTATGACAAAGAAGAACGCATACTTGTGCCTTCGCCTAAAGTGGCAACCTACGACTTGAAACCCGAAATGAGCGCCTACGAAGTGAAAGACAAACTCGTGGCTGCCATCAAAGAAGACAAGTTCGATTTCATTGTAGTGAACTTCGCCAACGGCGACATGGTAGGACACACAGGCGTGTACGAAGCCATCGAAAAAGCCGTTGTTGCAGTTGACAATTGCGTGAAAGATGTGATAGAAGCCGCTAAAGCGACTGGCTACGAAGCCATCATCATTGCCGACCACGGCAATGCCGACAATGCCATCAACCCCGACGGAACACCGAACACCGCGCACTCTCTGAATCCTGTTCCTTTTGTATATGTAACAGAAAACAAAGATGCTAAGGTTGAAAACGGTATTCTGGCTGATGTGGCTCCTTCAATCCTGAAGATTATGGGAATGCCACAACCGGCAGATATGGACGGCAAATGCCTGATTAAATAAAAAAAATAATACATTTCATCGACAAAAAACGCTCGGAGTTGCCGAGCGTTTTTTGTTTTTTTAACCTCAACGATTCATTTCTTACTTTCCGCTCTTTCTTCTGTTGCAATCACGGCAAAGCATTTGGCAGTTTTCAGCCACAGTGCGACCGCCAGCATGCCACGGCGTGATGTGGTCGGCTTCCATTTGTTCTATTTCAAAGTGTTTGCCACAGATTTTGCAGATGCCTTCTTGACGTTCATAGACTTCGCGTTTGGTATTATCGTCAAATGCTCGGATGCCAAGGTGATGTTCATCACCATCAAGCACATAGGCATAAATCCCTGACTTTTTCTGCACATCACTGTCTTTCATCAACTCTGAAACCCGCCTTTCCAAATCGTTGGCATCTAGTTTGTCGTCTTTGTGTTTGTTGTATAATAAACCCCAGGGCACTTGCTTCATTTCCTTACGTTTTTTGATAAACTTAGTTTGCACCCATTGGATTACGTTATTGAAGTAGAGCCATAATTCATCGGCATTGCTATCGTGTTGATGTGCAGCCATATATTCCTCCACATTGCCATTATTTAACCATGAAATGGCTGTTTCCAAATAATCTTGACGAATTGGAGAACCACTCATATAATCACTACCAATTTTATAGGCTACACAGCCCGTTTTACTAAACTTACGTTTCGCTGCAGTTACCCACTCACCACTATATATTGCGTTAAGAATTTCTTGCTTTGTCAGCCTTTCGCCTGCAATATTTATCGTCTCAAACCAATCGATTTTTTCGCTATCGCTACCGTTACGACAGATGTAAACCATCAGTTTATAGTCATAAAACTTGGCAAGTTCATCGGGAGTAAGGTTTATGCCACTTTTGAGTGTACCATTCCAATCGACAATGAAGTTGCCACTCAAAAACTCGCAAATGCTCATAGTGCGTTGTTGTCCGTCAAGCAGTTCGTATGTACCGTCTTCGTTTTCAACCCAATACATTACGTTGAGCGGAAAACCTTTGCGAATACTATCAATCACAGCTTTTTGCTGTTTTTCACTGTAAACAAACTCGCGCTGGTACTTAGGGCGAATGTTTAATTTTCCTCCGTAACCAAATACGCCTTCTTCTTCGCTGTTGCTGAATCCGTTAAATAAATCGCCGATGCGGATTGGGGTTAATGTTATTTCCATAGTATTATTGTTTTTTGCGGATTAAAATTCTTTCGTAAATGCGTTTCCCTTTCACATATGGTGCACCTTTAGGCATATCAATTGTGCTCGTTCCTATTATTACGAATTGGTTGGGGTTATATTTATCCATAAATGTAATAGGCACGCCCATCATGCCATCATAATTGCAAGGAATCTCGGCTGTTTTGTTTACATTTATTGCATCGTAATTATCGTATTTCGGATATTCTTCGGGAGAATAGGTTTTGTACAAATCCAATTCTTCGTGGCGTTTGTTATGGTCTAGGTTGGTAAACCAATTCACACCTGATACTCTAATCATACCTTCTCGATGATCTCCTGCCGTTGCAGTGTCTTCATAAACGCTATAAAAATGTCCTGCGCCTCCTTTAAACCCAATACCCAACCACATTTTATTTTCCTTAATCAACTTAAAGCATTCCTTATAATGTATTGCATTTTGATGCCCTACAATAATGAACTTTTTATCATACTTAATAAGTTGCGCCACATATTCACGAAACAACGAAAAAGGTGGATTGGTTACTACAATATCGGCTTCCTTAAGTAATTCAATACATTCCTTAGAACGGAAATCGCCATTGCCTTGCAGGGTTGTCAATACATTTTTGTCGTTTTTGATTAGCCATTCCACATCGGTAAGGTCGGTAGCTCCGTCACCATTGGCATCGGGAATTTCGGTTATCACAATTTTATGTGGCACACGCGTTTTTTGTGGTTTACCGTATGGTTCATCAGGTTCAAACAAACACATTTGTGTATCAGCTACGGGCGAACCATCGTAGCAAGTGGCTATGAGTTTTTTGAGTCCTAAAACATTGAAATTAAGGGCAAAGTATTTGAAAAAATTGCTCTCGTAGGGGTCATCGCAGTTGCAAAACACCGTTTTGCCTGCAAAGTGTTGCTTGTAGTGCTTCAATTCGTTGGCAATATCGGAGAGTTGGGTGTAGAACTCATCCTTCTTTGCCTTGTTTGCAGCATGAAGATTGCTATTTCCTGCCATAATGATTGATAGTTTGTGCAATGCTATCAATCACTAATCGAAACCAAATAAAGAAAGGCGTGATTCAACCCTTCGCGTTCACGGGAAGTCCGCTAAGAAACCCGTATGATGCACAGATTGAAGTCACGCCTTAAACGTGGCTTATTAGTGCATCATTTGAGGGTAATCAATGCAGATTTACCGTGAACTTTATTTTCGACTTTAAGAAAATCGTTTAGCGGACTTTTTTCTTGAACGCGAAATAATAGCTAATGCTTTGTTAATATGTTAGTTTTCTAATTCTCTTTTTGTATACAATTATTTTCTGTTAATATTCCACAAATATAAAAAATAATTCGGTTTTGCACACACAGTTGCACACGCAAACAAAAAAATATGTACCTTTACCCAAACAAACTATATAAATCATAACATTATGGGAAAATTCATTCATGGCGTTGACATTGGCGGCACAACCGTCAAAATGGGATTATTCAACGAAAACGGCGAACTGATTCAAAAATGGGAAATTCCGACCATTAAAGACAATGGCGGTTCACAAATATTGCCGGACATCGCAGGTGCCATCAAGGCAAAAAACGAATTGCTGGGCATTCAGATGAGCGATGTGCTGGGCGTGGGACTCGGTATTCCTGGCCCTATCACATCTGACGGCCGCGTACTGAAATGCGCTAACCTTGGCTGGGGCATCTTCTCAGTAGCCGACGAAGTGCGCAAACTCACTGGCATTCAGAAAGTATGCATCGGCAACGATGCCAATGTGGCAGCCTTGGGAGAACAATGGCGCGGCGGCGGACGCGGTTTCGACAACATCGTGATGGTGACGCTCGGCACCGGTGTCGGCGCAGGCATCATCATTGGCGGAAAAATCATTACAGGCTCTAACGGCGCAGCAGGCGAAATTGGCCATATTCCTGTCAATACTAACCAGACACGAACCTGCGGCTGCGGCAAAAAAGGCTGCTTGGAACAATACACTTCAGCCACAGGCTTGATGAGCGATGCACGACTGGCAATAGAAAACAACGACCGCCCGTCGAAAATGAGAGAATACAAACAACTGACCGGAAAAGAGATTTTTGACGCCTTCAAAGCCGGCGACGAAGTGGCTAGCGAAGTAGTAAACAAATATGCCGACTATCTGGGAAGAGGACTTGCCATCACCGCACAAGTGATTGACCCGCAAGCATTCGTACTTGGTGGAGGCGTAGCCAAAAACGGCGAAATCGTAGCACAAATCGTAAAAGAGAATTATGAGAAATATGTGATGTTTGCACTAAAAGACAAAGTGTTCCGTCTGGCCGAACTGGGCAACGACGCTGGCATTTATGGTGCTGCACGCATGGTGATGATAGACGATTAACCGTTTTGCAAGCATACAGAAAAGGCGGAGTGATTCACTCCGCCTTTTTTATTGACTTTTCTGCTGATTATCTGACCACCACGCCCCTCTCGCGCAAGAACTGCTTAAGCTCGGGGATGCCTATCTCGTGGAAATGGAAAATGCTGGCGGCAAGAGCGGCATCGGCCTTCCCTTGCTTGAACACATCCTCGAAATGCTGCATTGTTCCCGCACCGCCCGAAGCGATGACCGGTATGTTGAGCGACTCCGACAAAGTGCAGAGGGCATCGTTGGCAAAACCTTGCTTCACGCCGTCGTGGTTCATGCTGGTGAAAAGAATCTCGCCAGCGCCGCGCTCCTGCGCTTCGTGCGCCCACTCAAAAAGTTTGCGGTCGGTAGGCACACGTCCGCCATTCAGGAAACAGGTCCACTCGCCATTTTCAAATTTAGCATCTATAGCAACCGTACATACCTGCGCACCGAAATTCTTCGAAATTTCTCCGATTAAATCTGGATTTTTCAGCACAGCCGAGTTCACAGAGACCTTGTCGGCACCTGCCGAAAGGAGCGTATCTACATCCTTCAGCTCGTGGATGCCTCCACCCACCGTAAACGGGATGCTGATGTTCTGCGCAATGCGTTTGACAAGTTCCACAAAAGTCTTGCGTTTCTCGTAAGAGGCCGTAATATCAAGAAACACTAGTTCGTCGGCACCCAATCGGCTATACTCAGCACCGAGTTCCACAGGGTCGCCTGCCGAACGCAGATTCACAAAATTAGTGCCTTTCACGGTCTGTCCGTCTTTTATGTCAAGGCAAGGTATGATTCGTTTTGCTAACATGCTGGGAGATTATTTCGGATTTCTAAGTTTATAATTTGAAAATTTATTTCCCTTCGGTCAATGATTGTTAATTGATGATTTGAAGATTTGACAATTTTCAATTGTCATGTATAATGTATTTATGTATGATGTATGAATTGATTTGATGTCTGCGTCAAAGCTTCTAATCTCTTGTGCCTAAATTAAATTTCAATAAAATTCTTCAGAATCTGTTCGCCTATTGCTCCACTCTTCTCGGGGTGAAACTGAACGGCATAAAAATTGTCGCGTTTGAGCGAAGCGCTGAACGGCTGCACATAATCGGTAGTGGCCACCGTATTTTCGCCCACCGTGGCATAATAGCTATGCACATAATACACATACGGATTTTCGGGCAATCCGCGAAACAAGCCCTGTCCATTGTGGGCAATGGTATTCCAACCCATGTGCGGCACTTTCACCGAGGGGTCGGCAGGGTTGAACCGCAGCACTTTTTCATCGAATACACCGAGACATTTTGCATTTCCTTCTTCAGAAGAATCGCACAACAGCTGCATGCCGATGCAGATGCCGAGTACCGGCTGACGAAGATTGCGTATCACCTCGTCGAGTTTGTGCTCACGCAGATACGCCATAGTGGTGCTGGCCTCGCCCACACCGGGGAAAATCACTTTGTCGGCAGCCTTAATCTTCTCAATGTCACCTGTTATCTCCGCCTCCACGCCAATGCGCTTCAGAGCGTAATCCACCGAAAAGATGTTGCCGGCATTGTATTTTATCACTACTACTTTCATGAAATATTATGTTTTTGCAAATTTAATAAGAAGATGGAATATTATGAAATTTGAAGTAAAAACACTTGTCAAATAATCTCGAAATAAAATTTAAACCGTTTTTGGAAATCATCGTTCGGCGCTTATGCCCTCGCGAGCACCACAACACTCACCCTTGCCCCTGCCGATTTAAGGATTTCGGCAGCGCACGAAGCCACTGTAGCGCCAGTTGTGAGCACATCGTCGACCAGCAGCACATGCTTACCCTCGAAAACTGAGGTCTCCACTACAGCAAAGATATTCTCGACATTGCGCCGCCGCTCTTCGGCATTGAAAGTCGTAGTCTGCGACGGATTGGCCACCGTTCGCACAAGGTGCTTTGTCTCCATCGGTTTGCTCAACTTCTCGGCGATGCCTTTGGCGATACATTCACTCTGATTGTAGCCGCGTTTTTTCAACTTCTTGGGATGAAGCGGCACCGGCACAATCATATCCACATCGGCGAATGTTCCTGAAAGCACGAAATCGCTGCCTATATAACTGCCAAAAACAATTCCTATATCCTTCTGCCCCTTGTACTTAAGTTCGTGAAGCAACTTCTGAAAAGGCGAGCCTTTCTGAAAGAAAAAGAAAGCGGAAGCCCGCTCGACCGGGAACCATGCCGAAAGCATCTGCTCCACCTCGTTGCCACGCTGCAAATGAAAGTCAGTCTTTGGCAAGTGATACAGACAACGGGTACAAACATGGCGCTCATTCATTTCGAGCACATCGCCACATGCCACGCAAAGGCGCGGATAAAGCAGATTCATGAGATGTTCCGTCCATTTTTTCATGGGCGCAAAGTTATGAATTTACCGCTTATCATTGCGAACATGACATTATAAAATCAAAAACATAACCTAAAAAATTTGGTTTGTACGGAAATGTTTTCGTTACTTTGCAAAAAATTTTAGCGGCCAATATTCTATGGAAAAGAATTTAGTGATTGTCGAATCACCGGCAAAAGCAAAAACTATTGAGAAATTTTTAGGCAACGACTATCAGGTTATGTCGAGTTACGGGCATATCCGCGACCTGAAAGAGAAAGAATTCGGAATAGATGTAGACAAGAACTACAAACCAGAATACATTATTCCCGACGACAAGAAAAAATTAGTTCAAGAACTGAAATCGGCATCAAAGAAGGCGGACATGGTGTGGCTGGCTTCCGATGAAGACCGCGAAGGAGAAGCCATCGCCTGGCACTTGTACGAAACTTTGGGACTGAAAAAAGAGAACAGCAAGCGTATCGCATTCCACGAAATAACGAAAAATGCCATACTGAACGCTATAGAAAATCCGCGCGACATCAACATCAACCTGGTGGACGCACAGCAAGCGCGCCGTGTACTCGACCGCATTGTAGGTTTCGAGCTTTCGCCCGTGCTCTGGCGAAAAATAAAACCAGCCCTCTCGGCCGGCCGCGTCCAGTCGGTAGCCGTAAAACTAATAGTGGACCGCGAACGCGAGATACAGAATTTCAAAACAGAATCGTCATACAGAGTGGTGGCCACTTTCGTGGTGAACGACAAGAACGGAAACACCACAGAAATGCCAGCTGAACTCAACACCCGATTCAAGACGGAAAAAGAAGCGAACGAGTTTCTGGAAAATTGCAAAAACGCCGAATTCACCATAGAAAACATCGTGACAAAACCAAGCAAGAGAAGTCCGGCGCCACCGTTCACCACTTCTACACTGCAACAAGAGGCAGCCAGAAAATTAGGCTACTCCGTATCGCAGACCATGCGCTTGGCACAACGCCTGTACGAATCAGGACAAATCACCTACATGCGTACCGACTCGGTGAACCTCTCGTCGCTGGCCATCAACACAGCAAAAGACGAAATAGTGAACAATATCGGCGAGAAATACTGGAAAGCGCGCAACTTCCACACCAACACCAAAGGGGCGCAAGAAGCGCACGAAGCCATTCGTCCTACCTATATCAGCAGAACGAAAGCCGAAGGCACTGCGCAAGAGCAACACCTGTACGAACTGATATGGAAACGCACCATCGCTTCGCAAATGGCTGATGCCGAAATAGAAAAAACAACCGCTACCATCGGCGTTTCTTCGTCTGACAAGAAATTCACCGCCGTAGGCGAAGTGATAAAATTCGACGGATTCCTGAAAGTGTATATCGAATCGAAAGACGACGACAACAGCGAAGACGACAGCCGCATGCTGCCGCCGCTCAAGAAAGACGAGAAACTTGACATGAAACAAATAGTGGCGCAAGAAAGATTCTCGCAACATCCGCCGCGCTATACCGAAGCTACGCTGGTGCACAAGATGGAAGAATTGGGCATCGGACGCCCTTCGACCTACGCTCCTACCATCACCGTCATACAAAACAGACAATATGTGGAACGCGGCGACAAAGAAGGCGAAAAACGCAAATATAAAATACTGACCTTGAAATCGGGCAAAATAACCTCACAAGAAAAAACCGAAAACGCCGGCGCGGAAAAAGGCAAAATGATTCCGACAGATATAGGCATTGTGGTAAATGATTTCTTACAAGAATATTTCCCGAACATCATGAGTTACGACTTCACCGCCAATGTAGAAAAGCAGTTCGACTTGGTGGCCGAGGGAAAAGAGCAATGGCAGAAAACTATCGATAAATTCTATAAGACTTTTCATCCGCATGTGGAAGATACCATGAAAAACTCCGCCAAAATGAAAGGCGAGCGAAAACTCGGCATCGACCCAAAGAGCGGCAAGCCTGTGCTTGTGAAAATCGGACGATTCGGACCTATCGCGCAAATTGGCGAGACAAACGATGAAGAAAAACCCGTTTTCGCTTCGTTGCACAAAAACCAAAGCATCGAGACCATTACGCTCGACGAAGCACTCGACCTATTTAAACTGCCACGCGAGGACGGAGAATTTGAAGGAAAGACGATGACCATCGCCGTTGGACGTTTCGGACCATACATCCGTCACGACGGCAAGTTCTACTCTATTCCCAAGACTTCGGACCCGATGACCATCACCACCGAAGAGGCGCAGGCCATTATCGAAGCGAAACGCCAGCAGGCCGAGAACAACAAGCTGAAGACATTTGAGGAAGATGCCGAAATGCAAGTGTTGAACGGCCGATTCGGTCCGTACATTGCATACAAAGGCAAAAACTACAAAATTGCCAAAGGTACCGACCCCACAGCCCTCACCTACGAGGACGCTAAGAAAATCATTGAAAGCGAATCAGAAAAACCTGCGAAAAAAACTTTCCGCAGAGCAGCGAAGAAAAAGTAAAAAACACTGATTTCATCATAGAAAAAGCCGAGCGAAAACTCGGCTTTTTTGCGTATCTGTGAAAGTAAAATAATTGTCAAAGCTTCCAGTTGTAACCGCTGAATTTATATATAATTTTTCGGTTACAACCACTAAATTTATATGGAATTTGGCGGTTAGCGAAAAGCTATTATGAGATGAAATCCCAATAATTCTCTGGTGTTATAGTCATAAAAGTCGCATCGGGATACGCTTCCGAGAATGCTTTCGGGACAGAAGCATTCTTCTTGGCTTTCCACTTGAATTCGTATGCCATCAGCCGCCCGTCTTTCCATTCTAAGAAATCGATTTCCTTCTGCTGTTGCGTACGCCAAAAATACATTTGAGCATAACTTTGCAGATACTCGTTGCGTTTTCGTCGCTCAGAAATCATCAAATTTTCCCATAAAGGTCCGGCATCGTTCCGCAATTCCATTGGCGCAAAGTTTGATATAAGTGCATTTCTCACTCCATTGTCGTAGAAATAGATTTTCTTGCCTTTCTTTATCTCATTTCGCAAGTTTCTGCTGAAAGAGTTCAACTGAGTATGAAATCATTTTTCTGTTTACAAAAAATTCCGCAAAATATTTTTCCGTCTTTCACTGCAAAAAGTGAACGAAAACGAAAGATTTTTGCAGTGAAGTGCAAAAAATGAACGGAAATGCAAAGTTTTTGCAGTGAAGTGCGGAGTATTAACAATATTTCTCATAGATATTATGTAACTTTGTGGTTTCAAGAAAAATACAATTTTCGATATGGATTTCAATTATGACGTCATAGTAGTCGGTGCAGGACACGCAGGATGCGAAGCCGCCACGGCAGCCGCAAATCTCGGCTCGAAAACGGTGCTTATCACCATGGATATGAACAAGATAGCGCAAATGAGCTGCAACCCTGCCATCGGCGGAATAGCTAAAGGGCAGATTGTCAGAGAGATAGACGCTATGGGAGGCAATTGCGGCATTGTAACGGACAAGACCGCCATCCAGTTCCGCATGCTCAACCGCTCGAAAGGTCCTGCCATGTGGAGCCCCCGCGCACAAAGCGACCGCATGAAATTCTCGCTCGAATGGCGACACACGATAGAGAACACGCCAAACCTCGATATGTGGCAGGATGTAGTGTCGGAAATGATAGTGAAAGACGGCGCCATTGCCGGCGTGAAGACAAAACTCGGCGTTGAATTCCACGCCAAAGCGGTAGTCATCACCTCAGGCACTTTTCTGAACGGACTGATACACGTAGGACGCGTGCAGATGTCGGGCGGACGCTGCGCAGAGCCCGCTGCCGACCGGCTCACCGAGCAACTGGTGGAAATAGGATTCACCGCCGGAAGAATGAAAACCGGAACTCCGGTGAGAATTGACGGCAGAACCGTAAATTTCGACGAACTCATCGAGCAAAAAGGCGAAGATGACTTTCATAAATTCTCGTACCTCGACTTCAAACCGCGACAGCTGAAGCAACTCAGCTGTTGGATGGCCTACACCAACGAGGAGGTGCATGACATACTGAAAAGCGGATTCGCCGATTCTCCCCTATTCAACGGACAAATAAAGAGCATCGGACCACGCTACTGCCCCAGCATCGAGACAAAATTGGTAACCTTTGCCGACAAAGAAAAACACCACCTCTTTCTGGAGCCCGAGGGCGAAACAACGCAAGAATTCTACCTGAACGGATTTTCTTCGTCGCTACCGCTGGATGTGCAATACCGCGCATTGCGAAAAATCAAAGGCTTTGAAAATGTAAAAATCTACCGTCCGGGCTACGCCATCGAGTACGATTACTTCGACCCGACACAGCTGAACCACACGCTGGAAACAAAATTGGTGAAAAACCTGTTCTTTGCCGGACAAGTGAACGGAACAACAGGATACGAAGAAGCTGCCGGACAAGGACTGATAGCGGGCATCAATGCACACCTTAAATGCCATGGAAATCAAGAATTTACGATGGCAAGAGACGAGTCGTACATTGGCGTTCTGATAGACGACCTGGTAACCAAAGGCGTGGACGAGCCCTACCGCATGTTCACCTCCAGAGCCGAGTACCGCATTATTCTGCGCCAAGACGACTGCGATGTACGCCTCACGCCACGCGCCTACGAACTTGGGCTTGCATCGGCAGAACGCCATCATCTGTTAGAGCAGAAACTCCAGAACAGAGACATGATCGTGGATTTCATTCGAAATCATTCGGTGAAACCTGCTGAAATTAACGATTTGCTTTCGGCAAAAGAAACTTCTGAAATTCGTCAGACAGTGAAGTTGCAAGACATACTTTTACGTCCTCAAATCAATATTTACGATTTGATAGAGAAAGTACCTGAATTGAAAGCAGTGTGCGACAAGATAGACATCGTAAAAGAAGAGACGATTGAAGCCGCCGAAATAATGATGAAATACGAAGGATATATTGAGCGCGAAAAAGGCATTGCCGACAAAATAAAACGATTGGAAAACATCAAGATAAAAGGCATACTGAAATACGACGAAATAAAGGCCCTATCGACAGAGTCGCGTCAGAAGCTGATGAAAATTGACCCGGAAACCATCGGTCAGGCCAGTCGAATTCCTGGCATTTCGCCAAGCGACATCAGCATTTTGCTGGTGCTGATGGGAAGATGAAAAAATCATGGAATTTTCTTTATTGAACATATTCTTTCGACATTGCGCATTTCATCGAGAAAAATTAACGTTGAAAATGGAACAAGATTTCTTGCAAAAATATCGTAACGCACAAAAGCATTATTTAGAAACTGCGAAAAAAGAACTTCGCAATGGAGACAAATGCAGCCACTGGATTTGGTTCATTTTTCCACAAATTGAAGGTTTGGGCCGAAGCGAAATGAACAGGAAATATTCCATCAAAAACATTGCCGAAGCCAAAGCGTACATTAACGATGCTGAATTGTGGAAAAATTACGATGAATGCTGCCAAAATCTATTGGAATTTCACAACGAAAATCCGAAGAAGAGCATAGCTGAAATCATGTCGTCGATAGACGCTCTTAAATTGCGTTCAAGCCTGACATTATTTAAATTTGCCACAACTGATGAAGACAAGCAAACACTGCTAAACAAAATGCTCGAAATTTTTTATGGCAGACAAGAATGCGGGAGAACAAAATCCATTTTGGGGATATAATGTTCCACGTGGAACATAAAACAAAATAACATGAACGAAACGCTAAAAAATACGATAGATTCGCTGCCAGAAAAACCCGGCTGCTACCAATACTTTGACAAGAGCGGCACAATAATATATGTCGGCAAAGCGAAAAATCTGAAACGACGCGTATCGTCATATTTCAACAGAGTGCACGAATCAAGAAAGACGAACGCACTTGTAAAGCAAATTGAAAGTTTGCAATACATCGTAGTGAATTCAGAAGAAGACGCATTACTGCTGGAAAACAACCTAATCAAAAAATACCAGCCACATTACAATGTGCTGTTGAAAGACGGCAAAACATATCCGAGCATTTGCATCAAGAACGAGAAATTTCCGCGTGTGTTCAAAACCAGAAACATCGTGAAAGACGGTTCGAAATATTTTGGCCCTTACAGCTCGAACTACACCATCGACACCATCCTCGACTTGATACACAAGTTCTACCCTATCCGGACATGCAAGCATCACTTTACTGACGAAAATGTTCCACGTGGAACATTTAAAGTATGCCTGGAATATCACATTAAAAATTGCGGTGGACCATGCCAAGGACTGCAAAGCGAAGAAGAATACATGAAAAACATTGATGAAATAGAAAAAATCATCAAGGGAAATTCGCAAGAAATATGCAACCGCCTGCTGAAAGAAATGCAACAATTGGCCGAAGAATATCGCTTTGAGGAAGCGGCAGATTTGAAGAAAAAATACGACGCCATCGAAAACTACAAATCAAAGTCGATCATTACAAATACGCACATGGACGACACAGACGTTTTTGGATACGACGAAGACGAGAATTCTGCATTCGTGAACATACTACGCATTTCGAAAGGATGCATCGTGCAAGGATACACCATCGAATACAAGAAAAAAATGGAAGAGAGCCGCGAAGAATTGCTTACGCTCGGTATTATAGAGCTGCGCGAAAGATTACAAAGCGACTCAAAAGAAATACTCGTTCCATTTGCCTTGGAAATGGAACTAAACGGATGCAACTTCAGCATTCCCGAACGCGGCGACCGTAAAAAACTGCTTGAATTGGCGCATCAAAATGTTTTGCAATACAAATTCGACAAACTGAAGCAAGCAGAAAAACTGAATCCGGAACAACGGACTACAAGAATACTGAAAGCCATAAAAGAGATGCTGAAACTAGAGAAAATGCCGATGCACATAGAATGTTTCGACAACTCGAACATACAAGGTTCGGATGCTGTAGCATCGTGCGTGGTATTCAAAAAAGCCAAACCATCGAAAAAAGATTACCGCCACTACAATATTAAAACGGTAACAGGTCCTGACGACTACGCTTCGATGCAAGAGATAGTAAAACGCCGATACAGCCGTCTGCAAGAAGAGAGCGCTCCCCTACCCGACCTTATCATCACCGACGGCGGAAAAGGACAAATGGAAGCTGTAAGAAAAGTGATAGAAGACGAGCTGCATCTGCACATTCCTATTGCCGGACTGGTGAAAGACAACCGCCACCGCACATCCGAACTGCTTTTCGGATTTCCGCAAAAAGCAATAGGACTGAAAACAAACGATGAATTGTTCAAACTTTTGGCTAACATACAAGATGAAGCCCACCGCTTTGCCATCACATTCCACAGAAAAAAAAGAAGCAAATCGCAAATAGCATCCGAACTCGACAACATAAACGGCATTGGCGAAAAGACAAAAACCGAACTACTGAAAAATCTGAAAAGTATCAAACGCATCCGTGAAGCAAAACTTGAAGATTTGGAAAAAATCGTCGGAAAAAGCAAAGCTACGCTGATTTATGATTATTTTCACGCCGAAAAAGTCTAGAATTGAGCTTTTATGTAATGTGAAATTTAGTAATATATTGTTGATTTTCAATATATTACATAAATATTAACTCTCTGAGAATTTAAAAAAATACTTTTTTTGATATACTGCACATATATTTTCGAATATAAACTGATAAAATTTGAACATTATGTAGTATTTTCGCCAAAACAAACTCTCAAAAATCATGGCGGGAATCATTAAAAGAAAAATCATCAGACCAGTTAGGGATGGTTTACTTTATTATTTCTTTCAATCTGTTTTTATCTTCAGCAGAATATTTCCACGAAAATTACTTTTAGTATGGCATGGATTTGTCGCTAAACTATTTTTTCATCTGCTCCGCCATTCCAGAAAAAATATACTGAAACATCTGACAATGGCTTTCGGCAAAGAAAAATGTCCGCAAGAAATATATGCCATGGGGAAAGAAGTTTTCGTTTACCTCAGCAAAACATTCACCGACTATGGAATATTTTCGAATTTAACAACGCGTGAAGAATTCAGCAAATACTTTAAAATAGAAGGCGAAGAACACTTGAAAAAGGCCTACGAAAAAGGCAAAGGCGTCATCTGCCTAATCCCCCACACAGCAGGATGGGAATTTTCGGCCATCATGCCTCCAGTAATGGGTTACGAGACATCGGCCCTGAGTCGCGAGATAAAGAACAAAGCGCTCAACAAACTGATAATCAAAATGCGGGAGAAACGCGGCATGAAAAATATCAGCAGACATCACAACTGCTACGACTGCCTGACAGAAGTATTAAGAAAGGGAGAATGCCTGATTTTCATGATGGACCAGGACTCTAAAAGAATAAAGGGAGAATTCTTGAAATTTTTCGGTATGAACGCTTACACACCGGTGGGCTGCGCTAAATTGGCGATGGATACTGGAGCCAGCATTGTGCCAATGGCAACATTCAGAAATGAAGACGATACCTACACTTTCAAAATATACGAGGAAGTTCCCCTTGTTCTGACTGGCAATAAGGAAGAAGACATAAGGTATAATACGCAGATACACAACGACATAATGGAAAACATTATTAAGGAAAAAGTAAGCCAGTGGGTGTGGATGCACAAACGCTGGGACACTACTCCCGAGAAATTGAATGCGTATTTGAAGAAGAAAATGTCAAAATATCAAGCTCAAAATTAGAAGCTGTTTTAGCTTCTTACTTGTTGCGCTTAGTAATATATTCCAGCATTTCCAACATCGCAGTTTTCACTTCGCCATCAGGGAAAATACACAAAGTAGAAGCAGCCTCAGCTCTAAAACGCTCCATCACCTCTTGAGCAAGCTGAATGCCGCCGTTGTTACGGACAAAAGAAAGCACATGGTTGATATTTTCTGATGTAAAGCGCTTGTTTTCAACTATATCCAATATGTGTGCATTGGGCGTATTACGCAAAGCCAGAATAAGCGGCAATGTCACTTTCCCTTCGCTTATATCGTTACCGACAGGCTTTCCAATATTTAGATTCTCAGAATAATCAAAAATATCATCCTGAATCTGGAAACACATTCCGAGCAACTCGCCAAACTGTTTCAGACATTGCACTTGCGCACTGTCAGCATCCACAGAGAGAGCGCCCGCAGTAGTGCAAACAGAAAACAAAAGTGCAGTTTTTTTGCGAATGATGGTATAATAATCTTGTTCGGACTGGAGCAGCTTTCGTGTGTTGGACAACTGCAGCAATTCGCCGTCGGCAAGAGATTTTCCCAAGTCAGAAATAAGCTCCAGTATCTGAATATTTTGCGTTTTTACAGCAATATTCAGTGAATTGGAAAGCATATAATCGCCAGCAAGAACCGCCACTTTATTGTTCCATTTCACATGAACGGCCTGCTGCCCTCTCCTTTCGTCTGACTCGTCCACAATATCATCATGAATAAGACTTGCCGTATGAAGCAATTCAAGAGAAATAGCCGTATGTATGGAGGCATTGTTCACTGCACCGCACAACTTAGCGGCAAGCAACACCAATAGCGGCCTGACCTGTTTGCCTTTCGACTTGGAGAGATGCTGCAAGATAGAACTCAGCAATTGATTATCATGAGCATAAACCTTTCCGAACTCCGATTCGAAAAGAGCGAACTCCTTAGAAATAACATTTTTTACTGATTCTATACTTTTCATAAACCAAACAAATTACGCAAATTTAAGAAAAACATTCAATAAAAGCCGATTTTATTTCTAATTTTACCAAAAATTCGTTTCTTGTATGAAAAAACTATTCTTGATTGACGCTTACGCATGCATTTACAGGGCATATTACGCCTTTATTAAAAATCCGCGCATCAACTCCAAAGGATTGAACACTTCAGCCATTTTCGGCTTTGTGAATACCCTTGAAGATGTATTGAAGCACGAGAACCCCAGCCATATAGCCGTAGCCTTCGACCCGCAAGGCAAAACATTCCGCCACGAAGCGTTTGAACAATACAAGGCACAACGCGAAGCCACACCAGAAGACATACGGAAATCCATTCCTATCATCAAAGAAATTATTGCCGCATACAACATTCCCATTTTGCAGATTGACGGCTACGAGGCCGATGATGTGATAGGAACCATGGCAAAAAAGGCAGAAGAAAAAGGATTTGACACTTATATGCTTACGCCAGACAAAGACTACGGACAACTGGTATCGGAACACATATTCATGTACCGCCCAAAACATTCCGGCGGTTTTGAGACCATGGGCATAGCAGAAGTGAAAAGCAAGTATGACCTCGAAAACCAGGCTCAGGTAATTGATATGCTCGGACTGATGGGCGACACCGCCGATAATATACCCGGATGCCCGGGAGTAGGCGAAAAAACGGCGATTAAACTGCTGAAAGAATTCGGAAACATAGATAATATGCTGGCCAACACCGACAAACTGAAAGGTGCGCTGAAAGAAAAAATCGAAACGAACAAAGAACAAATCATCTTCTCGCGCTTCCTGGCCACTATCAAAACCGATGTGCCCATCACTTTTGACGAAGAGAAACTGAATGTAGAAGAAAAAAATGCAGACAAACTGACGGAACTCTTCACGGAACTGGAATTCAGAAACTTCTTGGCGAAAATAACCGGCGAAACGCCTGCAACCGCTCCTGTAAAAAAGAAAAAGGAGAATCCGCATCAAACTTCGCTTTTCGACCTCTTTGATGAAGCGGAAAATGCCGCCGAAAATGAAGAAAACGATATCGTGGAAACTCATTTTGAAAGCATTAACACAATTAAACACTTATACAAACTCATCGAGTCTGAAAGTGATGTAAACTACTTGTTTGACAAGTTATTACAACAAAAATCGGTTTGCTTTGACACCGAAACAACCGGCGTTAACGTTTTTGAAAGCGAATTGGTGGGCATGTCGTTCTGCTGGACAAAAGGCGAGGCATATTTTGTACTATTGCCCGAAAACAGGACGGCAGCACAGCAAATATTAGAAAAATTCCGTCCGTTTTTCGAGAATAATGAGATAGCAAAAATCGGGCAGAATATGAAATTCGACCTGCTGATGCTGAAAATGTACGGCATCGATGTGAAAGGTGCACTGTTCGACACCATGATAGCGCACTATCTGATTCAGCCTGAACTGCACCACGGCATGGACTATCTGGCAGAAATCTATTTAAAATACAAAACGATACACTACGAAGAACTAGTGGGCGGAAAAGGCAAGAAACAACTGCCGTTGCGAAGCGTAGAGAAAGAAAAACTCGCCGAGTACTCAGCCGAAGACGCCGACATCACACTACAGCTGAAAGAGATACTGGAAAAGGAGATAACAGAAAAAAATCTGGACAAACTTTTCTACGAAATGGAAATGCCGCTGATGCGCGTGCTCGCCACCATGGAACTGAACGGTGTGAGAATAGACAGCAATGCGCTGAAAATGAGTTCGGAAACACTTACTGCCGAAATGAAACGCATCGAACAAGAAATTTACGGTCTTGCCAGCATGGAATTCAACATCAGTTCGCCCAAACAGGTAGGGGAAGTGCTTTTCGAAAAACTCAAGATAGACGAAAAAGCGAAAAAAACAAAATCAGGACAGTATTCCACCTCAGAGGATGTCTTGGAGAAGCTGAGAAACAAACACCCCATTGTGGCACGAATACTCGATTTAAGAGGCATTAAAAAGCTCCTGAGCACATATATCGACGCATTGCCCGAACTGGTAAATAAAAAAACGGGAAAAATACACACATCATACAATCAAACCATTACCTCCACCGGACGATTGAGCTCGAGCAACCCGAACCTGCAGAACATACCGGTGCGCGACGAGCAAGGAAAGGAGATACGAAAAGCCTTCATTCCCGACGAAGGAAGCACATTCCTGAGCGCCGACTACTCACAGATAGAGCTGCGCATCATGGCGCATCTGAGTGGCGACAAAAACATGATTGACGCTTTCTGCAGCGGCAACGACATACACGCCGCCACCGCCGCCAAAATATACAAAGTGCCTTTGGAAGAAGTGACCAAAGACATGCGCCGAAAAGCGAAAACAGCCAACTTCGGCATCATCTACGGCATATCGGTGTTCGGTCTGTCAGAACGGTTGAACATACCCCGCGCCGAGGCCAAAGAACTGATTGAAGGATATTTCAGAACATATCCAGATGTAAAGGCATACATGGACCGCAGCATCAGTCTTGCCAAAGAAAAGGGCTATGTGGAAACTTTGTTCGGACGCAAACGTTATCTGGCCGACATCAACTCGCAAAACAGCGTAGTGCGCGGATTTGCCGAACGAAATGCCATCAATGCGCCGATACAAGGCACAGCGGCCGACATCATCAAACTAGCGATGATACGCATACAAAACAGCATTGAAAGCGAACATCTGCAAGCCAAGATGATACTGCAAGTGCACGACGAACTGAACTTTACCGTACCGAAAAACGAAGTGGAAACGCTACACCGCATCGTGGTGAACGAAATGGAGCATGTCATCAAACTCAGTGTTCCGCTCATAGCCGACTGCGCCGAAGGAAACAACTGGCTTGAAGCACATTGATAATTATGAATTTTGAATTAAGAATGCTATATTTGTAAAAATTGTTGCAGTATTTTATACTGATAATTTGAAGTGAAAATTAAATAGTAAGGATACAACAAATATATTTAGATTTCTATGAACCATTTTATCGCATTCATCGCTTTAGTTGGTTTTATTTTGTCATTGGTCGTGCATATTTCGGCGCTGTTTGGCATTGATTTTTCAGATCATTTGCCATTTATATTGGTTCTAACCATTGGAGTATTCGTCATTTATGCACCATTCGTTATTTCCAGCCAAATACATCTCGGCGAAAGACCAAAATTTTCCAAAATCCGTGACTCCTTTCCAAATTGGGTTATAGTCATTGGAATCGCCATATTTATCTACATGTTTATCAACTTTGTTCTTGTCATGGTAGCGACAGAAGGTGGCAGTCCTGACATCTGGAACGATAAGTACGTTCTCCATAGTCATGGCACACTCATTCGTGAATTAACTCAAGCAGAGTACTCTTTCTTCAAGGCCAACGAAATCCGTGGCCTTTCGGGACACTTGCTTTTTTTCTACTTTATACCTTTCGCCTATTTCAAGTTTCGAAAGAAATCTAACTTGCCGCTCAACTCGGATGCACCCAAAAACAACATGTTGGTTAGTTAATATTTTAAAAACCAATAAACTATTGTTGCTTTTATGATTTAACGGTCTTTTTATGCAAAAGTGAAAATTAAAAAATCATACATTTTCAAAATAGAATAGCGACTAACCATCGATTAATTTTGTATTTTATTTTATGCAAATCTTAAAGTCGATTTAGATAATTACATAAAAAATAGCCGTTTTTATGCAAAAATTAAAATATAATTATATATTTGCATAAAAATAGATTGGTATGATAGCAAGAGACATAACAGAAAAACTAAAATACTTAGCCACAAAATATCCTGTGGTTACGCTCACAGGCGTGCGCCAATGCGGAAAATCATATCTGCTGAAAAACACATTTCCCGACTATCAATATATCTCGCTCGAAGATACCGACTATCGCAGAATGGCGGTGGAAGATCCACGTGGTTTTTTGAACAACTTTGGCGAGCACCTGATAATAGACGAGGCGCAATATGCTCCCAACCTGTTCTCGTACATCCAAACCAAAGTGGACGAGAAGAACGAATGCGGCATGTATATTCTCTCAGGTTCGCAAAACTTTCTGCTGATAGAGAAAATCTCGCAAAGCCTGGCTGGCAGAGTGGCTGTGCTGCAACTGTTTCCGCTTTCGGTAAACGAAATGCAAGGTGCAGGCATTATGCAAAACAATCTCAACGAATGGCTTTATACTGGAGGTTATCCACGCATTTACGACAAAGAGATAGAGCCAACGGATTTCTATCCGTACTACATACAAACCTATATGGAACGCGATGTGCAAACATTACGAAACATCGGCAATTTGCTTACTTTTCATAAATTTCTAAAACTGTGTGCCGCTCGCGTGGGACAACTGCTGAATATCAATTCGCTCGCCAACGAGTGTGGCATCAGCGTACCCACTGTGCAGGCATGGCTGTCAATATTAGAGGCAAGTTACATTGTTTTTTTATTGCAACCTTACCACAAAAACTTCAACAAGCGCTTGATAAAATCGCCAAAACTGTATTTTTACGACACCGGCGTATTATCATCGCTGCTTGGAATGACCAATGCCGAACAAATGGCTACACATTATCTGCGCGGCGAGATATTCGAAAATATGGTTATCGCCGATTGTGTGAAGAATCATTACGCACAAGGCAAAACACCACAGATATACTTTTGGCGAGACAGCAACCAAAATGAAGTAGATTTGCTGGTAGAAAATGGACTTGCACTGCAGGCTTACGAAATAAAATCTTCCGCTACCATCAACAGCGATTTTTTAAACGGGCTGAAAAATTTTAGGCAAACAGCCGATTTGCCGCAAGAAAACACCGCAGTGATATATGGCGGCGACATCAATTTCAGAACAACAAGCGGATTTTTCGTTTCTTGGAAAAAAGTATGGAAAAACGACTGATTTTATGCAAATCTTAAAATTGACTTTAAGAATTACATAAAAAACATGCCATTTTTATGCAAAAGTGAAAGTCACTCACGTATAAAGTTCCGCTCTATTTCTTCAAAAATATCGAACAATTCCGCCAGTGTATCGGCACGAAGCATGCGGATACGCGTAGGTTTAAAGTCGGGAATGCCTTTGAAGATAGGCGAGGCAGCCAAATGACGACGCACATGCACAATACCGCGCCGCTCGTCGCCTACCCATTCGATGCTCTTGCCTATATATTCTTTCAGAATATCCACACAAGCAGCAAATGATTTTGGCGGCAACAGTTCGCCCGTAGAGAGGTAGTGCTTCATCTCCTCAAAAACCCACGGCTTGCCGATAGAAGCCCTTCCCACCATGACAGCATCCACACCATAAAGATCGAAACACTCCTTAGCGCGTTCGGGCGTGCATACGTCGCCGTTTCCGATAATCGGAATATGGATGCGAGGATTGTTTTTCACCTCGCCTATCAATGTCCAGTCGGCATTGCCGATGTACATCTGCGCCCTTGTCCGTCCATGTATGGTAAGCGCCTGAATGCCGCAATCTTGCAGCGGTTCAGCTATTTGAGTGATGATTTTTTCGTCGTCGTTCCATCCCAAACGGGTTTTCACAGTTACAGGCACCGAAACGGAATTCACTACCTGGCGTGTTATTTCGAGCATTTTTGGCACATCGCGCAACAGACCGGCTCCAGCGCCTTTGCCCGCCACTTTCTTCACGGGGCAGCCAAAATTTATGTCGATTATCTCGGAATGAACACTTTCAGCAATTTTTGCCGCCTCGGCCATAGCTTCCGGTTCGCGACCATAAAGTTGTATCGCTACAGGGCGCTCGCTGTCGTAAATGGTGAGTTTGCGGGTAGTGGCAGAAATATCACGGATAAGCGCATCAGCCGAAATGAATTCGGTATAAAGCATATCAGCGCCAAAACGCTTGCAAAACTGACGGAATGCCGGATCGGTTACATCTTCCATCGGAGCCAGAAAAAGAGGATATTTGCCAAATTCTATGTTGCCTATTTTCATAAATATATTTTCTGCAAAAATAATTTGAAGATTTGATAATTTGAAGATTTGGAGATGATTTATCGTGAAGATTTCCCTTTTTTCGTATTTTTGCGAAAAATAACAACAATGAAGCGTGAAGATTTTGAAATAATGGCACCTGTAGGTTCGTACGAATCGCTGATGGCTGCCATTCAAGGCGGCGCCAATTCGGTTTATTTCGGCATAGAAAAACTGAACATGCGCAGCCGCTCGTCCAACAATTTCACTACAGAAGACTTGGTGAAAATAGTAAGCATCTGCAAAGAACACGGCATAAAAACCTATCTAACGGTGAATATTGTGATTTACGACAATGATATCACGCTGATGAAGGAAATCATCGACACAGCAAAAAAAGTCGGAATTTCGGCAATTATAGCCTGCGATATAGCCGCCATGACCTACGCCAACCAAATAGGTGTAGAAGTTCATCTCTCCACACAGCTGAACATATCAAATACAGAGGCGTTAAGATTTTATGCACAATTTGCTGATGTAGTAGTGCTTGCGCGCGAACTGAATCTTGAACAAGTGGCAAAAATCCATAAAAACATTGTGGAGCAGAACATACGCGGACCGAAAGGCGAACTGATACGTATAGAAATGTTTTGTCATGGCGCATTGTGCATGGCCATTTCTGGCAAATGTTACCTCAGTCTGCACGAAATGAACGCTTCGGCTAACCGCGGCGCATGCATGCAAATATGTCGACATGCCTATAATGTGATAGACAAAGAGCGTGATGTGGAACTGGATGTTGAAAACCAATACATCATGTCGCCAAAAGACCTGAAAACCATACATTTTCTGAACAAAATGATGGATGCTGGCGTGCGAGTTTTCAAAATAGAAGGTCGCGCACGAAGCGCCGAGTATGTGAAAACAACCTGCGAATGCTACAACGAAGCGATGAACGCTTACCTTGAAAACACATTCACCGACGAAAAAATAGAAAACTGGAACACCCGACTGAGCAAAGTGTTCAACCGCGGATTCTGGAACGGCTATTATTTAGGACAAAGACTAGGGGAGTGGAGCGCCAATTATGGTTCGGAAGCCACACACAAAAAAGTGTATGTAGCCAAAGGAATGAAATATTTCTCAAACATTGGCGTGGCTGAGTTTTATGTAGAGACAGGAAGTGTGAAAGTGGGCGATGAAGTGGTTATTATGGGACCGACAACCGGCGTAATAGAAACAAAAATAACCGAAATGCAAGTTGATTGCAAGAATGCCGAAGAAGCTAAAAAAGGCGAATCATTCTCCATAAAATTGAACGAAAAAATTCGCCCTTCGGACAAACTTTACAAATGGGTGGAAGCAAAAAATGTACATGACAATCAAAACTGACAACGAATGAGAAAAATATCGTTTCCGCTTATTTTCTTGATTCTTGTAATATCTTGCAAATCAGTTAAAATCACTGAAAATAAAACTGTAGAAAGCGGATTTTCTATCACACAAGCCGATACTGCAGCAATACCATCGTTTCCGGCGGAAGTGCTGTACATTCTGGCACGCGAATACGAAAGCGCGCACGACAGCCTAAAGCCTAAATTTCATACCGAAAAAGCCCAAAAAATACGTAAAGACTCGGCTCTCACAAAAGAAATATATCTGGAGAAAAGACTCATAGAATTGTATCCCGAAACTGCTTACAAAGGAATGATAAGCAAAATGACTAAATTCTATGAAGATATGATAGCAGAAGCCGAACAAGAAATTTTGAATCTGCCGCAAAAGGAATTCAACATTACTGAGAAAAAAGAAAAATTCCATGCTTTTGTATCCGATGAAGACGAAATGAAATTTCTGAAAATGACAGATACGGAAATAAATGTGTATCAGAAACTTAATTCATTGGCTGACGATAGCGCATTTTTTTCTTTCGATCAACTTCACGACACGGTGGCAGATAAAAAATGGCATTTCGAAAAGAGATTGAATTCTGACAGCATTCCTTTCTTTTTAAAAGAAGATCTGAGTATTCCGATGCTTGTATTCGGACCTGGCTCTTATGTTTTCTACAGAATAATGCAAAGCAAGGCAAGAGCCGTTTATGCAGCCGAACATTATTATCCCGGACAACTGAATTACGGAATGCTGGGCGACGCTTTTCGGCATATTTTTGTGAATGTAATGCTCAAAAGATACACCACAGAAGAAATAGCTTGGCTCATTATGGACATTTATTGGGAGAAAACGGGTAACAACGCTCCTTGCGACCTGATGATGGATATACACAACAATAGGGTAGGACGGTCAACGCAATACCATAGCCTTATAGGTGAATCAGAAAATTGGGAAGAATGGGGGAGAAATGTGAAAAACTTTGTACAAGACACCACCAAAAACGCCATCTATCGCAATTGGGACAAAGAAATGCCATATTTTGTAATTGAAGAAGAAGAAAATCCGCTGGACGACTATCTTTATATTTACATCACAAAATGAAAAAAGCGACTCTTTGAGCCGCTTTTTTCATTTAATTACAATCCTAATTTTTCTGATATTTCAAGCATCTTTTTAATAGGTTTCACCGCTGCTTTCTGCATTTTTTCATCAATCAGTATTTCGGGTGTCTCGTTCTTCAGACAATCATATAATTTCTCAAGCGTATTGAGTCGCATAAAGTTACATTCGTTGCAAGCGCAAGTGCTGTCGTTAGGAGGTGCTGGTATAAAAGTTTTCTTAGGATTTGCCTTCTGCATCTCGTGTAGAATACCGCTTTCGGTGGCCACAATAAACACATTACAATCCGATTTTGTTGAAAACTTCAGCAATGCAGCTGTACTACCTACATAATCGGCCACGGTAAGCACCGGTTTCTTACATTCGGGATGTGCCAGCACCAATGCATCAGGATAAACCTCTTTAAGCTTTATAATCTTTTCAACAGAGAATTTCTCGTGTACATGGCATGCTCCGTCCCATAATAACATATCACGACCTGTAATACTGTTAATATAATTTCCAAGATTGCGGTCGGGACCAAAAATTATTTTCTCATCTTTGTCGAAAGTTTCCACTATCTGGCGTGCGTTGGTCGAGGTGACTACCACATCCGTAAGCGCTTTAACGGCAGCAGTGGTGTTTACATACGAAATAACTTTATAACCAGGATGAGCATTTACAAATTCAGCAAATTTATCGGCGGGACAACTGTCGGCCAGCGAACATCCGGCAGCAGTGTCAGGAATCAGCACTTTTTTTCCTGGAGAGAGGATTTTTGCAGTCTCACCCATAAAGTGTACACCGCATATTACAATAATGTCAGCACCGGTTTTTGCCGCCCATTGTGCCAAAGCCAAACTATCGCCCACATAATCGGCTATTTCCTGTATTTCGCCAGTCTGATAGTAATGAGCCATTATCACTGCGTTCTTTTCTTTGCGCAAACGGTTAATTTCACCGATCAATTCTGAACTTTTCATATATATAAATTTAAAATTTTAAAAAAGAAAAAATATGTTTATGATATATTCCTGTTTATAACACTGAAAACTATTTTTATGTTTTCTTGCTTTAATGTTTTTCAAAAATAGGAAATACAGTTATTAACATTTTATTTTATTGTAATATATTGATTTTTAGTTTAATATATATTTTTAGCAAAATTGTTAATTATTCACGAAGTTAATATATTTTTATAAAACTGTTGTTAAAAAGGACAAAAATTGTGTTGAATAGATTCTGTAAGATTTTTTATAAAAAATGATGGAATTCAAAAAATTGTCATATCACGGCATTATTTTCATATTTGCAACATTAATTTTTTATTTTTTTTCATTGATAATCCGAATGTTATTAACAATTTTGTGAACAATTATAAAATCAAGTGGTTTTATGGATGACATATACTATATGAAAGAGGCGCTGAAAGAGGCGCAGGCTGCTTTTGAAGCCGACGAAGTGCCTATAGGCGCAGTAGTTGTATGTAACGACAGAATAATAGTTCGTACGCATAATTTCACCGAACATTTGCATGATGTGACAGCGCATGCCGAAATGCAGGCTGTGACGGCCGCTTCAGAATATCTCGGCGGAAAATATCTTGTCAATTGCACTATGTATATTACATTGGAGCCATGTGTGATGTGCGCCGGTGCGCTTTCGTGGGCGCAGATAGGTAAAGTGGTGTATGGTGCAAAAGACGAAAAAAGGGGTTATTCGCAGTATTCGAATGCTATATTTCATCCGAAAACGACGGTGATTTCAGGTGTTTTGGAAGATGAGTGCGCCGAATTATTGAGAAAGTTCTTCAAGAAAAAGCGCTAACGTTAAGCTTTAGAAGCCGTTTTTATTTTTCTATTTTTTTGAAAAAATATCCCAAAGTGAAAGTTGGAAGAAAGTCTGTAAAAGGAACGATTTCTTCGGTGAATTGTATCAAACTTCCAATTTTACCGGTTTTTCCGCCAAACATTTTATAAAAAACGTAAGCGGAAATAGGCGCCCATATAGCATCAGAAAATTCGCCTAAGGCAGGTATAAAGTATGACAAACATCCAATGATGTCCATGATTATACACACTATTAGTGATGGCTTATTCATTGTAAATGAAGTAATTAATTATTAATTATTTTCCCGTCTTGCATTTCAATCACTCTGTCGGAGAGGCCTGCCAAGTGTTTATCGTGCGTGACAATCACGAATGTTTGGTGAAATTTATCGCGGAGATCGAAGAAAAGCTGATGCAGTTCTTCTTTATTTTTGGTATCGAGGCTGCCGCTGGGTTCGTCGGCAAAAATCACCGATGGATTGTTGATAAGTGCGCGCGCCACAGCCACGCGTTGCTTTTCGCCGCCCGAAAGTTCGGAGGGTTTATGGTTCAGCCTGTTGCTAAGATTAAGAAATTCCAGCAGTTCGATGGCTCGTTTTTTGCTTTCAGCATAATTTTTTTTGGCGATGAGTGCTGGCATTATGGTATTTTCGATAGCTGTAAATTCAGGCAGCAGTTGGTGAAACTGAAAGATGAACCCTATATTCCGGTTTCTGAAGTTCGACAGCTCTTTTTCGTTCATGGCGGCAATATTAGTGCCATCTATGGTTATTTCGCCGCTGTCAGGTTTTTCGAGCGAACCCATGATTTGCAGCAAAGTGGTTTTTCCGGCACCGCTTTGCCCAACTATAGATACAATTTCGCTCGTATCTATCGTCAGATTCACATTTTTCAGCACTTGCAGGTTACCGAAACTTTTGCACACGTTTTTTACTTCTATCATCAGATGAATTTTTTGTAAAGATATGAAATATTATTGATTTTTTTTCTGAATAACTGCATGCGGTTTCGGCTTTTATGAGCTTGTATTTTAGTCGTCGGATGACAGTCTTTTGATGATATATGCGCTCATAAAGCATCCGAAGGCAGCTGGCATGTATGATATGGTGCCGGTTGTCGATTTTTTGTTTTTCTCGTTTTCAACGCTGATAATGGCATTTTTGTCGGGCAGTTCGCTGCTGAATACAACAGGCAGATGTCTGAATCCATCTTTTGCCAGTCGTTGCCTTACGGTTTTCGCCAGTCGGCAGTTGTATGTTTTGGCAATGTCGGTGAGGCATATTTTTGTGATGTCGGTTTTTGCTCCCGACCCCATGCTCGATATGATAGGGATGTTGTTTTTGATGCAATGTTCAATCAGCGCTATTTTTGGCGCGATGGTGTCGATAGCGTCGGCTACAAAGTCTATCTTTTTCCCTTCGAAGAAATTAAGCATGTTTTCTTCGTTCATATATGCTGCAAAAACATTGAGTTTCAGCGCAGGATTTATTTTTTTCAGCCGTTCTGCCCAGCATTCGGCTTTTGTTTTCCCTACGTTGTCGTTCAACGAAATGATTTGTCGGTTGAGGTTGGTGACAGAAACAGTGTCGGCATCGATTATTGTCATTTCGCCTATGCCGGCCCGGCATAGCATTTCGGCAGCCATGCCGCCTACGCCGCCAATGCCCACTACCATTACATGGGCGTTTTGCAGAAGGATTGTTTTTTCGTTACCCAACAAAAGTTCGGTGCGTGAATACCATTTTTCCATACAAATTCATTCTTTTTTACAAAAATAAGTGATTTTGAGATTCCATCAGAATTTTTTTTCACATCTGCCGCAATTTGTCAGTTGATTTTACTAATTTTGACAAAAAGGAAGATTATTAACCAATTAAATACTACTGTTATGAAACTTACAAAAGAAGATTTCGAAAAAATCAAACTGCCATTGTCAGATGAAGATTACCTTATGATGAAAGAAGCCGACTGGGATTATTGGGAACTGTTGGACTGGAATACAGATTTAGCATTGGCATATTCAAAAGAAAGAGAACAGGAATATTTGACAGAAATTGAAAATGACCCTGCGTTTTATGGTGCTAATCATCTTGAAATTGTCGTACCCGATAAACATAAAAGAAGATGAAAAATTGCAATATCCGAATGACGCAACGCAAGAAATTCGGAATCAGATAGATTTTCTGAATGCAAATCTGGTGACATTAAATATCTTTAGCAATTTAACTTAAATGCATCATCATGAAAAAAACATCTGCATCAACATTGTTCAACTGCTATATCTGGTTAGTGGAGGTGATAAATGCATCGGGCGAGATAACCCGCGGGGAGATAGACCGGAGATGGAGCGCTAGCGTTTTGAACGAAGAAAATGAGGGCAGTCTTCCGGAACGCACTTTTCACAGATGGCGTGTGGCGGCCGAAGAGCTTTTCGGTGTCAATATAGCTTGCAACCGCTCTAAGGGAACCTATTTCATCGAGAACGGCGGCGATAATATGGCTTTAAAAGGTTTGCACAGTTGGCTTTTCAATGCTCTTTCGGTGAACAGTATGATTATGGAGAGCAGGGACAAGGATGTGCAGCAAAGCATTTTTTTCGAAGAAATACCTGCCGGACAAAAATATCTGACAATAATAATAAAAAGTCTGCGCGACAAACGGAAGTTAGAGATAGTGCACCATAGTTTCGGCAAAGAGCCGAATACATACCATGTTCATCCCTATTGCCTTAAAGTGTTCAAGCAACGGTGGTACATGCTTGGATATGTTGAGGAGAAAAAGGATATACGCATTTTTGCGCTCGACAGAATAGAAGACTTGCGGCAAATAGAGGAAGTCTATATCGTGCCTTCGAGCGTAGACCCTAAAAAATATTTTGATAATATTTATGGTGTAGGGCTTTCGCAGAAAAAGCCTGAGCGCATTTGTGTGAAGATAAATGCCGACCAAGTGGATTATTTTCTGAGTTTGCCACTGCATCGGTCGCAAAAATTAATAAAACGAACGCCGGAATATTCGGTGTTGGAGTTTAATCTGGTGCCTAATTTTGAATTTAAGCAAGTGCTGGCTTCCTATCTTTCGCAGGTTGAAGTCCTTTCGCCCAAAAAGCTTCGCAATGAGTTCAAGAACGAGGTTCAAAAAATGTTGAATATCTATAGCAATAACCGTAAATGAAAAATTTTGTGGCGATAGATTTTGAGACGGCCAACGGTCGCCGTTCCAGCGTTTGCAGTGTGGGCATCGTAGTGGTGAAAGGCGGCGAAATTGTCGATTCTTTCTATAGTTTGATAAAGCCTACGCCCAACTATTATGCCATTTTCTGCCAGGAGGTTCACGGTTTGTCGGCTGCGGATACCGATAGTGCGCCGCTGTTTCCCGAAGTGTGGCGGCGCGCGATGGCGCAGGTGTCGCGCACTTTTCCTTGTTTTGCCGATAGCGGCGTGCCATTTGTGGCGCACAACAAGGCTTTCGATGAGAGTTGTCTGCGGGCAGTGTTTCAGTCTTATCAGATGGATTATCCGGAATATACGTTTTTGTGCACTTGCATAGCTTCGCGCCGGCATTTCGGCCGCACGATTCCCAACCACCAGCTGCACACCGTTTCAGCCGCTTGCGGCTACATCCTCCAAAACCATCATCACGCCCTTGCCGACGCTGAAGCTTGCGCTTGGATTGCGAGGGAGATATTGTGAAAAAATTTTTTATTGAATCTTTCCATATTACTGCCGCAATTTGGCAGCATGTTGTCTTACCTTTGCATTAAAAGGTGCAGACAGCCTGATGTTTTTGGAGTAGTAATTGTAAAAAAGGAGGGAATATGGAAAATATGGAGAAAAATTGGTTGAAAACATTTCGTATTTTGTCAATAGAAATGGATTCGTCGGAGACGACAATACTGAATCTGATTGATCCAGAGCAGTTTGATGCGCCTCAAGAGCCGGTAAAAGTCGGGAAGAGAAATCGTTTTACAAAGGAAAAATTGGCAATAATAAAAAATGCGTTGCTCGAAGTGGCGGAATATATGCAATGTACGCCGTTGCAGGCAGCGGCATTTATCGCTATTTTTTCGCTTCAAGTAGGCGATGGCGATAACAATATAGGCATTTCTGATTTGCAGCGATTTTTCAGTATCAGAGGTGTGAACACTTTTCCTATTATCCGTTCAATAAAGGAATTGCAGGAAAAACATTACATGGGAAAGAAACGAATTCGTGGCTCAGAATTTTTTTATATCTATGACGAAGTCATTCGTTGCATTCTGGATAACAAACCTCAAATTTCTTTGGGCAATCAGATGCAGCTCGATCGTTATGACTTCTGTTCAAAGGTGTCGGATATGATTGAAGACCGCGATTTGACTGACATATTGTTTGAAGATGTGCAGACATTGGAGGATGAAAATCCGCAAGTAAGCATGATTAAAAAACTTATTGACAATAGAATAGGCATCGAAGACCGCACTTTGTTTTACGAAATCTGTGATGATACGATGAAAGCTTCGTCGCAGCGATACGGCAATACAAATGTAGAATCTACATTGAACGACATTTACGACCGTTCGTCTTGTCGCATGAAGGTGGCCCGCGAACTGATGACTGACAGAAATGCTTTGCAGAAAGCCGGTTTGATTGAGAAAGTAGGAGCCGACTTTCTGGCTGATTCGGAATTGGTGCTGACAGACAAAGGACGCGAGTTATTTATGGAGGATGATGTAAAGCTTTTCTTCAAAAAGCAGAGTTCTAAAAAGTTGCTGGACTACAAGAAAATACCGCAAAAACAACTTTATTTTGAGGGCGAGCTCAACAGTCAGATCAGTTTCTTCGAAAACAGTCTGCTAGAGACGAATTTCCGAAATTTGCAGAAGCGGCTCGAGCAGAAATCGTTGCCAAGAGGGGTGGCTGCCATATTCTACGGCACACCTGGCACCGGCAAAACCGAAACAGTGATGCAGATAGCGCGTCGTACGGGGCGCAAGGTGTATCATGTTGACATAGCTGCCAGCAAATCGTGCTGGTTTGGCGAGAGCGAGAAAATAATCAAGCGTATTTTCACCGATTACGCCGAGATGTGCAAGGTAGAGAAAAAAGCGCCTATCCTGCTCTTCAACGAGGCCGACGCACTCTTCGGCAAACGAAAGGACTCCGATGCTTCGAGTGTGGCCCAAACCGAGAACGCCATCCAAAATATTATATTGGAAGGACTCGAGAAACTTGACGGCATACTGATAGCCACCACCAACCTTGTGGACAATCTCGATGCCGCTTTCGAGCGCCGTTTTCTTTTCAAAATTAAGTTCGAGCGTCCGGCACCGCAAGCGCAGATAGCCATTTGGCGCGACCGTTTGCCAGGACTGACAGACGACGACTATCGCATTTTGGCCGAAAAATATCAGTTTTCGGGCGGTGAGATAGAGAATATTGTTCGCAAAATGACCATGAACGAGATTGTTGGCGGAAGTAAACTGTCGTTGGAAAGTGTGCTCGAATTGTGCAAAAATGAGAAACTCAGCCATCATTCATACACCCGAATAGGGTTTTAGATTTTCTGCAAAACTAACTTTTTCATAGTTCACATAATTTTCAGGGGAGAAGGCGATGCCATTTATGGGTGTCGCTTTCTTTTGGTTATTGCTGTTTTTTGGTCAGAAATAGTTAACGATTGAACGAAATTCGCGTCTTTTTCGTTCAATTTGAAACTTTTGTGCAAATCCTTTGTTGATACAATGTGTAATAACTTCCGCAATCCGTAAAAAAATTACTATCTTTGTCAAAATACAAAAAACAGAAAGATGAAACTTGGTTTTGACAACGACAAATACATAAAAATTCAGTCGGAACATATAAAGGAGCGTATAGCACAGTTTGGCGACAAGCTTTATTTGGAGTTTGGCGGCAAGCTGTTCGACGACTTTCATGCCAGCCGTGTTCTGCCCGGTTTTCACCCCGACAGCAAGCTGAAGATGCTGATGCAGTTGAGCGATTATGCTGAGATTGTGATTGTCATCAGTGCGGTGGACATCGAAAAAAACAAAGTGCGCAGCGATATCGGCATCACCTACGACATGGATGTGCTCCGTTTGCGCAACGAGTTCGAAAGCCGCGGTCTGAAGGTTGGTTCTGTTGTCATTACGCACTTCAAGGGGCAGGAGAGCGCCAAGGCTTTCCGCAACCGCTTGAAACGTCTGAACATCAAAACCTACTATCATTACACCATCGAGGGGTATCCGCACAATGTGCAGCTTATCGATTCCGATGAGGGATTCGGCAAGAACGATTATGTGGAGACATCGCGCCCGCTGGTGGTGGTGACGGCTCCAGGACCAGGCAGCGGCAAGATGGCAGTTTGTCTCAGCCAACTTTATCAAGACAACAAGAAAGGCATCAAAGCCGGGTATGCCAAATTCGAGACATTCCCTATCTGGAATTTGCCGTTGAAGCATCCTGTGAATATAGCATACGAAGCTGCTACAGCCGATCTTAACGATGTGAATATGATAGACCCGTTCCATTTGGAGGCATACGGAAAAACAACAGTCAATTACAATCGTGACATTGAGATTTTCCCTGTGCTGAATGCCATATTCGAAGGCATTTACGGCGAGAATCCGTACAAGTCGCCTACCGATATGGGCGTAAATATGGCGGGATTCTGTATTTTCGATGACGAAGTTTGCCGCGAGGCTTCCATGCAGGAAATTATCCGCCGCTATTACGCTTCGTACAACAAGTTGGTGGAGGGCAAAGCCGAGGAGTCGGAGGTGAACAAAATAGCTTTGCTGATGCAGCAGGCCAAAATAACCACCGCCGACCGCAAAGTGACAGTTGCTGCCCGCGAGCGTGCCGAAAAGACGAAAGTGAACACAGCCGCCATCGAATTGGCCGACGGAACCATCATCACCTCCAAGACAAGTTCGTTGCTTGGCGCCAGTGCCGCGCTCATTCTGAATGCCATCAAGCATCTGGCAGGCATCGACCATAAAGTGAAACTCATACCGGCGGAAATGATAGAGCCGATTCAGAATATGAAAGTGTCGTATTTGCATGGCAACAATCCGCGTTTGCATACCGATGAGGTGCTAGTGGCGTTGGCTATGTTCAGCCTCAAAGACGACAACTGCAAGAAAGCTATCGAGCAGCTGCCGAAGCTCAGCGGTTGCCAAGTGCATACCATGGTGATGCTGAGCGAAGTGGATCGCAAGATATTCCAAAAATTAGGCGTGGGACTTACTTGTGAACCTGTTCAGAAAAAATAAAAAACGGAAAAATAAGGCGATTTCGCATTTTTTTCGGTTAAAAGTTTGCGAATTAAAAAAAAGGCATTACCTTTGCCGAACATTTACGGAGATTCAGTAGCTCAGCTGGTAGAGCACATCCCTTTTAAGGATGGGGTCCTGGGTTCGAGCCCCAGCTGAATCACCAAAGCGGAAGAGAAATCTTCCGCTTTTTTTATTGCAAAAAAACTCCTATGCCAGGCTATGTTTACACATTTACATATTATACAGTGCCAAGTTGGACCGCTATTATGTAGGTTCGACGGATAACATAATCCGCAGATTAGGCGAACATAATCGCAAGAAAGGGAAATATACAGATGTAGGCATTCCTTGGGTTTTGTGTTATACAGAGGAATATTCTTTTCGTACAGATGCGTACAAGCGTGAGTTAGAGATAAAGGGCAAGAAGAGCCGAAAATATATCGAGTCGTTGGTATCTTCAGTTGCAAAGGGGTAGAGCATTCCGTTTTACGGAAGGGTCCTGGGTTCGAGCCCCAGCTGAATCACTGAAGAAAGAGAGCTCGAATGAGTTCTCTTTCTTTATTTTGGTAATGTTACCAAAAATGGTCGGTGAAATTACATTTTTAATGTATCTTCCGTCCAATTCATAGGATTACAAAGAATATAATTGGTTATCTGTTGATATTCTATTTCGTTTCGAATAATGTGGTCATGATAATTCGATTGCCACAACGGATTGTTTTTGTTGAATTTTTCCATTGGCAGATTGTTTGAATCAATCCAATCATCAATTTGTTTGCTGGTTGACGATTTAAAACCCGCTATGGATCGTGGTTGGCGTTGTGGGGGTTGTGGACGATATGTTGTATTTATTTCTGAATTTCTCGGGCATATATATTCCTTGGGCATTTTGCGACAAAAAAAATCTCCCTTGCAAGGGAGATTTGGTTTATGGATATTTCTTTAGAAGTTTTTTGCGATGCTTGCTGCAATTTGCTTCATCTCTTCGTCTGTGAGTTTCAGTTTTGGTTTCTTGAAATCTACATCCGACTCCTGATTGAGGGGTATCAGATGGATGTGCGTGTGTGGCACTTCGAGCCCGAGCACCACTTCGCCGATGCGTTTGCAGGGGATTGCTTTCTCAACGGCGGCAGCCACTTTTTTTGCAAAAAGGTGCAGCCCGATGTAGGTTTCTTCGTCAAGATGGAAGATGTAGTCGTCTTCTACTTTCGGGATGACCAGTGTATGACCTTTGGCTACAGGATTGATGTCCAGAAAAGCGAAAAACTTCTCATCCTCTGCTACCTTGTAGCATGGTATTTCGCCGTTTACTATTTTAGTGAAAATTGTTGCCATTTTTCCAAGTGATTTTCTTAAATGGAAATTTCCATAATTTCGAATGTCATTTTTCCTGTAGGAACGGTTATTTCTACCTTGTCGCCCACTTTTTTGCCCACCAGTCCTTTGGCGATGGGGGTGCTGATGGCTATTTTGCGTTCTTTCAGGTTAGCCTCGTTTTCCGAAACGATGGTGTAGGTCATAGTCTGCCCGTTAGCCACATTTTTGATAGTGACTTTGTTGAGCAGTTGCACCGTGTCGGTTTTCAGCTTGCTTTCGTCTATCACGCGTGCGCTGGCAATCATGTCTTTCATTTGCGAAATTTTCATTTCGAGCATGCCTTGCGCCTCTTTTGCGGCGTCGTATTCAGCATTTTCAGAAAGGTCGCCTTTGTCGCGCGCTTCGGCTATCTGTTTCGAGATGCGGGGGCGTTCCACCGATTCGAGATATTGCAGTTCTTCCAGCACTTTCTTGTAGCCCTCTTCAGTCATGTAAGTTGCCATAATTGTCTTATTTTCAAAATTTTATAATTAAAAAAATTGATATATACTTGTTTTAAAATCAGCAAAAAATAAAATTCTGACTTGTCGCCAGAACTTTCAAAATCCGCTCATCGCATAAGCGGCTTTTTATCATATTTCTCTTTGCAAATATATTAAAATTTCGGATAGAAAAAAAATATTCGCAATTTCTCTGTAGAATTTCTTTGTTTCAAAAAAAAGAGACTGTCGGTCCGACAGTCTCTTACGATGAAAGGCGAGAAGGTCTTTTTAGTTGCTGTCTTTCGCTTCGTCATCGAAAAACATTCCCATACCGTAAATTTCGTCGTGCTGACTTTTGTCGAGCCCTATCGTTTCGTTTTCTTCCGATACGCGGAAAGGTATCATTTTGTTTGTAATCCAATATAGTAGGAAAGTGACGACAAAAGTGTACCCGCAAACGATGACAAGTGCCAGTATGTGATGTATAAAACTTTGGAAATAAGTTATTTCCGTTGTTTCGTATACAAAAATGCCGGTCAGTACCGTACCGAATATACCGCCGACTCCATGGGTGGGGAATACATCAAGAGCGTCATCAACCGAAGTCTTGTTTTTCCAGTGTACGGCAATGTAGCATACAGAGGTTGTGAGCACGGCGATGCAGATGCTTTGTCCCACCGACACCCATCCTGCCGACGGTGTGATGGCTACCAGTCCGATGACTGCGCCTACGGCTGCGCCCATGGCCGATGGTTTGTGACCGCGCAGACAGTCGAACAGCACCCAGACTATCATGGCGGTGGCGCAGGCGGTATTGGTGTTAAGAAAAGCTTTCACGGCTTGCACATTTGCGCCCAGCGACGAGCCTCCGTTGAATCCGAACCAGCCGAGCCACAGCATAGCGGCGCCGAGCAGTACGAATGGAACATTGGCAGGGCGGTGGGGTGCGTGGCTCTGGCGTTTGCCCAGAAAGATGGCGCCTACAAGCGCGGCCACTCCCGACGAGGCGTGCACCACTATGCCGCCAGCAAAGTCTTTCACATACAGTTTGTTCAAAAATCCCTCGGGATGCCATGTCCAGTGGGCGAGCGGACAGTAGACGAACACGCAGAACAAGCACATAAACACCAGATAGGCCGAGAAGTGTACCCGCTCGGCAAACGAACCGGTGATGAGCGAAGGCGTGATGATGGCGAATTTCATTTGAAACAGCGCATAGAGCGCAAGCGGTATCGTCAGGTTGAGGGCGGCAAGATTTTCGGCTCCCGCAGGCACATGTGCCCCTACGCCACGAAACATAAAATAAGTGGCCGGATTGCCGATGAAACCGCCGATGTCGTCGCCAAATGCCAGGCCGAAGCCGAATACCACCCATATAACACTAATGATGCCCATGGCGATGAAACTTTGCAACATGGTGGAGATGACATTTTTGGCGCGCACCATTCCCCCGTAGAAGAACGAAAGTCCCGGCGTCATCATCAATACGAATATGGTGGCCGTTATCATCCACGCCACCGACGCGTAGTCTATCGACTCGCCTTCGGTACTCCAAGATGCATTTTCGGGTATTACCACACCCAACAATGCAAACAGCAATATGAATGCTGTTAAAATAATCCAACGTTTTTTCATGACTGTGTAATTTTTATGACAAGACAAAATTACAGCGATTGTATTAAAAAACGGGGTGTGGCAGTGCAAAATGAAAGATTATTTTATTCTTTGTGAGAATTATTACTTAAAAAAGCCGATTTTAATTGCTAATTGTTATATTAAATTGAAAAATGCAGGCAATTTGTAATAAATTGTAATCAGTAGGGTTTTAAATAGGGAGGGTTATTCGTATTTTCTGTGCAGAATTTCCGAGTAGAGAACGGCGCGCTTTAGTTCGTCGGTATCCGAAAGGTCGATTTTCGGCGTATTTTCAGATGCGGACTCAAACTCAATGGGTTTGGTTTCCTTCCATTGCGTTTTGGTGCCTATTTTCGCTTCTTCGTTCAGAAACATCTCGTTTTTTTTCTTTACTGTTTTTTGTGGTGCGGATTTCGGCGGCTGTGGCGGTACAACGGTGGCTGTTGGCTGTTGCGTATTTTTCTTTTTGTCCGGTTTGTTCGCCATCGATTTGAGTATCATGATGCCGATAACGATAAGTATGACAAATATATTTCCCATAGCTTGCGTGATATACTTTTGTAAAAGTAGTAAAAAAATACGAAAATGCAATTTTATTTTTTCGTGGCGCGCAGTATTTCGCGTTTGCCAATAGGACCAGGCAAGCGTTCTACGGTGTATCCGGCCTTTTGCATCGCTCGGCGTACGGCGCCTTTGGCGCAGTAGGTGGTGAGCACGCCTTCGGGGCTGGTGGCGAGGTATAGTTTTTCAAAAATTTCTTCGCTCCACATTTCAGGCTGCTTTTCGGGCGAGAAAGCATCGAAATATATCACATCATATGTTTGTCCGAAATGGTATTTGGTAAAGTCTGTTTGAATTTTTGTAAGTGAAAAATGAGGTGTGATTGTCACTTCCTCGCCCCATGCACAAGCGTGCAACTTCTTAAAATCGTCTATATTTTTAGGAGCAATAATTTTTGCAAAATTCAGTAAATCAGCTGTTTGCTCAGGAATGGGATATAATTCTATGGTAGTAAGATGAACTTTTCTGCCAGTGCGTTCGGCTTCCAAAAGCGTGAGAAAATCATTCAAGCCTGTGCCGAATCCGATTTCAAGCACTTCGACATTTGTTTGCGAATGGTATCTTAAAGCATGTTCTATAAATATATATTCGCTCTCTTGTATAGCGCCGTTTGTCGAATGATAGCATTCGTCAATTTCGGGTACGAAAAGTGTGTTCGATCCGTCGGCTGTGGTAGTAAGAATGGTTGTCATTTTTCATTTTTTGCAAAGATAGTAAATGTTGCACACAAGTGAAAAAACGATGGAGCGGATTTCACCGCTCCATCGTAAATATCTGAAAGTCAATGTAATTGTCAGTACGCCTGTTCGTGTACGCCTTTCACGGCGCGTCCGCTTGGGTCGTTCATATTCTTGAATGCCGCATCCCATTCTAATGCGATGGCGGTGGAGCAAGCTACGCTGGCCTCTTGGTTCACGCTGCGTGCGGCGCTTTCGCTTGGAAAATGCTCAGCGAATATGCTGCGGTAGTAATACTCTTCTTTGTTGAGCGGCGTATTGATAGGGAATCGTTCGGCTGCATGCGCCATCTGTTCGTCGCTCACGGCTTCAGAAGTGATTTTTTTGAGCGTATCAATCCATGAGTAGCCCACACCGTCGCTGAATTGTTCCTTTTGTCGCCAAGCCACTTCGGCTGGCAGCATATTGGAAAAGGCTTCGCGCACAATTTTCTTTTCTACGGTCTGTCCTATGCACATTTTTGCCTCGGGGTTGGTGCGCATGGCCACATCAAGGAACTCTTTGTCGAGAAACGGCACACGCCCTTCAACGCCCCATGCCGCGAGACTTTTGTTGGCACGAAGGCAGTCGTAAAGATAGAGTTTAGAGAGTTTGCGAACCGTTTCTTCGTGGAAGGCTTTTGCCGACGGCGCTTTGTGGAAATAGAGGTAGCCGCCGAATATCTCGTCGGCGCCTTCGCCCGACAGCACCATTTTGATGCCCATCGACTTGATGACGCGAGCGAGCAGATACATAGGTGTTGAGGCGCGAACGGTTGTAACATCGTATGTTTCAATAAAGTAAATGACATCGCGTATAGCATCCAATCCTTCTTGAATAGTATAGTTGATTTCGTGATGCACGGTGCCGATGTGATCGGCTACCAATCGTGCTTTGGCAAGGTCGGGGGCACCTTTCAGTCCTACGGCGAAGCTATGCAGGCGAGGCCAATAGGCGCGTGTCATAGAATTGTCTTCTATGCGGTGTTCGCTGAATTTTTCGGCGATAGCAGATATGACTGAGGAGTCGAGCCCGCCGCTCAGCAGTACGCCGTAGGGCACATCAGACATCAGCTGTCGTTTCACAGCGCTTTCGAGCGCATCGTGGATGGAGCTGACACTTGCCGGATTATTTTTCACCGCCTCATATTCCATCCAGTCGCGCGTGTAGTATTTTTTCATGCCAGGCTCTCGGCTCCAATAGTAGTGTCCGGGTAAGAATGGTTCATAGCGTTGGCATTGCCCTTCGAGTGCTTTCAGCTCCGAGGCCACATAAACGGTTCCGTCATCGTCGTAGCCGATATAAAGAGGAATTACGCCGATAGGGTCGCGTGCAATCAGAAACTCATCGTGTTCTTCGTCGTAGAGGGCGAAGGCGAAAATGCCGTTGAGGTCGTCCAGAAAATGGATGCCTTTTTCGCGATAGAGTGCGAGAACCACTTCACAGTCGCTGCCAGTCTGGAAATCGTATTTCCCAGCGTAATTTTTCCTTATGTCGCGATGGTTGTATATCTCGCCGTTCACGGCAAGCACTTGTTTTCTGTCGGGCGAATACAATGGCTGTCCGCCCGATTCCGGATTGACAATGCTTAACCTTTCGTGCGCCAGAATGGCGCTGCCGCCACAGTAAATTCCGCTCCAATCGGGACCGCGATGGCGTATTTTCTGACTCATACGCAATGCTTTTTGGCGCAACGCTGGCGTTTGCGCTTTCACGTTAAATATACCTACGATACCACACATAATTTTATGATTTTTTATTGATACAATTCTTTATAAAACTCATGAATAACGGATGGGGGTGGAGTACGGTTGAACTGTATTCGGGATGGAATTGCGTGCCGATATACCATTTAAGTTTCGGTATTTCCACTATCTCCACTAGATTTGCTGACGGATTGATACCTGTGCATTTCATGCCGTGCCGCTCAAATTCATCAATGTATTCGTTGTTGAATTCGTAGCGGTGGCGGTGCCGTTCTTTGATGAGTTGGTCTTTTCCGTATGCTTTCCATGTTTTGCTTCCTTTCACAATTTCGCATTCGTAAGCGCCTAGTCGCATGGTGCCGCCCATTTGCGTTATTTTTTTCTGTTCTTCCATCATGTCGATGACATTATGTTTTGTCTTGCTGTCCATTTCGCTGCTGTTTGCATCAGCGTAGCCCAGCACATTTCGCGCAAATTCTATGACCATCATTTGCATGCCTAGGCAGATGCCGAAAGTGGGGATGTCATGTGTGCGGGTGTATTCTGCAGCGGTAATTTTTCCTTCGGTTCCTCTTTGGCCGAAACCTGGACAGATGACGACTCCTGCCATTCCCGCCAATTTTTCAGCTACATTGTCGCGCGTGATGTTTTCGCTGTTGATGAAAATGGCGTTCACTTTGCGGTCGTGATAGGTGCCGGCATGGGCGAGGCTCTCGAGTATGCTTTTGTAAGCATCTTGCAGGTCGTATTTCCCGACAAGTCCGATATTTAATGTCTCGGTAGCTTTTTGGCGCCGTTCGAGAAACGAATGCCATGCGCCGAGTTCTGGTGTCGGACCTACTTCTATGCCCATTTTTTTCAGACAGATGGAGTCAAGTCCTTGTCGTTGCATGTTCACGGGAACTTCGTAGATGCTTGGCAAATCCTGGCTTTGGATGACGGCTTTGCTGTCGACATTGCAGAAATGCGCTACTTTTTGCTTGAGTTCGTCGCTCAGTTCGTGTTCTGTGCGTAATACCAGCACTTCTGGCTGAATGCCGAATCCTTGCAGTTGTTTCACGCTGGTCTGTGTCGGTTTGGTTTTCAATTCTCCAGCTGCGGCCAGATAGGGTACATAAGTCAAATGGACATTCAACGCTCTTTCTGGTCCCAATTCCCATCGCAATTGTCTGATGGCTTCAAGAAACGGTTGGCTTTCGATGTCGCCAATGGTGCCGCCTATTTCGGTGATGACAAAGTCAAAATTCTCTTTTGTCGCATTAAGCAGGATGCGGCGCTTGATTTCGTCGGTAATGTGTGGCACCACCTGAATGGTTTTCCCCAGATAGTCGCCGTGTCGCTCGCGTTCAATTACGCTTTGATATATGCGTCCGGTAGTCACGCTGTTGTCGCGCGTGGTCTGTATGCCCGTGAACCGCTCGTAATGGCCGAGGTCGAGGTCAGTTTCCTGTCCGTCGGCGGTCACATAGCATTCGCCGTGCTCGTAAGGGTTCAGTGTTCCAGGGTCGATGTTGATGTAGGGGTCGAACTTTTGAATAGTGATTTTGTATCCCCTAGTTTGCAACAGTTTTCCCAAAGATGCCGATATTATCCCCTTGCCAAGTGATGAAGTGACGCCTCCAGTGATGAAAATATATTTTGTTTCCATAGACTAAAAGAGAATATGCCAATTGCTTACATAGAGAATGATACTCCAAAAACAAGGTACACTTTTTCAGTACGAGGGTTTGCCGAGAGGTTTGCGTAAACAGGGATATTCAGTTTATCCTTGACGACAAACTCTTTGGCGGCGCATATACTGACATTAGTGATTGCAAAGCCCGAAGTGTTGTAAAACGAGGTGGCGTATGGCACAGCACCGACAGTTGCGGTCCAGTCCAGTCCTCCCAAGCGGAATGGTGCCGAAATCTCGAAATAGCTGGAGTAGGCGCGTTTGCCGTCTTCATTCACGCCATCATCGCCGGCAAAGTTGGTGTACCATTGTATGCTCAAGAAATCGAAATCATAACCGACTCCAGCTTCAAAAACATGCGTCGTCTGGTGTGCTTTGTATTTGAAATATCTGCCTTCAGAAAACCAGTAGTCTGTCACGCCAATGCTAAATCCTTTTATGCTATAACTCAGCGTGAGATCCACTTCTTTTGTGTCTTTCGAATCCACTCCTACGCTTCCCCATGCGCTTAGGCTCAATCCCTTATAGCCGATACCCAGAGTCGGTTGCATAGATATATTCCCCAAATCTTGTCCGCGCCAAATGTATTGGCTCACAAAATCTGCACCGATGGTTGCTTCTACTTTCTCCTTTTCTTGTGTTTCAGTTGAGGTTACTGTACCCTCTGCACTCTCTTGTGCAGCGATGCTTGTCGCACCGATAAGCAGCAAAGCCGCTAATATATATCTTGTTGTTTTCATAGCATTTAAATATTTTTTTGTTATTTTTAGTTGTAACAACTTTCTCCGTGTTCGTAAATGTCAAGTCCTTCCTCTTCCACGCGCTTATCGACACGTAGACCGCGTATCTTCTTTATACCGAAGAACAGAATGAATCCACAAATTGCAGTCCAAAGGTCGATGATCAGAATGCCGAATGTTTGAGCGCCGAAGAATCCCCATCCGAAACCGTAAAATGCGCCGTTAGTTGTTGACAGAAGTCCAGTCATCAATGTTCCGAGGATACCGCAAACACCGTGTACAGAAGCAGCACCAACAGGGTCGTCGATATGCAGCTTGCGGTCAATGAATTCGATAGAGTACACCAATGCGATACCGCAAATAAGTCCGATTACAACTGCGCCTACAGGAGAGACTAGGTCACATCCAGCTGTGATGCCCACAAGTCCTGCCAACACACCGTTCAAAGTCAATGAGAGCGATGGCTTGCCATACTTGAACCAAGTGAGGAACATTACTGCCACACCACCTGCTACTGCGGCAAGGTTTGTTGTAAGGAACACGTGAGAGATTGCCACACGGTTAACTTCGCCTGAAGCGGCAAGCTGAGAGCCTGGGTTGAATCCGAACCAGCCCAACCAGAGGATGAACACTCCGAGAGCTGCCATAGCGAGGTTGTGACCAGGAATAGCGCGGCTCTTGCCGTCCTTAGCGTATTTTCCGATGCGTGGACCGAGCGCCATAGCACCGATGAGCGCCAGCACACCACCTACGCTGTGCACGATAGCCGAACCAGCGAAATCGTGGAACACGTCGCCGAAAGTGCTCATCATGAAGCCGTCGGCAGCGTCGCTGCAAAGCCAGCCTCCGCCCCATGTCCAGTGACCCTCGATTGGGTAAATGAACAATGAGATTACAGCACTGTAAACCAAATACATCGAGAACTTAGTACGCTCTGCCATAGCACCGCTGACGATAGTGGCAGCAGTAGCGCAGAACACTGTCTCGAAAATCAGGAAGCCCTCAACAGGCAGGTCGCCATGGTAAAAACTGAGGTCGCCACAGTTTGGCGCGCCGATAAATCCTGCGCCGTCGCTTCCGAACATGAATCCGAAGCCTACGAAGAAGAACAGCAACGAACCGAACATGAAGTCCACAAAATTTTTCATCAGTATGTTAGCAGTGTTCTTGCCTCGTGTGAATCCAGCCTCGCACAATGCGAAGCCTGGTTGCATCCAGAAAACCAGCATGGCTGCCAACAGCATCCATACAGTATCAAGTGATATTCCAATTTCTTCCATAACATTAAAGTTTTTTGTAGTTGACTCATCTATTTTTTGTCTCTCAAGACGGTATCGCCGTTCTCGCCGGTGCGAATGCTCCAAGTGTCGATCATATCGCTGACGAATATTCGTCCGTCGCCAATCTCGCCTGTATGCGCTACACTCAAAATTACTTTCACTGTCGGTTCGACTAACGGGTCGCGGCAGACGATGGTAAGCGCCACGCGCTCTATCACATCCGTCGAGTACTGCACGCCACGGTATATTCTCTCCTGTCGGCTTTGTCCGATGCCGTGCACATTATGATACTCAAACCAGTCGATGTCAGATTGCAGCAAGGCTTCTTTTACATCCTCAAACTTTGTTTTTCGGATGATGGCTTCAATTCTTTTCATTTCATTTTGTCATTTAAAAGATGAATAATAAGTCATAATGTCAATTGACAATGCAAAATTATTTCATTTTGTTTTCGTATAAGGTTATTGTGCGTCATTATATTTTTAGAAAATTCGCACGGTTTCAATCTGTAACATTTTTACTGTTTTTAATTTCAATTTAAAACATATTTACATAATTTGGTTTGCGTTTAAAATCAGTTTTATTTTTATAAAATTAAAATGATAAAAAATAGATTTTTTAGGTGTCGTTTTAGCGTAACTTTGCAAAGAAATCGAACGAAAAGAAACCATTTTATCGATTTCAAAGTCAAAACGTTATTTAATAATGTAAAGATATGAGTACAGCAGATTTTCAAGAACAAAAAAATGGACTTTATCAAAGTTCGTACGAGCATGACGCTTGTGGCGTAGGAATGGTTGTGAACATTCACGGCAATAAGAGCCATGAATTAGTTGACAATGCGCTGAAAGTGCTGGAGAATATGCGGCATCGTGGCGCCGAAGTGGGCAAGGACGGTGATGGAGCCGGCATCATGCTGCAGATTCCGCATGAGTTTATCCTATTGCAGGGTATTCCTGTGCCCGAAAAAGGGAAATACGGTACGGGATTGGTGTTTTTGCCCAAAGACGAGAAATTGCAGAGCGAGATAATAGCCGTGATGACTGAAGAGATTGAACACGCGGGGTTGCAATTGTCGCATTTGCGTCAGGTGCCAGTAAATTCCGATTGTTTGGGAGAGCAGTCCAGAAGTTCGGAACCGGATATCAAGCAGATTTTCATTACAGGCGTAGATGATGATAAACTGGACACGTTTGCGCGAACATTGTATATTATAAGAAAGAAAATAGAGAAGAGAGTCACTCATCCCGATTTCTACATCTGTTCTTTGAGCAATTCCAACATCATATACAAAGGAATGCTTTCGTCTATGCAAGTGAGAGAGTATTTTACCGATCTTACGAGTCCTTATTTCACAAGTGGGTTGGCTTTGGTGCATTCACGTTTCAGTACCAATACTTTCCCGACATGGAGTTTGGCGCAGCCTTTCCGTTTGCTGGCTCACAACGGCGAGATTAACACCATACGCGGAAACCGTGCATGGATGCAGGCGCGAGAAGGGGTGCTGTCGGGCAGTGCGTTGGGCGATGTGAAGGCTATTTCACCTATCATACAACCGGAAATGTCAGATTCGGCCAGTTTGGATAATGCGTTGGAGTTTTTTGTAATGTCTGGACTTTCGTTGCCGCATGCCATGTCGGTGCTGGTGCCTGAATCGTTCAACGATAAGAATCCTATCAGCGAAGATCTGAAAGCATTCTACGAATACCACTCCATTTTGATGGAGCCTTGGGACGGTCCGGCAGCTTTGCTGTTTTCCGACGGTCGCTTTGCTGGTGGTATGCTCGATCGTAACGGATTGCGTCCGGCGCGATACACCATCACCAAAAACGATATGATGGTAGTGGCTTCTGAAGTCGGCGTGATGGATTTCGCTCCACAAGAAATAGCAGAGAAAGGACGGCTGCAGCCAGGAAAAATTTTGCTCATCGATACGCAAGAGGGCAAGATATACTACGATGGCGAAATAAAAAGACAGTTGGCTGATGAGCACCCCTACAGGCAATGGCTATCAACCAACCGTATTCAGTTGGAAAATCTGAAAAGTGGTCGCCATGTGGAAAACGCAGTTGACCAATTGATTCAGAAAGAGATAATGTTTGGTTACGGCGAAGAGGATGTGTCGTCAACTGTCATTCCGATGGCCGTGAACGGACAAGAACCGACTGCCTCGATGGGCAACGATACGCCGTTGGCGGTTTTGAGCGAGCGTCCGCAGGTGTTTTTCAACTATTTCCGTCAGCAGTTTGCGCAAGTGACAAACCCAGCTATCGACTCTATAAGAGAGGAACTGGTGATGAGCCTTACGGAATATATCGGTCGCGTTGGAACGGGAATTCTGACTCCTGACGAGACAAATTGCAAAATGGTGCGCTTGCCTCATCCTATTCTGACGAATGCGCAGTTGGATATTCTTTGCAATATCAGATACAAAGGTTTTGACACCATTAAGTTGCCGATGCTTTTCGATGGAACGAAAGGTGGTGAGGGGCTTCGCAAAGCGCTCGATACGTTATGCAGTCAGGCTGAGAAAAGCGTGGATGACGGATATAATTACATTATTCTTACAGATAAGGGAGCTGATGCAGAACATGTGGCGATTCCGTCGCTGTTGGCTGTTTCGGCAGTGCATCATCATCTGATAGCGGCTGGCAAGCGTGTGCAGACGGCGCTCATTGTCGAGTCGGGAGAAATTCGTGAGACGATGCATGCGGCTTTGCTATTGGGATACGGAGCATCTGCACTTTGTCCTTACATGACCTATGCAATTCTCGACGACCTTGTTAAGAGACATAAAATACAAGAAGATTATGCGACAGCCGAAGCCAATTATATCAAAGCCGTGAAAAAAGGCTTGTTTAAAATTATGGCGAAGATGGGTATCTCAACGATTCGTTCGTATCGTGGTGCCAAGATTTTTGAGAGCATAGGATTGAGCGAAGAGCTGTTAAAGAAATATTTTGGAACAAGCGTCAGCACTGTGGGTGGCGTTGGCTTGGATAAAATAGCCGCTGATGCGGTAGCATTCCATACTGCAGCGTACAATAGCGATGCGCAGCAGTCCATTTTGCCTACGTTGGGCCAGTTCCGTTGGAGAAAGGATGGCATCAAGCATGCTTGGAATCCGGAAACTATTGTGGCGTTGCAGTTGGCTACACGCAAAGGAGATTATCAGAAATTCAAGGAGTTCAGCCGCCTTGTTGACGACAAGGAGCAACCGATATTCATTCGCGACTTTTTTGGATTCAAGAAAAACCCTATCGCCATTGATGAAGTGGAGCCAGTGGAAAGCATTGTGAAACATTTTGTGACAGGTGCCATGTCATTCGGCGCCTTGAGCAAAGAGGCGCACGAGGCGATATGTCTTGCCATGAACAAACTTGGTGCCCGAAGCAATACTGGCGAAGGCGGCGAGGATTCCGAGCGTTTCCATTCGCAGTTCGAAGGCATCAGCCTTTGCTCCAAGACAAAACAGGTGGCATCAGGTCGTTTTGGCGTGACGGCTGAGTATCTGGTGAATGCCGAGGAGATACAGATAAAAGTGGCGCAAGGTGCAAAACCGGGCGAAGGCGGGCAGTTGCCGGGCTTCAAAGTGAATGAAGTGATAGCCAAAACCCGCCATAGCATTCCAGGAATTTCACTTATATCGCCTCCTCCACATCACGATATCTATAGTATAGAAGACTTGGCGCAATTGATTTTTGATTTGAAAAATGTCAACCCTAAAGCTGCCATTTCGGTGAAACTGGTGGCTGAGAGTGGCGTGGGAACCATTGCTGCAGGTGTGGCAAAAGCGAAAGCCGACCTCATCGTGATTAGCGGATCTGAAGGAGGCACGGGCGCATCTCCTTCCAGCAGTATGCGTTTCGCTGGCATCTCGCCGGAAATCGGACTGAGCGAAACACAGCAGACACTTGTACGCAACGGATTGCGCGCTGGCGTGAGACTGCAAGTAGACGGACAGATTAAGACCGGTCGCGATGTGGTGCTGATGGCGCTGCTAGGCGCTGAAGAATTCGGTTTCGGTACGGCAGTGCTGATAGTGCTCGGTTGCATGATGATGCGCAAGTGCAGCCAGAACACTTGTCCGATGGGCGTAGCGACGCAAAGCCCGGAGTTGAGGAAGCACTTCATGGGACATTACGAATACCTTGTGAATTATTTCACTTTCCTGGCTCAAGAAGTTCGAGAATATTTGGCCGAAATGGGATTCAAGTCGCTGAACGACATTGTGGGACATACCGAACTGATTGAAACAAAACCGTCAGTGCTCGATTTCGGAAGAATTCTGTATCGCGAGGAAGGAACATTGCATTTTACGGGCGACATAAAGAAACCTTCGCTTCCGCTTGGCATGCGCGAAAAAGTGCTCGATCAACGAATGGTAGAGGATTCGGCGTGTACACTCTCTCAACAGAAACCCGTGGAACTCAATTATGCCATCCATAACACCGACCGCGCTGTGGGCACGATGCTTTCTGGTGTTGTGGCTCAACGATACGGTATGGCAGGACTGCCTGAAAGCATGTTGCGTGTAACCTTCAAAGGCTCAGCAGGACAATCGTTTGGAGCGTTTCTTGCACATGGCATTGATTTTAGGCTCGAAGGTGAAACGAACGATTATTTTGCAAAAGGATTGTCGGGTGGCCGAATTATGATATTGCCGCCATCAGATGCCACTTTCGCTGCTGAAGAGAATATCATAGCTGGCAATACAGGACTTTATGGAGCTACCCGTGGTGAAGTATATGTCAGCGGAAAAGTCGGCGAACGCTTTGCTGTTCGAAATTCTGGCGCTACAGCGGTGATAGAGGGTGCAGGCGACCATTGCTGCGAGTATATGACTGGCGGTCGGGTGGTAGTGCTCGGACAGACTGGACGCAATTTTGCCGCAGGCATGTCGGGTGGCGTAGCGTATGTTTGGAACAAGAATCACGATTTTGATTATTTCTGCAATATGGATATGGTGGAAATAAATCTTGTAGAAGATAATGTCAGTCGCAAAGAGTTGCACGAACTCATCAACCTGCACTATCATTATACGGGCTCAAAATTGGCTAAGAAAATGCTTGACGATTGGAACCGTTATCTAGAGGAATTTGTGCAGGTCATTCCATTTGAATACAAGCGTGTGCTTCAAGAAGAGCAAATGGCAAGACTGAATGAAAAAATTGCTGATATGCAACACCATTATTAACATTCAACAATTCATAATTATGGGAAATTCAAAAGGTTTTTTAGAAATACACCGTCAGGAGGCGGGATACCGTCCGATTAACGACAGAATACATGATTTTGGCGAAGTGGAGCAGACGCTCAATGCCAAAGACAGAAAATTGCAGGCCAGCCGTTGTATGGATTGCGGCGTACCGTTTTGCCACTGGGCATGTCCATTGGGCAACAAGCCGCCTGAGTGGAACGATGCTCTGCATCAGGGCGAATGGGAGAAGGCTTACCATCTGCTCAGCGTTACAAACCCTTTCCCCGAATTCACAGGAAGAGTTTGCCCTGCACTCTGCGAGAAAGCTTGCATATTGAATCTTATTGCTCACGAGCCGACAACCAACCGGGAAGATGAGTGCGCCATTATCGAGGCGGCTTTTCGTGAAGGTTTTGTAACCGTTCGTCACCCGAAACGCAACGGGAAACGGGTAGCCGTTATTGGCGCCGGTCCTGCAGGGCTTGCCGCTGCCCACGATTTGAACCTCATGGGTTATGCAGTGACAGTATTCGAAAAGAATGAGGCGGCAGGCGGTTTGTTGAGGTTTGGCATTCCGAATTTCAAATTGAATAAAGCGGTGATTGACAGAAGATTGCGCTTGCTCGAAGAAGAAGGCATCACTTTCCGCTACGGCGAGTCTGTTGTATGCGACGAGGTGTTCTCAAAGCAATATGATGCCGTTGTCGTGGCTACTGGCACACCAACGGCTCGCGACCTGACTATCCCTGGTCGCGAATTGAAAGGGGTTTATTTTGCATTAGATCTTCTGGCTCAACAGAACCGTGTATTGGCTGGTGCAGAGTATAGCAAAGACGAACGCGTCACTGCCAAAGGCAAAGATGTGCTTGTCATAGGCGGTGGCGATACGGGAAGCGACTGCATTGGCACGGCACACCGACAAGAATGCAAGAGTGTCACCCAAATTGAGATCATGCCGAAACCTGTGGAAGGTCCGGATGACCCTAAAAATCCTTGGCCTAATTATCCTCGGACATTGAAGACAACATCAAGTCATGAAGAAGGATGCACGCGCCGATGGAACATAAATACATTGGAATTTATTGGTGAAAATGGGCATCTCACTGGTGTGAAAGTACAAGAAATCGATTGGAAACCGAATCCCGAAGGCGGTCGTCCGCTGATGGTGCCCCAAGGCGAACCTGAAATCATCAAAGCCGAACTGGCGCTTCTTGCTATGGGATTCCTCAAACCGGAACATCCGCAGTATGCCGAAAATGTTTTTGTATGCGGCGATGCAGCCAACGGCGCAAGTCTTGTCGTCCGTGCTATGGCAAGCGGCAAACAGACTGCGGCAAAAATTGACAAATATTTATCAGAAAAATGACAAAGATACCATTCACAAAAATGCACGGGGCTGGCAACGACTATATTTATGTCAATGCGATGCAATATGACTTGCCCGACCCCGCATCTGCAGCCATCGCATGGAGCCGTCCGCATACGGGGATAGGAAGTGACGGGCTAGTACTCATCGGACACTCGCCTGTTCCCGAAGCTGATTTTTCTATGCGTATTTTCAACGCGGACGGCTCCGAAGCGATGATGTGCGGAAATGCATCGAGGTGTATTGGCAAATATTTATATGAAAGAGGTTTGACAGATAAAACGCAAATCAGGTTATTTACGCTTTCGGGCATAAAGTTGATTTCGCTTCATCTTGATGGCGCAAAAGTGAAGAGTGTTACGGTTGACATGCTTTCGCCCGTATTTTCCGATAGACGCTTGTTTCTTCCCGAGTATGGAAATGCCGAAGGCACTTTCGTTTCGATGGGCAATCCGCATTATGTCATTTTTACCGATGATGTGAATCGAGTGGAAACGGAAGGGAGATTGTTGGAGCATCACGCTGCATTTCCGCAACGGTGTAATATAGAGTTTGCTCATGTCGAAAATGGCGGCATCATCCGAACCCGTGTGTGGGAGCGCGGCAGCGGCATCACAATGGCTTGCGGTACAGGCGCTTGTGCTACGGCGGTGGCTGCATGCCTCACCGGGCGGAGCGGGCGGCAGGCGGAAATCGTTATGGACGGCGGCACGCTGAACATTGAATGGCGGCAAACCGACAACCATGTATATATGACTGGACCAGCTGAATTTGTGTTCGACGGAGAAATAGAAATCTAAAATATACAACAATGGCACTGATAAACGAGAATTTTCTAAAATTACAAAACAATTATTTGTTTGCCGACATAGCTAAGAGAGTAAAGGCTTTCAAGGCAACGCATCCCGAGGCTGAAGTAATATCCTTAGGCATAGGCGATGTGACGCAACCGCTTTGTCCTGCTGCCATTGAGGCGATGCACAAGGCGACCGATGAAATGGCCGTGTCATCTTCCTTTCGAGGCTACGGACCAGAACAGGGCTACGACTTTTTGCGCGAAGCTATTCGCGACAACGATTTCCATCCCTATGGCATTCGCATTGAAGCGGATGAGATATTCATCAACGATGGCGCAAAATCGGATACGGGCAATATTCAGGAACTGCTCTCAACTGACGATGTTGTTGCGCTGACCGACCCCGTCTATCCCGTCTATCTCGATTCGAACGTGATGGCTGGTCGTACAGGCGTTTTTCAGCAAGGTCGCTGGTCTGACGTAGTGTATATTCCGTGCACTGCCGAAAACGGTTTTGTGCCGCAAATACCTGAGGGGCGGGAAATGGATGTGATATATTTGTGTTATCCTAACAACCCGACAGGAACGGTGCTATGTAGAGAAGAATTGCAAAAATGGGTGGATTATGCGTTGGCGAATGACGCTTTGATTTTTTACGATGCTGCCTATCAGGCATATATCACCGATTTGAATATTCCGCGCAGTATCTACGAAATACCTGGAGCGCAGAAGTGTGCCGTTGAATTTCGTTCATATTCTAAAACTGCTGGATTCACGGGTATTCGTTGTGGCTATACGGTGATACCCAAAGATTTGACTATGGCTTCGCGTGATGGTGCGCGTGTTTCTCTTCATTCGCTTTGGAATCGCAGGCAGTGCACCAAGTTCAACGGAGCAAGTTACATTTCGCAACGTGCCGCCGAGGCCATCTATTCTTCGGCCGGAAAACTGCAGATACAGCAGATGGTCAGTTACTATATGCGGAATGCGCACAAATTGCTGGCAACATTCAAAGAACTTGGGTTTGAAGTATATGGTGGCGAGAACGCGCCTTATGTATGGATGAAAACGCCCGATTCACTCACTTCATGGCAATTTTTCGAGCAGATGCTTTATGGCGCGCATGTGGTGTGTACTCCTGGCGTTGGTTTTGGTCCGAGTGGCGAAGGATACGTCCGATTCACCGCTTTTGGCAGCCACGAACAGACAGACGAAGCGTTGAGGAGAATAGAGAAATGGATTAACAGAAATTAACACTTTAAAATAAAAAGAATATGGAAACATTAAGATTTCAAGTTGTAGGAACGGCTTTTAAGAAAAAACCGCTCGAAGTGAAAGCACCCGACGAAAGGCCGGACAGATATTTTGGCAGCAAAGTTTTCAATCGTGAGAAAATGTATCGCTATCTGCCGAAAAGCGTGTACGAGAAAATGATAGATGTGATGGACAATGGCGTTCGACTCGACCGCGAAGTGGCCGATGATGTAGCCAAAGGCATGAAACAGTGGGCAATGGAAAATGGCGTGACGCATTATACGCATTGGTTCCAGCCGTTGACAGAAGGCACCGCCGAAAAACATGATTCGTTTATCGAACATGACGGCAAGGGCGGCATGGTAGAAGAATTTACGGGAAAACTGCTGGTACAGCAGGAACCTGATGCAAGTTCGTTCCCCAGCGGAGGTATCCGAAGCACTTTCGAAGCCCGCGGTTATTCGGCTTGGGATCCTACTTCGCCTGTGTTTATCATTGACGATACATTGTGTATCCCCACGGTGTTCATCAGTTACAGTGGCGAAGCGCTCGACTATAAAGCGCCGTTGCTTTGCGCCCTTCATGCGGTGAATGTAGCAGCTACTGATGTTTGCCATTATTTCGACGAAAGTGTGAAAAAGGTGACGAGCAACCTTGGTTGGGAACAAGAGTATTTCCTCGTGGACGAAGGTCTCTATGCTGCCCGTCCCGACCTTTTGCTTACTGGCCGTACGCTGATGGGACACGATTCTGCGAAGAATCAGCAGATGGAAGACCATTACTTCGGAAGTATTCCTGAGCGTGTGGCCGCTTTTATGCGCGAATTGGAGATTGTGGCTCTTGAACTTGGCGTGCCTTGCAAAACTCGTCATAACGAAGTGGCGCCAAATCAGTTTGAATTGGCTCCGATTTTTGAAGAAACGAATCTTGCCGTCGATCACAATATGCTGCTGATGTCGGTGATGAAACGCGTGGCGCGTAAACATGGATTCCGTGTGTTGCTTCATGAGAAACCATTTGCAGGAATCAATGGTAGCGGAAAGCATAACAACTGGAGCCTTTCTACCGACAATGGCGTATTGCTCCACGCTCCTGGCAAGACTCCGGAGCAAAACCTCCGTTTCGCTGTTTTCATTGTCGAAACTTTGATGGGTGTGTACAAGCACAATGGTTTGTTGAAAGCTTCGATTATGAGTGCCACCAATGCTCACCGACTTGGCGCCAACGAAGCACCTCCCGCCATCATCAGTTCGTTTCTCGGCAAACAGCTTTCTGAATTGCTCGATCACATCGAAAAGGCTGACAAAGAGAATATACTGGCTATGGACGGAAAGCAGGGCTTGAAAATGAATATTCCAGAGATACCGGAACTGCTGATAGACAATACAGACCGCAACCGAACAAGTCCGTTCGCTTTCACAGGCAACCGCTTCGAATTTCGTGCTGTAGGAAGTGAGGCAAACTGCGCTAGTGCCATGATTGCGCTGAACTCCGCAGTGGCCGAAGCACTCGTCAATTTCAAGAAACGGGTGGATGTCCGTATTGCCAAAACAGCTAAAAAGTTCGAGGGAACAGGGCATAGCGCTACATTCCATGCCATTATCGACATTTTGCGTGAGGACATCAAAACTTGCAAGCCGATTCGTTTCGACGGCAACGGTTATAGCGACGAATGGGTAAAAGAAGCCACTAAGCGTGGACTTGATGTGGAGAAGAGTTGCCCGAAAATTTTCGAGCGTTACCTCGATGCCGAGAGCATCCAAATGTTCGAGAGTTTGGGTGTGATGACTAAAAAAGAGCTGGAGGCGCGCAACGAAGTGAAGTGGGAAACATATACCAAGAAAATTCAGATAGAGGCGCGTGTGCTAGGCGATTTGTCTATGAATCACATCATTCCGGTAGCCACACACTACCAGTCGCAATTGCTGAAGAATGTAAAAGATGTAGCCGACATATTCCCTGCCGACCATGCCAAGAAACTTTCTTCGCGCAACATCAAACTGATAGAAGAAATAGCGGAGCGCACATCTCTGATAGAAAGTCAGGTGGAAGAACTTGTCAATGTGCGCAAGCAAGTCAACAAAATTGAGGATGAACACAAAAAGGCAATTGCCTATCACGACAAGGTGGAACCGAAACTTGAAGACATTCGTTATCAGATTGATAAATTGGAATTGATTGTGGACGACTCTCTTTGGCCGCTTCCTAAATATCGCGAACTTTTGTTCATTCGTTAGAATGTTCAATTTGTCCATTTTGTGTATGGGGTCAGTCTCTGACCCCATATTTTTTCTTTTTTCTTTCGTTTTTTCAAATATCTTTCTTACTTTTACTTTTCCTTAAACCTAATTTGTTGAAAAATGGAAAATCTACAATTCGGGCTTTTGCTCGCTCTTGTCGGAATGACTACTGTTTTTGTAGTCTTGATGCTGCTCATTCTCTTGAGCAAATATCTCATTTTATTTATCAATCGTTTTATACCTGCCGAGGAGGAAAAAACCGCTCAGCGACCGTCAGATGCCTCTAAGCCCATTGATGCTGTCGACGCTTTGGTGATAGCAGAAACCGTGAAGATGATAACTGGCGGAAAAGGGAAAGTGACTAAAGTTGAAAAAATCTAACAGAATAAATATAAAACAAAATACTATGAAAGAAATAAAATTCAGTCTGGTTTTCAGAGATATGTGGCAGTCGTCGGGCAAATATGTGCCTCGCGTCGATCAGTTGCTCAAGGCTGCGCCGGCAATCATCAAAATGGGATGTTTCGCCCGTGTGGAGACAAATGGCGGCGGTTTCGAACAAATTAATCTGCTCTTTGGCGAAAATCCAAACAAAGCAGTACGTGCGTGGACAAAACCGTTTCATGATGCTGGCATACAGACGCACATGCTCGACCGTGCGCTCAACGGCTTGCGCATGAGTCCCGTTCCAGCCGATGTCCGCAAATTGTTCTATAAGGTGAAAAAAGCGCAGGGCGTTGACATCACTCGTACCTTCTGCGGACTGAACGATACACGCAACATCATCCCTTCCATAAGCTATGCTAAGGAAGCGGGCATGATTTCGCAGGCGGCCATGAGTATCACCTACTCGCCGTTGCACACCGTTGAGTATTACACAAATCTTGCTTTCGAACTGATAGAGGCAGGCGCCGACGAAATATGTCTGAAGGATATGGCAGGCGTGGCGCGCCCCGTATTTTTGGGTAAAATCACCAAGAATATTAAAGATAAGTATCCTGACATCAAAATTCAATATCATGGTCACGCAGGTCCAGGATTCTCAATGGCAACTATCCTGGAAGTGTGCAAGGCTGGCTGCGACTATGTGGATGTGGCAATGGAACCGCTTTCGTGGGGTACAGGACACGCCGATGTGATAGCCGTTCGCGAAATGCTGAAAGATGCAGGATTCAAAGTGCCGGAAATAAATATGGAGGCATATATGGAATTGCGTACCATTATACAAGAGATGATGGACGATTTTTTGGGCCTGTTTATCCCTGCGCGCAACAGATGGATGAATTCGCTCCTTATCGGTCCGGGACTTCCGGGCGGCATGATGGGCTCGCTTATGACCGACCTTGAGACAAATCTCGAAGGTCTGAACAAGTGGAAAGAGAAAAACGGTCAGCCTAAAATGACGCAAGACCAATTGCTGATAAAACTCTTCGACGAGGTGAAATATGTGTGGCCGATGATGGGTTATCCTTGTCTGGTTACGCCGTTCAGCCAATATGTCAAGAATATGGCTTTGATGAATGTCATCCAGATGGAGAAAGGCAAGGAGCGTTGGAGCATGATTGCCGACGATATTTGGGATATGATGCTCGGCAAATCAGGCAAATTGCCTGGCCCGTTGGCGCCCGAACTGATAGAACGCGCCAAAGCCGAAGGACGGGAATTCTTTACTGGCAACCCGCAAGATTCGTATCCTGATGTTTTGCCGCAGTTCCGCAAGACAATGCAGGAAAAAGGCTGGGAGACTGGCGAGGACGACGAAGAATTGTTCGAGTATGCCATGCATCCTACGCAGTACGAGGCGTACAAGTCGGGCAAAGCGAAAGCCGATTTCAACGCTTCGGTAGAGAAAATACGCGCCGAAAAAGCTCAAGCCAAGGGTGCAATGCCCGAGAGCATCGTGGTGAATATCAATGGAAATTCATACAAGGTGGCCATTTCTTACGATGGCAGTGCGCCTAAATCAGAAAATATCCAAAAACAGACAGCGAACACAAATATTTCGAATGCTGAAAAGATACTTTCGCCGCTCGAAGGCAAATTCTTCTTGGTGAAATCGAATGCCGAAACGCCAGTAAAAGTAGGGCAGCAAGTGAAGAAAGGCGATGTCATCGGATACATTGAGGCGATGAAAACCTACAACGCAATCCATGCAGAGAAAGACGGTGTAATCGTTGAGATATGTGTCACGCCAGGCGACAATGTTTTCGAGGACGATGCTTTGTTCGTTCTTGGTTAATAATCTAGTATTGAATATTTTATTTGTTGACTATGAATATTTTAGAGAAATTGTATCAGATGACAGCCATCAGCAATATTGTTGATGATCCGTCGTTCTTGTTGATGTATCTGATAGCTTTTGTCTTGCTTTATTTGGGCATTAAGAAGCATTACGAGCCGTTGCTGCTTGTCCCTATTGCATTCGGTGTGCTGATAGCCAATTTCCCGGGTGGCGGCATGGGCGTTGTAGCTGCCAATGGCGAAGGCATGGTGACGCTTCCCGATGGCACATTGCGCAATATATGGGAAATGCCATTGCACGAGATTGCGCACGATCTTGGCTTGATGAACTTTCTGTATTATATGCTCATCAAGACAGGTTTTCTGCCTCCCATCATCTTCATGGGCGTGGGCGCGCTCACCGATTTCGGTCCGATGTTGCGCAACCTGAAGCTCTCTATTTTCGGTGCAGGTGCGCAATTCGGTATTTTTGCAGTGCTGATTACGGCCATTGCGCTCGGATTCACACCGCAAGAGGCGGCTTCGCTGGGCATCATAGGCGGTGCCGACGGGCCTACAGCCATTTTTACTACAATCAAATTGGCGCCTCATTTGCTGGGACCTATCGCTATCGCTGCCTATTCGTATATGGCGCTTGTACCGGTCATCATTCCTTTGGTGGTAAAACTTACTTGTTCCAAAAAGGAACTGTCCATCAACATGAAGGAGCAGGACAAACTTTATCCGCCAAAGAATGAGGTAAAGAATATGAAGACACTCAAAATCATATTCCCGATTGCCGTTACAACAATAGTTGCCATTATTGTGCCTTCGGCAGTGCCGTTGGTGGGTATGCTCATGTTCGGTAATCTGATCAAGGAAATCGGTGCCGACACCAGTCGCCTGGTGGACGCGGCGGGCAACAGCATTATGAATGCTGCTACTATTTTCCTCGGACTGTGCGTGGGAGCGACGATGACAACCGAAGCGTTCCTCAATTGGCAGACCATCGGCATTGTAGTGTGCGGATTCTTGGCTTTCGCATTTTCTATCGCTTCAGGCATTTGTCTGGTGAAGATATTCAACCTCTTTTCCAAGAAAAAAATCAATCCGCTCATCGGTGCTACCGGTTTGAGCGCAGTGCCTATGGCGAGCCGTGTGGCCAACGATATAGCGTTGAAGTACGATTCGCGCAATCATGTGCTGAACTATTGCATGGCTTCCAATATATCGGGAGTTATTGGTTCGGCAGTGGCGGCCGGAGTGCTTATTTCGTTTTTAGGATAAACTTAATCGCTTTGAAAATTGAAGGTAATTGATCATCCTGTTCTCGGCGAAGTGGTTTTGAAGAAAAACATTCGTTCGCGTAACATCAGTGTAAGAATAAAGGCAGAGCAAATAAATGTGTCTCTGCCGTTTTTTTCGTCATACGACGACGCAATGGCTTTTGTAGAGTCGAAAGTGGCTGAAATCGAAAAAAAACGGGCGAAATTGGTGTCTCGAAAAAGATTGTTCACCATCGAAAATCCTACACGCACTTTTTCGTTCGAGATGTACCTTGTGCCGCTACCGCAGAAAGACTATCAGCGTATAAGAAAAGGCGATAAGCTGTACATTACATTTCCTGGCACCGACAATCCGTTGACCGACAGCGCACAAAAGATTTTTCGGGGTATTTTTGAATACACTCTTAAGCAAGAAGCGCACAAAATACTCCCTGCGATGTTGAAAGAAGAAGCCGAAAAGCATGGTTTTTCATATAATTCCGTTCGTATTTCATCAGCGCATTCGCGTTGGGGCAGTTGCTCGTCGAGCAAAAACATCAACCTAAACTGTTATCTGCTCACCTTACCCGAGCACCTGATTCGTTATGTAATATTGCACGAACTCTGCCATACCGAACACATGGACCATAGCAAGCATTTTTACGCCCGTCTCGACCAAGTGTCGGGAGGCAAATCCGACGAGTATCGCAAAGAACTGAAAGTATATTCAATAGGGTAAGGGAGAAGCGAGTGTATTGCACATATATTTTTACAAGTGATTGTGACATTGTATTATGAAATTATATCGCACTTACAGCGCTTTGTTGGTAATTCAATCGTCGTTTAGCAGGGGCTTACGCCCCCAGTCTGAATTCTGTCCCCCTTTCAGGGATGACATATAAAAAAATATGCGGGAAATAAAAAAATTGTTACTTTTTGTGCTAGGGCTGAAAAATTAGTGCTGAAAGCACAGAATAATTCAGGCAAGGGTGCAACCCTTGCAATGAATTTTGGGCATAACCATCAATGATGAGAACCCCGAAGGGGTGACATAACTTATGTCAAACGGCGACAAAAAAATAGTGCAAATTTCCATAGAAATTTGCACTGAAAAAAATTGTTACATATAATGTAGTTTTACTACATCAAGCATATCACCACAAAGTTTTGTAGGTGATATTGATAGGTTGTTGATTTTGTCCGTATGCTACGCCTATGTCGCGAGCAACTTTTATTTCGATTTTCCATAGGATATTGGTGGTCCGGCAGCTAAACTAATTGTAATCAAAACTCAATCTGCACTTCTCTATCATTCACAATATCATCAATTGCCTTATTAAGTTTTTCTTTAAGACGTTTGGATGTTTTGTCTAATTCGTAAATGCCCGCAGCCAAATTATACTCGTTGTCTTTTTCCTCAAAATTGTCAAGCGTGAAATCATCAGTTAAATATTCTTGCGGATTATGATACAAGGCGGCTATTTCCTTTTGTTTCGATTCGGGAAAGTTTGGAATCATGATTCTGTCAAAATATGACGGAGATAAATGTCCGCCAGAACCACCTACCGTCATACAATCTGTCATCCCAATCTCTTTATAAAATTGGAGAATGCTTCTAATGGTGATAACTCTGTGTATATCATTATCCAACATTGACCTTAATATATGAGCATGAGCATTATTAATTGTATTATTGTCATCATCAAGAAAAACCATTGTTCTTCCCGTACCACTCTCACCAAACAAAATATCGCCAAATTGAATATTTGCTATTATTGCAGGTGTACCGATAAATTCTTCATTCCTTACTATTCCGTAGTTTGTGATTTGCTTTGGCGTTATTAACCTATAAAAACCTTTCTCATAATGGTCGCTATCAATGCGCGTTCCCAATAGTCTTAATTCCAAACTCGGACCGGGTATCAACTTCAATTGTTGTTGTGTCAAAGGGGAATACCCATTTTTATAATTCAAAATACTAAATAAATGCTTTTTGAAAAACAACTTATATAAAGACGCATCCAGTCTTCCAATTTCTTTTACCTCATTCAATCTCGGCAAATGATAATTGAATTTATTGGACTTTTGATTTTCTGTTAATTCCTTTTCTATCAATTGCAGAATATTCGCATGACGTTGACGAATAAGTGAGTATTTATTCAAAAACGACCTTTGCAAGATTGATACATATTTTAATGTATCAACATTTTTGGGAATTGGAATAAGCACTTTATTCATTGCATCACTATCAAGTCGAGGATACATACCTCTTGTTTGAAATCCCAAAATCTGTTCTACAAAGAAATCTGTTTTCAAAATAGCCAACAAATATTCTTTTGTAATAATTTTAGCAACATTTCTAATAACAAGAATTGCAGGGGAACAGCAATGATTGCTCAATTCTTCGGTAATTATACCGACACCACCTCTATATGTTCTAACCGTTGAGATTAGAATATCACCACATTGACAATGTTTAGGATTCTCTGACGGTAAATTCATTCCATAATAATGGGTGTGATTAACCATACCGCTTGAAACATCAATATCACCTATTTCTGTATAATTATATTCACATTTTCGTTCTATTTCAATTTTAGTATTGCTCTCTGTACAAATCTGCGACATCGGAACGAATAACCATTCGTTCTGAGGCAGGAATCGAGTGTATTTTGAAGGAGCAAACACATGATTATTTTCTCTACACTCGCTAAAACTAATATATTTAGGTGTACCAATATATTTGTAACTCATTTTACTTCACTTTAATAAATAAATCCTGTAAAGTTTTTTCCTGACCAACGCACCAATTACGAAAATCGGTAATAGTTTGCGTAAAATCTTCGTCAAGTACTGGATTGCCGTCTTGGTCGATTTCCGTCTCAAATGTTTCGTAATTGATTTTATAAACGGGTGAAAAGAATTTTACTCTTTTACTTGTTTTTACTTCGTAACCAACCTTTTGAATATCGCGAACAAAGATTTCGTAATTCTGTTCTTTTAGCCGTTCCAATTCATCATCCGATGGTTTGTATGCCACTATTATCGTAGTATTTACACCTGTTTCAGCAAACACATTGGCAGGCATGTCAAACATGGCTACAATTCGCATTTTATTCATAAGCCACTGACGTGCAATACGATGTGAATCAATGCTCGCTATCGAATTTGAAAGTACAATACCCAACCGCCCATTATCTTTCAAAATGCGGTAAGCGTTTTCGAGAAACACCACTCCAAGGTCTATCTTTGTGGCTTGTTTGGGAGTATCGTCTTTCTTCTTTTTCTTTTGTCCTTTGAGGTCGCGGTCTTCTTCGTTCCTATTAAGTTCGTTTTTCTGTCCGTACAAATTCTATAGTTCGTAACATTGTATAACTTCCAAATCCTTAGGGTCTTTTGGTGCGTATGCACGGTCTTCGCCAAAGGGTGGATTTGTGAGAACAACGTCAAATTTTTTCAATCTTTCAGTGTCGGGTCGTTCATCCCAATTGCCGTTTTTGTTCATTTCTGGAATCAGTTTCAACGGCTCGCCCTTACTACTGAATTTGGTAAGCAACGAACCGTATCCATCGGCTTGCGAAACAATTTTAGCATTACCATCGCCATTCAAAAGCATATTCAGTGTAGCAAGCATAACCATTTGGTCGTCAATGTCCATTCCAAAAATATTTTTGTCATCCAATTTACTTTTTGAATTGACGTATGACACCGAAAGAAAATCTGCAATTCCAACTGTCGGGTCGATGACGGTTTCACCATTGCGCGGATTTACAATGTTTACAAGGAAATCAATCATTGGTAACGGTGTTACGAACTGCGCATTTTGGTCTTTTGAAAATTGTCCTGCAAACTTGTAAAATACCAGTTGATAAAGGTCGGTCTTTTGCGAATTTACAAACGAATAATCTTGAAATTGATAAACAACTTCTATCAAGATACGAACATGTTTATCGTTTTTTACATCAAACAATTTGTCCTGCAAAATGCGGTAATATGTTTCGCTTGCTTCATCTTTAAGGGTATTGATACGTTTTAAGAACGTCTGAATTCCATTATCTGCCAAACTATTAAATTGGCGTTCCTCGTTTTTTACATAAAAATCAAGGAATCTGTCGGGTTGCCTTTCGTTGCGTTTTTCGTCATATATTTTTAGAGAAAGTATCTGTACAAGGATTTCAAACCCCTTTTGATTAACCATACCCAATTTGTCCATAGTACGTAAAATCGCCGACATTGCATCGTTAATTTGGGTTGATTGTAAACCCGAAATTATATCCAAGTCGTTGATTGTCCGCTTAGAACGGTCTGTTTCTTTTGAACCAACCCAATTAAGCACTTTGTCTATGCTTGGAATATTGCGGTAAGGGTCAGGCAAATGAAGCGACATATCTTTTGTGCCGCTATCTATACCCTTTGTATTATATTCGTCGCTGTAACGTAGATACTTACCATTGTATTTACGAAAAAGATAAAGTCTTTCGGTATCATAAAGAACGCCCAAACAGAAATCTGCCTCACTTTCTTTCATATACGCTTTCAGTTGTTTATCCCAAACTTCCGCGATATTTTTACTTTTCTCTTTTTTAAATTCAAGAGCAACTATAAGATGTTTGCGCAGCCAATCAAGGCTTTCGACATTATTATTCAGATGATAGTCTTTATATTTATCAAACCATACTGCATCCGAAAATATAGCACCATCAAGTTTTATTGCCGCCGAACTTTTGTTGCCCTTCGGAAAGTTGATTTCGGTTCCGATTAAGTCTTTGGGAAATAATCCCGAATTGACAATACCATAAAGAAATTGCCATTTGTAGTATTGCTCGTTTTTTGTTCCGTCTTTTTTTCGGAGTGCGGTCGTCTTATTTATTGTAAGATGTTCGGGTAGAAAACAAGTATATTCGGATTGAGCCGAGTATAGTTTGTCAAATTCCGCTTTTGCTTCAGAAAAAGATTTTGCCATTTTGCATTGCGTTTTATTGGCGAATGCTTATCAATTCGGGCTTACGGCAACTCGTTGGGCATAAAAGAAGCGTGGACTTTGACTATCCACGCTTCAAGGCCCTAGGAACTGCCCGCTTCATTGATAAGTCGCCGTCCACGCAAAGCGCAGACGTTCGCAGACTTATTCGCAATGAAGCATTTCAAAATTTCCTAGGTTTTGAAGCAGTGCTGAATAAATAGCAAACGCTATGATTATTACTATGTTAATTCAAAATTTTACTTCATTCAATATTGTTTTTGTTATATTCGATTCTTTATGTTGTAACGTCAAATAAAAGATTGATATCAAAATTGGCTTAAAAATACTTCTCGTCCGTGCCGGTTATTTTTCCTAACACATTGTTGGCCAATCGGCTGGCACCGATTCTGAAAGTGCCTTTCTTGGCGTATTGCTTGCCTAATGTTTCCGTCACAAGGGTATAGTATTTCACGGCATCGTCAGTTTCCGAAACGCCTCCTGCCACTTTGATGCCGATGCGGGTATTGTTCTCTTCGTTAAATTCTTTCACGGCTTGGCACATGGCATAAACGCCTTCGGGAGTGGCGCCAGCAGTCGATTTGCCTGTTGAGGTTTTTATAAAATCAGCTCCGCAAGCCATAGCTAAAATGGCGGCTTCGGCTATTTGTGCAGCCGATTTCAGCGCGCAGGTTTCCAGAATCACTTTCAAGTGGGCGCCTCGGCATGCCGATTTCACTTCCATGATTTCTTCTTCCACTTTGTCATATTGCTTAGCCAGAAAGTAGTGCAGCGGGAATACCATGTCTATCTCGGTAGCGCCTTCGAGTACGGCCATGGCTGTTTCGGCAATCTTTACTTCCAAAAATGTCTGCGGTGCAGGAAATCCTGCGGCAACAGAGGCTATCTCTACGGAAGGGTTTTCGCCGAGCGTATCTTTCACGGCTGCCACGCACGACGGATATACGCAAATGGCTGCCACATTAGGCAATTCGGGGTATTTCTTGCCGAAATCGGCCACTTTCCCTGCCAGTTTGGCTGCACTTTCATCGGTATCGGTATTGTTGAGCGAAGTGAGGTCGATGCATGCGAAAACGGATTTCAGCGCTTCGTTGTTGTTGTTCTTGTCAAAGTTTTCGTCTATTATTTTTTTCGATTCTTTCTTGGCTGCGGCGTCGGTCATTTTGCAGCAGTCGTAAATCTTGAACAATTCTTTGTATTTGTCGTATTCTGCCATGTTTTATTTGAGTTTTTCGTTGTTGAGGTGTCTTGTTTTGTCGCGCTTGGTTTTCTTCTCCAGATTTTTTCTAAATGCTTCGTTGAGGTCAACGCCTGTTTGGTTGGCAAGGCAAATGAGCACCCATAGCACATCGGCCATCTCGTCGGCCAGGTCTTTGTCTTTATCCGACTCTTTGAACGATTGCTCGCCGTATTTTCGGGCGATGATGCTGGCAAGTTCGCCAACTTCTTCGGTGAGGATGGCCATATTGGTGAGTTCGTTGAAATAACGCACCCCGTATGTTTTTATCCAGTTGTCAACCAGTTTTTGCGCTTCTTCTATTGACATATTCGTATAGGATAAAAAAACAGGACTATTGTGATAATCCTGTTTTTTTTGATATAACTGTTTTAGGAAAATTATCTTTTCGATACGCCGTTTTCGTATTCTATTTTTGCGCCGCCGTTTTTGTATGTGTAAGTGCCGGTTTTGAACAATTCGTTTTCAAAAGTGCCTTCTTTCACATTGCCGTTGTTGGTGGTGTAAACGCCGTTTCCGTGTCGTTGGTCAGCGTTCCATTCGCCATCGTACGAAGCGCCGCTTCCGTAGTTCATTTTTCCTTTTCCTTGGCGTTGTCCGTTCTCAAAGTTTCCTTCGTATCGGTCGTTGCTGGCAGCCCATGTGTAGGTGCCTTCGCCGTTGAATTTGTCGGCATTGAAACTGCCCTCGTATTTGTCGCCGTTGGCAAACACGATGGTTCCTTTTCCGGTTTTCTCGTTGGCTTTGAATTCTCCGTCGAATTTAGTGCCGTTTGCAAAAGTGATTTTGCCTTTTCCGTCCAGTTTTCCTTGTGCGAACTCGCCTTCGTATTTGTCGCCGTTGGCTTTGATGAGCACGCCTTTTCCTTCTGGTTTGCCGTTTACGAATTGTCCTTCGTATTTGTCGCCGTTAGCCCAGGTATAGGTTCCTTCACCGTTTCGGCAGTTTCCGTTGCATACTTGTGCGAATGCCATTGATGTTCCGAACAAAGCGGAAGCAATCAGAATTGAGATTTTTTTCATATCTTATCGTATAAATTTTAGTTAATAATTTATTCCTTGTTTTTCGTATCTATCAGGATGGTAACGGGACCATCGTTCAGCAGTGTGATTTTCATGTCGGCTCCAAAAACGCCGGTCTTCACGGTTTTCCCTGTGGCTGCCGATAATTTTTGGCAGACTTCTTCGTAAAGCGGCTTCGAAATATCGTGTCCTGCCGCTTTGATGTACGATGGTCTGTTGCCTTTCTTTGTCATCGCGTGCAGCGTGAACTGACTCACAACCATTATTTCGCCGTTGATGTCTGCTACGCTCAGGTTCATTACGCCGTGTTCGTCGTCAAAAATGCGCAATGCAGGTATTTTCTTCGCCAGATAGTCTGCATCCTCCGATGTGTCGGCATTTTCAATCCCTACCAGCACCATCAGCCCCTTGCCTATTTCTGAGAACACTTTCCCGTCAATGGCAAGCGAAGCAAAACTGACTCTTTGAATCACAACTCGCATGAAAACAAAGGAAACAAAAAAATATCAAACTGCAAAGAGAAAAATGGATTTATAAGCAAAAAATATTCATTTTCCTTGGTCGGACTTTCGTTTTTGCCACAATTGATAGCTGTTGATGGTGTTGTGCCAGATGCTGTAAAGCCCTCCTGAGATGGCGGTCACGGGTGTCATGAAGGTGTAGCCGAGCCAAATGATGAAAACGGTGTTTTTTTGTCCGATGGATTGTCCGCCCTCGATGCGTTCGCCGTAGCGTGCGCCAATTTTTCTGCCGATGTAGAACTGCAAGAGGCAGCAAATAAGTGTAGTGGCAGCCATGGCGGCAATCCGTGCGAAATTCTCGTGACTGTGTACCAGCGCTTTGCAAGTGACAGCTATGGCGATGGCCAGTGCGACGGCCCATAAATAAAATGCCAAATCCTTGCAAGAAAGCAGTTTCTCATGTATTTTGGGCAGACAGTATCTCACAATCCATGCTGCCAGCAAGGGGCAGATGAGCAGCGGGAAAACTTTGCGGATAATCAGCAGAAAGGCGGGCAGAAAGGTGATGCCATCCTGCGGGTGCGCAATGGGCACAAGCAGCGGTATGACAATGGCTACAACCAGATTGATGAAAATGGTATAGGTGGTGAGACTTGCCGCATTGCCGCCCAGTTTCATTGTCACAACGGCGCCGGCCGTGGCAGTTGGGCAGATGAGGCAGAGCATTGCGCTCTCGATGATGAGCCGCCACGAAGTGTCGGGGACGAAATGGAGTATCATTGCCAGCGCTCCGAAAGATACGGTTTGTATCAGGCTAAGCCAAAGATACCATGTGCGAAAGTGCAGATCGGAGGGCTTCACTTTGCAGAATGTGAGGAACAGCATGCAGAAGATGAGCAACGGCTGGATGTAGCCTACCGTTTCGTTCGCCAAGGGTTTGGTGCATGCCAGAAATGGCAGATTAGAATAGACAAAATATCCTGCCACACCTGCAAACATGGAGATAGGCAGCGTCCAGTTTTTTATGAATCGTACGATTTGTTGCATGACGGGTGCAAAATTAACGGAAAGTTTTTAGAAGCCGTTCAAAACAACTTCTTAAATTTGCAGAAAAATGTATCAATAAAATTTCGAAACAGCTTCTGACTATGAGAATTGTTTATTTTCACGGTTACGGCTCGTCTGGAGCCAGCGGTACGGTAGAGGCGTTGCGCAAAGCCCTGCCCGACGACGAGATTCTGGCACCCGACATTCCTGTCGATCCAGTGGAGGCGTTGCCTTATTTGCGGCAATATTGCGAGGAGCATCAGCCCGATTTGATAATCGGCACAAGCATGGGCGGAATGTATGCACAACAGATGTTCGGCTTTCGTAAGATTTGTGTCAATCCGGCGTTCAACATGTCGCAGTACGGATTGCTGAAGACGGGCGAGCATGCTTTTCTGAACGGACGGAAAGACCATCAGAAGAAATTCAAGATAACACGCGAAATCATTCAGCATTTCAATATGATGGAAAGGCAGCAGTTCAAGGGCATAACTGATTTCGACCGTAAAAACACTTACGGACTTTTTGGCATTAACGACCCGATAGTGCATACCTACGATGCTTTCCGCAAACTCTATCCCGAAACGGCATTCCGTTTTGAAGGCGAGCACCGGCTCAACGAGAAAGTGCTGCACAAAGCCGTGTTGCCGCTTGTAGAGCAGATACGCGCGACGTTATAAACTGATTTATGCAAGCCATAGTTTCGCTTCGTTGCCCATGTTGAAAAGCAGGTCGATGATGCTCAGGTTGGGCAGGAATCCAAATTTCTGGTCAAACACCTGATAGTAAGGCTTTGCTTCAAAGTCGCTGTTGTTTTGCTGTTGGCGTGGACTGATGCTGTTGCGCAAATCGATGGCATCGGCATATTCGTGCTTGTAGTCCGTAGTAAAACAGATGTTTGTATTGATGTCGAGCAGTTCTATTATTTTTTGCTGTATTTCGTTGTTGAAGTCGAACAGGAATTGCCACTCTTTTTCATAGAAAGGCCGCAAATCGTCTTCGTAGTATTCAAAAAACGGGGTAGAGTTGTATGCTGTCATAATGGCGCGCCAATGCAGCGTCTGCCAGTCGGAGTGTTTGGAGATGCGCATATCCTTTGTGCAGCATTTTTCACCCGTTTTCTCCACAGGGATGGAAAGCGGCAGCACACCATTTGGCGAAGCGATGTGGCAACGGTTGCGATAGGTTTGTTTTTGGTAATGCTCTTCGCGCTCTATCAAACAATCGCCTTGCGCCAATTTAGTGTAGTACTCAATTGGTGCAAGATAAGCTGTAGATAAAATGTAAGAATGAACAATGGGCAAAGGATTGTAAATTAAATAATTGGGAATTAAGTAATTAGTTAATCAAATCATCGCATTGCATTCTTAAAGAATCTGTTGAACCGTATTTTCCCTCCAAAGAGCGATTTTTCTTGGTCAAGCGAGAGCCATACGAAAACAGGACGGCCTACAATGTGGTCTTCGGGTACGAATCCCCAAAAGCGCGAGTCGGCAGAGTTATGACGATTGTCGCCCATCATCCAATAATAGTCCATTTTGAAGGTGTAGGTGTCAGCCTTTTCGCCATTGATGAAAATGCCGTTTTCGGTGATGTCGAGTTTGTTTCCTTCATAATTTCGTATGATAAGTTCGTAGAGCGCAATATTCTCGTTGTTGATGTTTACCGTTGCGCCTTTGGCAGGAATCCACAGCGGTCCGTAGTTGTCGCGTGTCCATGCGCTGTTGCCCAACGGAAAGGTTTCTCCTGCGAAAAATGCGGGTTCAGGCGTGATGTTAAGCACGGCAGGCATTTGCTTCATCTTTTCGTAGTTGCTTTGTGTGAGCGGTATGCGATAGAGCGGAAAACTGTTGTTTTGCTCGAAGCGAAGCGTATCCAGCAGACGAGTCATGTCGGCAAATTGTGCGTTGAGCAGCATCACATCGGCAAGCGCGATGCCCATCTCCGAAAGAATTTTCTCATTAAAGTGGGCGCCGTTGGTCTGAATGAAGTAATTGAGTTGCAATCCTTCAATGTCGCTTTGTTTAGCTCCGTTCACATATACATCGTTGTTTACTATTTGCAAGGTGTCGCCAGGCAATGCCACGCAGCGTTTCACATAATTCTCCCGGCGGTCGACAGGACGATACACGATGTCGCCGAAAGTGGCTTTGTCGTTCCATACGCGCTCGCGGCCGTAAATGTGGCAGAGCGTGTAATAGTCGGGGTTCTGCATTTTGGTGCAAACGGTGTCGCCCGTAGGAAAGTTGAACACTACTATGTCGTTGCGTTGCACTTTGCCGAATCCTTTCAGGCGTTTGTATTTCAGTTGCGGATGTTCAATGTACGATTTGCAGTTCAGTACCGGCAGCGTATGTTGCACCAGCGGGAAAGAGAGCGGAGTCATCGGGTTGCGCGGACCGTATGCCACTTTGCTTACCAGCAGAAAATCGCCCGTAAGCAGTGTTTTCTCTAGCGATGACGACGGGATGCGGTAATTCTGGAAGATGTAGTTATTGATGAGCCCTACAGCTATCAAGCACCATACGATGGCATCCACCCAACTCCAGAATTTATAGTAAGCGGGATTGCTCTCTTTTTTGCTTTTCCACCATCCCCAGGGGATGAAGCGGGTGATGTACATATCGAAAATGAGCGGAAGCAACAGCAGCCACCAGAAATTTCCTACCCACGCCAGAAATAATATCAAGAGCAAGCTCCATGCTGCAAAGTGTATCCAAGCGGATAAAGGTTTGTTGAATCTCATATCAAATTTAGGGTTTTGAATTTTGAATCGGTAAAAATATGTCAATTCTTCATTCTAAATTATTTATCTTGGGTCGATGACCTTCTGTTCATATTTATTTCATAAGGTCTGTCATGGTATAGGTCTCACCTTTTTTGAGCGAACCGATTTTCAGTCCGTTAGCCATCCATTCAGCCGCTACTACAGCACCCAATGCGAATCCCTCGCGTGAGCGGGCGGTGTGTGTCAGTTCAATAGTGTCGGCCACGCTGTCGAAATATACGATGTGCGTGCCTGGCACCGAACCCACGCGGGTCGAAGCCACTTGCAGCTGTTCTTTCTTTGGTCTTCCCTCAAAATTGCCAATCACAAGTTCTGTCTTCTTTTTCATGCCTTCCATCACCATTTTTGCCACATCGAGTGCTGTGCCCGAAGGGCTGTCAGCTTTTTGGTTGTGGTGCGCTTCCCATACTGCAGCGTCGTATTCGTCGTATGCTGATATGACTGCGGCAGCCTCTTTCACGATTTTGTAGAACAGATTCACGCCTATGGAATAGTTGGCCGCATAGAACAGGCTTGCATTGTTGGTTTTGACGGCTTTTTTCACATCGTCGAGGTGTGCGTACCAGCCCGTTGTGCCTACAATCACAGGAATGTCAGTGGCAATCAGTGCGTTGATGTTGTTCATCACGCTGTTGGGATGGGTGAACTCGATTACCGCTTCGGCACCCGATTTTTTCACTGCCTCAGCTATTTTCTCGCTGTCTTGTTCTTTCACATCTGCGTCAGGCGCAAAAGGATCGGCGGTGAGCACTACTTCATTACCTCTTTTCAGCGCTATCTGCTGAATCATGTGCCCCATTTTCCCGAATCCTACCAATGCTATTTTCATATATTTGTTATTTTAAATCCTACACTTTTCAAATCGTCCCAGAAAGTGGGGTATGATTTGCTCACCACTTCGGGGTTTTCTATCTGCAAATTTACAACTTTTAGCGAAATTGGCGCAAAGGCCATTGCCATTCTATGGTCGTCGTATGTCTTTATGGTTATTTCTTTTTCTGCTTTAACTTTTGTGCCGTCCCATATCAGCGTGCCTTCTTCATCTTCGCGCAATACAAAGCCAGTTTTCCGCATTTCGGTTATCAGAGCGGCGATACGGTCTGTTTCCTTTATTTTCAGACTTTGTAGTCCGGAAAAAGCAAACGGTATATTCAGCATGCAGCAGGTCACGGTAAAGGTTTGTGCCAGGTCGGGCTGTTCCACGAAGTTGTAAATCATTCGTTCAGCCAGTTTTCCGGTGTAGCGCAGCAGGGCGCCTTCTGATGAATAGACAGTCTCGATGCCTAGCATGGAAAACAATTCCGCCACTTTTGCGTCGCCTTGCGAACTGCGGTTGGTGAGACCGGTCAGGAAAATTTCTCCTTCGCCGCATATAGCCAGTATTTCGTACCAGTATGATGCGGCCGACCAGTCCGACTCCACTTTGTATGGGCGTGGCGTATATTGCTGTTTTTCGATGCGTATTTTATTTTTTGTCCAGGTATAGTTCACGCCAAATTGTTCCATCATTTTCAGGGTCAGCAGGATGTAAGGTTTGGAAATGACTTTTCCTTTCAGGTTCACTGTCAGCCCTTTTTGCATATATGGTGCAATCATGAGCAGCGCCGAAATATATTGGCTGCTTACGTTCCCCTCCAGTTCTATTTCTCCTCCTGTGAGCGGATTGCCGTAGATATGTAGAGGCGGGAATCCTTCTTTCTCGGTGTATTCGATGTTAGCTCCCAACAGATTCAGCGCATCTGCCAGAATTTTGATGGGACGCTGTTTCATGCGTGTGCTGCCGGTTATTTCCCATTCTCCTTTTCGGTTGGCGAGATATGCTGTGAGGAAGCGCATGGCCGTTCCTGCCGCTCCTATGTCGAATGATTTTCCGCCCGATGCCAGCGATGCCATATTCTTGGTTACGGCATGTGTGTCGTCGCATTCCGAGAGGTTTTCGACGGGCGTAGTATCGCCGCACAGCGCTTTGATGATGAGCGCTCTGTTGCTGATGCTTTTGGAGGCGGGCAGGTTAATTTTTCCTGCAATATTTTTGGGTGCCGTCAGTGTTACCATTCTGTAATTTGTTTAGTTGGCGTCGCGATAAAAATCGAGTGCTTCAAAAATCTCCTCTTTGGTGGCTGTTTGGTTTATTTTCAGTTCTCCTACGTTTGCCAGAAGTGTGAAATTTATTTCCGACGATGTGTTTTTCTTGTCGTGTGTCATCAGTTCGTACAGCCGGTCGTAGCTTTTGCAGCCGAAATCGAATTTTCGGTAGTTTTCGTATATCAGCGCATTTATCTGACGCATAAGGTCAAGCGGGAATCCCGTTTTGATGTGTGACAGGTACAATTCGCACACCATGCCGAACGCTACGGCATAGCCGTGCAGCAAGGGTTTCCCTATTTCGTGCGAGTAGCTCTCGATGGCGTGTCCGATGGTATGCCCGAAATTCAGGGCTTTGCGTATATTTTGCTCTTTCGGGTCTTTCTCCACAAAATATTCCTTTACGGCGATAGAGCTTTCCAAAAGTTTCTTAAACTTTTCAAAATCAATATTTTGCAAATCGAAATTCAGGACTTTCAGCAGCTCTTCTTTTGAGGATATGAGTCCGTGTTTCAGCATTTCGGCGTAGCCCGAGAGAAAATTGTCATGGTCGAGCGTACGGAAGAATTCGGGGTCTATCAGCACATAGTCGGCAGGGTTGATGACGCCCACTTCGTTTTTCAGTCCGTTGAAGTTGATGCCGGTTTTTCCGCCCACGGCAGCGTCAATTGTGCCGAGCAGCGAAGTGGGTATGTTGATGTAGGCCATTCCGCGCTTGAAGGTGGATGCCGCAAACCCGCCTATGTCTGTTATCATGCCGCCGCCGAGGTTTATCATCAGCGACTTGCGTGTGGCGCCGTTGTTGCTCAGAAATTGCCAGATGTTGGCCAGATGCTCAATATTCTTGTTCTCGTCGCCAGCCGGTATTTCAGTCACTTTGGCATTAGCCAGTTCGGGTATTGTGCGCAGTCGCGGCAGACATATTCTGCCGGTGTTGCTGTCGGTGAGGATGAATATGGAAGGGTAGCCGCCTTTGGCTACTATTTGCTGTAGCGTGTCGGTAATATTCTGACAAATGATGACATTCTGCTTGGCCATACGCAAAAAATTATGCTGCAAAGATAACGAAATAAAATTAAAACCGATTCTTAACAGTTTCTAGCTTTTATAAAAAATGTTTTTGGATTCTATTCCCCAAAAATTTAATCAGTAATTTTATTTGATTGAGCAGTATTTGCAAAATGTATGGAAAATTGACAGATTTTAGTTAGCTATAGTGCAATTATTGATGTTCATTCTTCCACTTCGCAACCAGTGAATCCTGTTTCTTGCGCGGCTTTTTCTTTTGAGGCGCAGAAGTAGGTGAGTGTGCCTTGGGTGCATGCTTCGCCGGCCGCATTGTATATTTCGGCTTCTATAATGGCCACATTCCGCATTTGCCGTGCTATGCGTGCCCGTATGGTGAGTCGGCTGTCGAGGGTGGAGACGGGGCGTTTGTATTGCACTTCCATTTTGGAGGTCACGCCGGTGGTTTGCAGTTTGCGTGTCACTACCCATCCTGCCACTTCGTCCAAGAGCAGGCTTTGCACGCCGCCGTGCAGCGTGTTTATCCAGCCTTGGTGGTCTTGTGTGGGTGTCCAGTAGCTTACAATGTCATCGCCGTCTTCCCAAAATTCAAGGTGCAGTCCTATTTTGTTTTCGGGGCAGCAGGCTATGCAGTTGTACCCTTTGTGTGCGAGCCACGGGTTCTTTATCTTTTTCATGTTCTTTCGTTATTTAGCCAGGCAGGCGTCGAGTTTCTGTTTGATGAACGCTTTGTCGAGGTGCTGCCCTATGAACACTATTTTCTGCATGCGGTCGCCGTAGTTCTCGTCCCAGTCGCCTACGAGCGACGGATTTTTCTGCATCAGTTCCATCAGTTCGTCTTCGGGCATGGTGGCGTACCATTGTCCGGCGTTGTGTATGGTCTTTTGTTTGCCTGCTTGTTCAAACAGGTAGCAGATATCTGTTTGGTTCTCAAAATAGCAGATGCCCTTAGCGCGAATGATGTTTTTAGGCCACAGGCGGAACAGAAAATCATCGAACAGGTCGAATTTGAGCGGTTCGCGGGCATAGTAAACGTATGTGCCGATGCCGTATTCTTCTACCTCTCCGCCTTCGTGATGATGGTGGTGATGGTGGCAGTGGTGATGTCCTTCTTCGTCGTGGTGATGGTGACATTCGCATTCAGGGTCGTCGCATTCGTCCTCATCTTCGTCATGCTCATGCTCATTGTCGTCCTCGTCATGATGTTTCTCAAGTTCGTTTATCCAGGTGGCCGAAGTGGCTACATCTTCAAAGTCGAACATGCCCGTTTCCAGTATTTTGTTGAAATCCACGTTGCCGTAGTCGCATTCAATGATTTCGGCTTTGGGTTGCAGGGCGCGTATGATTTGTTTTGTTTTTTCGAGTTCTTCGCGGCTCACCTCGCTTGCTTTGTTCAGCAGCACGATGTTGCAGAATTCAATTTGTTGGATGACGAGGTTTTCGATATCTTCGTCGTCAATGTCTTTTCGGAGCAGGTGTCCTCCTCCGCCGAATTCGTCGCGCATGCGCAGTGCGTCCACCACGGTCACGATGCAGTCGAGCAGGGGAATGCCGTCTTTGGTATATTTTTCTTCCATGCGCGGTATGGAGCAGATGGTTTGTGCAATAGGCTCCGGTTCGCAGATGCCGCTGGCCTCAATCACGATGTAATCGAAACGGTGCATAGCGATGATTTCGCGCAGCTGTTCCACCAAGTCCATTTTCAGGGTGCAGCAGATGCATCCGTTTTGCAGTGCCACGAGGCTGTCGTCGCCTTGTCCTACGATGCCGCCCTGCTCAATGAGCCGTGCGTCGATGTTCACTTCGCCGATGTCGTTCACGATGACAGCGAATTTAATGCCTTTCTCGTTGGAGAGAATACGGTTCAGCAGGGTGGTCTTCCCGCTGCCGAGATAGCCTGTTAGCAAGAGAACTGGAGTAATTTTCATATAATTAACAATTAATAATTAAAAATGGACAATAACGTAGACATTGACGCTGACGCAATTTTCAAATCTTCAAATCTTTAAATTATAAATTAACATTAATCGACCGAAGGGAGATAATTAACAATTTCAAGAAAAAGCCGCCGCTTTTTGAGCGACGGCTTTTCTTATCAAGACAATTGTTTTTTATTCTTTGTCTTTGTGTTGGTTGCGTTCCGGGCGCGAGAGCAGCACTTTGTGCGAAAGTTTGAACTTGCCAGTTTTCGGGTCGATGTCCAAAAGTTTCACTGTGATGGTGTCGCCTTCTTTCAGTCCGGTTTCTTCCATTGTCTCGAAGCGTTTCCAGTCTATTTCTGAGATATGGAGCAGTCCTTCTTTGCCTGGCATGAATTCTACAAATGCGCCGTAAGGCATGATAGACTTCACGGTAGCGTCGTATGTCTCGCCTACTTCGGGCACCACTACGATGCTCTTGATGCGAGCCACAGCAGCGTCGAGCGATTCTTTGTTCGCCGATGCTATTTCTACGCGGCCTTCGTTCTCCACTTCGTCGATAGAGATGGTAGCGCCGGTTTTTTCCTGAATGTCTTGGATGATTTTTCCGCCAGGGCCGATTACTGCACCAATCATCTCTTTCGGGATGGTCATCACAACGATGCGTGGAGCATGTGGTTTCAAGTCGGGGCGTGGAGCAGGCAAGGTCTCTTTTATTTTGCCGAGGATGTGCATACGGCCTGCATGCGCTTGTGCCAATGCATTCTCAAGAATCTCGTACGAGAGTCCGTCCACTTTTATATCCATCTGGCAGGCGGTGAGTCCGTCTTCGGTACCAGTGGTCTTAAAGTCCATGTCGCCAAGGTGGTCTTCGTCGCCGAGGATGTCGGAAAGGATAGCGTAGTTTGTACCTTTGTTTTCCGAAATCAATCCCATTGCGATACCCGATACTGGTTTCTTAATCTGAACGCCGGCATCCATCAGTGCAAGGGTTCCTGCACATACAGTTGCCATTGACGAAGAACCGTTCGATTCCAAAATGTCGGAAACGACGCGCACTACATACGGATAGTCTGCAGGAATCATGCTCTTGAGCGCACGGCAAGCCAAGTTTCCGTGTCCAATCTCACGACGGCCTACGCCACGCTGAGCGCGAGCTTCGCCTGTTGAGAATGGCGGGAAGTTGTAGTGCAAAAGGAAGCGTTCGCGACCTTGTATAAGCGATTCGTCGATAATTTTCTCATCTTGTTTTGTTCCGAGTGTAACGGTACACAGCGACTGTGTTTCGCCACGGGTGAAGATAGACGAGCCGTGAGGGCCAGGCAGATAACCTACTTCCGACCAGATAGGACGGATTTCAGTTGTCTTACGTCCGTCGAGGCGTTTGCCTTCGTCGAGTACGGCGCGGCGCATAGCTTCTTTCTCTACATCGTGGTAGTAGCGGTCGATGAGCGCAGCTTTCGTTTCGAGTTCTTCTTCGGTGAACTGTGCCTTGAATTCTTCGCGGATGGCAGTGAACATCTCCTCGCGGTGATGTTTGTCGGTGTCGCAAGCAGTAGCTTGTGCGTATGCTTTTGCATAGCAAGCGTCGTGAACAGCTTTGCGCAATTCTTCGTCATTCTCTTCGTGGCAGTATTCGCGTTTTTTCGTTTTGCCTACAGCCTCCATCAGTTCGAGCTGAGCCTGGCACTGAGGTTTGATAGCTTCGTGAGCGGCGCGGATAGCGTCGAGCATTTCGGCTTCCGAAACTTCTTTCATTTCGCCTTCCACCATCATGATGTTGTCTAATGTGGCAGCTACCACCAATTCGATGTCAGCTTTTTCGCATTGCTCGAAAGTAGGGTTGATAACCATTTTGCCATCTACACGGGCCACGCGAACTTCCGAGATAGGACCTTCGAAAGGAATGTCGCTCACTGCCAATGCAGCACTTGCTGCCAGTCCGGCAATGGATTCGGGCATGTCGATGCCGTCGGCCGAATAGAGGGTTACATTAACAAAAGTTTCTGCGTGATAGTCAGAAGGGAAAAGCGGACGCAAAGCGCGGTCGATCAAGCGTGCGATAAGGATTTCGTAATCGCTGGCTTTTCCTTCGCGGCGGGTGAATCCGCCAGGGAAACGACCGTTTGATGCGAATTTTTCTTTATACTCTACTGTCAGTGGCATGAAATCAGTGCCGGGAACAGCGTCTTTAGCAGAGCACACCGTTGCAAGAATCATGGTGTTGCCCAAGGTCACCATTACGGCGCCGTCGGCTTGTTTGGCCAACTTGCCTGTCTCGATTGTAATGGTGCGTCCATCACCCATTGTGATGGTCTTTGTAACTACATTCATACAAATATTTTTATATTAAAACTCTTAAAATCTCACAAAGATAGAAAAAAAGAAAATAAGTTCAAGAAATTTAGACAATTTTATATAATGGACAATTGATAATGGATAATTGACAATGGACAATTGACCCTGACTTGGACTTTTAACTTTAGACTTTCAACTTTCAACTCAATCATACATCATACATAAATACATAATACATCAATAAAACCTCCATCGGAGCATCAGTGTGACATCGGTTTTGTGGCTGCCGTCTATTTCCTCCAGTCCCGACCCGATAGTCTGTCGGTTGAGGTAATTGGTATAGGCGATTTTTGCCGCGCACGACAGTCCGCATTTCAGTTTGGCAGCGAGGTTGAGGCAAACGCGGCTGCCGCGTCCGTAGAGCATCGGCACAGCAAACACATAGAGCACATCTTTCTCGTAGAGATAGATGCGGTTGTCGTAGTTTTCGGCATCGAAAAACACATAATGCACATCGGCGGTGAAAGGCGTGTTGGGAATTTTTACGCTGATGTTTTGCTCGATGGCGAATCCTGTTGATGAGCGGTTTTCGGTGTTTTTTGTCTTGTTCCATTCTATGGTGTTCTGAAAGCTCGTGTTTTCGCCGATATTGTATTTCAGCACATATTTGCAGCTGTGCTTGTCGTATGGCAGCAGGTAGGTCTGCTTGCCGATGGCGGCGTTTTTCTCATTTTCTTTGTATTTGTAGCGCAGATACATCAGCAGGTTGCGCTTGGGAGAATATTCGGCTTGCACCAGGGCGTCTTTCCCGTCGGTTGGCATGCTGGCGCCGCTCTTGAGCCAGGGGAAGCGGAATGCGTCGAAATAGGCCGACAGCCGCACATGACCGAGGGGCAGCAATTCGGCACCCACATAAAATCCCGATTCGTTGGTGGGCGACGAGTTTTCGCCGAACGAATTGCCGAACATGGCTTGGTATTTATGGGAGTAGTACCGCTGTATGGCAATGAACCGTACGCGTGACACAGGTGCGAAGAGCATGCCGTTTAGGGTGGCGGCCGACAGTTGGTGGAATGCGACGGCTGTTTCGCCGAAAAATTTCCATCGGTGTATGCCTATGGTGTAGTCAACGGATGTGTGAAACTGATTTTTCCCTCTGAAATAGTGTTGGTTATAGACATTCGGCTTGGGGTTGAGCGAGTCTTTGAGCAGCATGGCCGTTGAGGTGATGCCGCCTTTGAAAATGCCTTTGCGCAGGGTGATGTTGGCGCCTGCTGTGTGTTGCCCAAGCAGTTGTTTCTTGCCCAGTTCGAGTGGCGTGCGGTGCAGTCCGTCTGTTTTTATCGCTGAGAAGCTGCTGCTCGAAATGGGCGTGGCATCGTTCTTTTTGTACGAGTAGAAGACAGAAATCAGCATGTTCTGTCCGGCTTTGAAAGAGCAGCCTGCGCCATTGAAGTAGTTGTATTCGTTGCTCGACGACGATTTGCCGATGCCCGACGATTTGGGCAGCACATTCAGCACGTATGATGATTTACCCATCGAGAAGTTGTTGTTCAGCACCAGCCCATAGCCGAAAGCTGCACGGAAGTGCCCTGCCACGATTCTGTTGAATTTCCAGAGGTTGTTTATTTGCAGATAGGAGGCGTAGAAGTCGAACCCGTGCCGGCGGTCGCTGTCGAACGTGAATTTCTCGCCGGCGTCTTTGTCCATAGTCAGTCCGAATAGCAGGCGGTTTTCGGCGTTGAAAGAGTAGCGCACCGTTTCGCCGAATGGCCGTCCGAGGTATCTTTTGTTCGGATTGGTATCATCGTTGTCCTTGTATCCCGCTTTCAGCTCAATGGTTCGAGTCGTTTTGGAATAAAGCTCGTGTTTCCCGTTTTTCAGCAGTTCTTTCAGTGCGAAAGCGTTGCTTTCGGCATTGCTGCGCACTTCGGCAAATAGGAGCAGATTGGCGATGGTCTGTTCGTCAAAGCCGTCAATCACGCCAAGTTCGTAAACCGACAGCATCGGTCCGTAGCGGTACAGGTAGTAATGCAGGTTTTCTATCTGCTCGTCGTTCAGAATATATAGTTCCTGCAGCTGTTCGCGAGTGGCGGTGTTGAGGTTCAGTTTGTTTTCTGCCAGTTCCAAAAGATTTTCGTACAGAAAGCTGAAATCTTCCTCTTCGCGACTTTCGGCTATCTGCTCCACCAGGTTTTCTACCATTGGCGTCAGGTTGTTTTGAGCCAAGGCAAATGTGCAGAAAAGCAGTAAAACGAAAGACAAGATGGCGTGTTTCATTTCAGCGCGTAGGTTAGTGCAATCTCGGGTATGACGCCTAATTTTGTGTGAATCTTAAAGTTAGCATCAAGTGCAACGCCTTTGAGCGCCATACCGCAACCCAAGGCGGGCATCACTTCCCCTTCTTTCAGGCAAGCGGCTTTCACACGGAAATTTTCGTAAATGGCGTAATCGGCCTCGACAGCGAAGCGAAATTGCCTGAAAATGTCTTTTTCGCACATGATGGAAGTCACGATTTTAGGATTGAACCAATATGACATTCCAACTGCGAATAGAGATGGTATATCGAGTTCAATTCCATCTGTTCGCAATTTTGTTTGCGCAGGGTTGAAGGTATGGAAACCGATGTAAAGATTTTTCGCGGGGTTGGCCACAAAACCGAGTTGGATGATGAATTTGCCGTCGGCTCCCGAGAGGGAGGAGTAATGTACATTATAATAATCGGCCTGCACCGAGAGGGCGAACCGTTTGCCAATTTTGCGCGCCAGTCCGAAGGTGAACAATTGCTCGTGATAGTCGAGAAAACCGTATTGAACGAATGCTGCCGCGATGTTGACAGGTTTTGTGCCCACAGCCAGATGTCCGCCGGCCGTAGAAAGCTCTTTTTCGGCATACCTGTTTTGGAAAAAGGCCGAAACTTCAAATTTCTGCATATATGACAAGGTAGCAGGATTGCCAAACGGACTGAAGATGTCGTATCTGGATGTTTGTACGCATGTGCGGGCGTCGGGAAATGAAATCTGCCCGAATACAGAAAAGCAGCCTGCCAGCAGGGCAAAAAGGATAAAAATCTTTTTCACAGAGAGTCTGGTTTGTTGAAAATTCGTTAAAATGCCGGTAAAAATACAAAAAAATATGTCATCCATATAGTTTTCAGTAAGATAATAAAGAAAAAATGTCAAGAAAGTGACATTGAAGAATAGAAATGGATTTTAAGAAGCTGTTTAAACTTTTTTTCGGAAAATATATCTAACGAACGAAGAATTTCTGAAAAATTAGTAATTTTCGGCCATGAAACTGAAGAATTTGCTTTTATCGGTTGCGTTATTGCTGGTGTCGGCGCCTCTTTTTGCCGATGTGCCTATCTATATGCGCGTCAGTCAGGGCGATACCACTTATTTTGCCTATTTGCATGAGGTGTATGTCTATCCTCCCATGAAATTCACAAGCGTAAAGCAGGAGAAATTTTATTGGAAAACGGTGCGTGATGTGAAAAAAACGCTCCCATATGCTAAAATGGCCGCCAAGGTGATGAACGAGGCGAACGAGGAGCTCAGCAAGATGACCAGCAATAAGGAGAAACGCAAGTATCTCGATGCCAAAGAGAAGGATTTGTTCAAGAATTTCGAGAAAGACCTCCGCAGCATGACGCGTTCGCAGGGAAAAATCCTTATCCGGCTGATTGACCGCGAGTGCGAGCAGACCTCTTACGAAATCATACAGATTTATCGAGGCAGCGTAGCGGCAGTCTTCTGGCAGGGCATTGCGCATCTTTTCGGTGCCGACCTTAAAGCCGAGTACGACGGTGCCGACAAGGACAAAATCATTGAGCGGATTATAAATCTGGTGGAGGCGGGACAGTTGTAGAAGTGAGAAGACTTTGGCAATTATCCAATTATTTAATTTCCAATTAAATTGACGTTGACACAATTTTCAAATCAGGAATCAGAAACTCAGAAATTAGAAATCAAAAATTATTCTTCGTATTGATTTAGTTTTTATCTTTGTGAAATCAAAAAAGAACCATAAAAAAACAAAAAAATGAAAAAAGTAGCATTGACTATTATCAGCGCTTTGTTTTTCGGAATGATGGCAAATGCGCAGACAGTTTCGGAAACGGTAGCTCCGTTCAACAAAGACCGTAAGCCGGCGTTCACTATGCAGTTGGACTATTCTAAGAAATTGGTGGAAGAGGCTTTGGCAAACCGATTGAAAAAAGATAAGCTGAAAAGCAAATCGGAAGGCGGCATGACTAAATACGCACAAGCAAACTATCCAGCTATTTGCGCTCAGCAGTGCGACTTCTACACTAAAGTGGATGGTACTTCCAAAATTGCTACTATCTATCTGTTCGTGTCTAAAGGTTACAACAACTTTGTAAGCTCAGGCGACGACGAAGATACGGCAGCACGCGTAAAATCTTTCCTTTTGAGCCTTGTGAACGATGTGCGCGACTTGGACCTGAAATATCAGATTGACGATCAGACCAAAGTGAGCGACAAAGCACAAAAAGACTATGAGAAACTGGTGGATCAGAAAGCGAAACTCGAAAAAGACCTTCGCGACACGGAGAATGCTATCAAACAAGCTGACAGCAACCGTCAGCAGCAGAAAGCTATTCTCGACCAGCTTACACAAAAACGCGCTTCAGGAAAATAATTTTTTTTCATAAGCAAATATTTTTAGGGAGCCTTTCGCCGTATGGCGGAAGGCTTTTTTTGAATAAACCGCTGAAAACGAAATTTAGAAAACGAATAAACGATATGCGTATAAAGCAAATTCTTTTCCATTGCTGAAGCCAGAGGTGAAGTGCTGTATATCGATTCCACAGAGGATTACGAACCCGATCCGTGCAAAGCGGTCATGTGGGACGAGGAGCATAGAAACGGATATATCATTCTTCGCCAGTTTTCGCCGTGCGACGATGCCCCCCACGCTGATTTTGCGCACCGACGGGCATCGTATATTGTTCCATCGCTTGGCTTCTGCCGACAGTGTAGCGCAAGGTACAGCAGAAGTTGCGAATTCATAATTTTCTTATCCGTCTTTTTGCCGATATTTTTTAGGAGTGCTCCCAGTCAAACGGTGAAAATATTTGGTAAAGAATGACGGATTCGGAAAATTCATGTCATCAGAAATTTGGGCAATGCTTTTTTCTGAGTGTTTCAACTCTATTTTGATGCGTGTTATGATGGCGCGGTCTATCCATTCTTTGGCAGTCGTTCCGCTAATCTGCCGAATGATGGTACCCAAATATCGTTCGGTAAGGCACATTTTGTCTGCGTAGAATCCGATTTGATGTTCATGAACCGCATATTGGTTGACAAGATATATAAATCGGTTAAAGAGGTTCTGTTCGCGCGACATGATGGATTGTTGGGCATTGGTATGCCGATGATAAATATCATCGTAATAGTGCATCAAGGCTGCAACAAGACTGTTTGCCGTTTGCTTGTTGATGTTGTGCTGTTGAACGACTTTCCACAAGGTATTAATGATTTCGCACACAGTCTCAAACTCTTCGTTATCTACATGTAGCTGAAAATCACGCACTTGTCCATTGAAAGCGCTAGGCATCTGACCAGAAGGGAATGGCATCGTAAAATCAGCGAAAAGAGCCATCCCGAAAATCTCTAAATCATCAGAATAGCTGAGTGGCGTGATCACTGTTCCTGGACCGAGAAATACAATCGTGTGCGGTTCAATCTGTTTTTCTACCAGATTAAAATTGATGCGTGCATGCCCTTGAACAACGACTCCGAAACGGTAATCGTCGATGGCAAAAGGCGGCTCTTGCTGAATAATCAGTCTGAACAGTTGCGAATTACCATGAATGATTCCCATCTCAGGGTTGAAAAAAATGCTTTCGCGAATTTTTGTAAGATGCGGTTCGAGAATTTCGTGCATCTTTGAAAAATTCAGCAGTTTAGGCTGTTTGTTCATAAATTGTCCTCAACTTTGATTCCATCAAAGATAATAAAAACACAATAATCATGTGTTTTTTTTGCTAAAAATCGAACAAAAAGAACATTTTTACGCTTTTATGGATAGTAATTCATTTTATAATCTTTGTACATTTGTAGAACAAATGTGTTGAATCGTATGAAGAGATTGTTCATAATGTTAGCGATACTGCCAGTGATGTCAATGGCGCAGACACTGGAGGAGTGTCAGCATGCGGCAGAGCGCAACTGTCCATTGATTCGTCAGTATGACTTGATAAATCAAACAACAGACCTGACCGTGTCGAATATCAGTAAAGGTTGGTTGCCGCAGGTGTCGGCTTCCGCGCAAGCCACTTATCAGAGCGATGTAGTGTCGTGGCCTGATAGAATTCAGATGCTATATCAGCAGATGGGTATGGATATGAAAGGGTTGAAGAAGGACCAATATAAAATGGGAATAGACATCAATCAGACGGTGTATGATGGCGGTGTCATCAAAGGTAAGAAGGAAATGGCTCGTAAGCAAGGCGAAGTGGATGCAGCCCAGACAGAAGTGACATTGTATCAGGTGCGCAAAAGGGTGAACGAGATGTATTTCGGATTGTTGCTGCTTGACGAGCAGATACGATTGAATGCTGACTTGCAGGAGTTGCTTTCTGCCAACGAGAAAAAAATCTCTTCGATGTACAAACAGGGCACGGCAGCCGAGAGCGATTATAATGCAGTGAAGGCGGAACGCTTGAAGGTAATGCAGCAGGCGGTTGACCTGCAATCGCAGAAGCGTTCATTAAAATTGGCGCTCAGTGCGTTTTGTGGCATCGAAGTGGATAGTGTGCAGAAACCAGCCTTGGTCGAAGTTGCCCAAAACGGGTTGCGTCCCGAATTGAAAATGGTGGATGCGCAAATGCGCCTTGCTGATACACAAGAGAAATTGCTTAATGCCACACTGATGCCGAAATTGTCAGTTTTTGCTTCGGGCTTTTACGGTTATCCTGGATATAATATGTTTGAGGACATGTTGCGTCACGAGTGGTCGCTGAATGGCATAGTGGGCGCCAAACTGACTTGGAATATAGGTGCATTCTATACTCGAAAAAACGATAAAGCAAATGTACAGTTGCAACGCGAAATGTTCGACGTCAATCGCGAAATGTTCCTTTTCTATAACAATATAGAGCAGATTCAGCAGCGCGAAGAAATTGCGCGTTATCAGGCGCTGATGACTACTGATGAGGAAATTATCTCATTGCGTTCGTCAGTGCGCAAGGCGGCGGAATCTAAACTCTCGCATGGTGTGATAGATGTGAACGATCTTGTGAAAGAAATTAACAATGAGAATGCAGCGCGAGTGCAGCAGTCAATACATGAAATAGAAATGCTGAAAGAAATTTATAATTTGAAATACACAACAAATAACTGAGGAGATGAAAAAAATATTGGCAATAGCAAGTGCAATGCTGATACTGGCAGCTTGCGGGAAGAAGGAAAAGGAGTTTGATGCCACCGGCACTTTCGAAGCGACAGAAACAACAGTTTATGCCGAGCAGAGCGGCACATTAGTGTCGTGGAATGTGGTCGAAGGCAAAGAGATGGCAGCAAAAGAAGAGGTAGGATTGATAGACACGACACAGATATGGCTGAATATAAAGCAGTTGGAGGCTATGAAAGAAGTTTATCAGAGCCAGAAACCAGACAAAGAGAAACAAATAGCCGCCACACGTCGTCAGTTGGACAAGGCAGAGCAAGAACTACGCAGATATAGAGAATTGGTGGCCGAAGGAGCGGCGCCGTCCAAGATGCTAGATGATGCCGACAGTCAGGTGCAAGTTTTGCAAAAACAGCTCGAAGCGCAAATGTCATCGTTGAATACAGGCACGAAAACACTCGACAAGCAGATAGCCGCGGCAGATGTACAGATATGTGCCCTCAACGATCAGTTGAAAAAATGCCATATTTCTGCTCCTGTAGGCGGCACTGTATTGGAAAAATATGTGGAGTACGGCGAATTTGTGGCGACAGGAAAGCCATTGTTCAAGATAGCGGATATAAACAATATGTTCATTCGCGCTTATGTGACCTCTTCGCAGTTGCAACACATAAAATTGGGACAAACAGTGAAAGTGTATGCCGACTATGGCGATGGACAGAAAAAAACATATGATGGATTTGTTTCGTGGATTTCGAGTAGTTCGGAGTTCACTCCCAAAACAATTCTCACAGATGATGAGCGCGCCGATCTTGTCTATGCCATCAGGGTGGCGGTGAAAAACGACGGATATATAAAAATTGGCATGTACGGAGAAGTAAAATTTTAATAAATGACACCTGCGGTTGAAGTTCGGAATATCAGCAAGAGTTACGGTAAGATAAATGCGCTTGATGATGTGTCGTTTTCTATCACTCCAGGCGAAGTGTTCGGATTGATAGGTCCTGACGGCGCTGGGAAAACCACCATGTTTCGCATTTTATGCACGTTACTGCTCCCATCTTCGGGTACAGCATCAGTTGAAGGATATGATACGGTTCGCCAACTGACCGAAATACGTCGTCGTGTAGGGTACATGCCCGGTAAATTTTCTCTCTACCAAGATTTGACTGTAGAGGAGAATCTTAATTTTTTCGCTACACTGTTTGGAACGACGGTTGAGGATGGTTATGAAAGCATTAAAGCGATCTATTCTCAGATAGAGAGATTCCGCCATCGTAAAGCAGGTGCGCTTTCGGGTGGGATGAAGCAGAAATTAGCGCTTTCTTGTGCATTAGTGCATCGGCCGAGCGTCTTGTTCCTCGACGAACCCACAACGGGTGTTGACCCTGTCAGCCGCAAAGAATTTTGGGAAATGCTGTCAGTTTTGAAAGAGCGAGGTATCACGATTGTCGCTTCTACTCCATATCTTGACGAGGTTCGTCGTTGCGACAGGGTGGCATTTCTTCATCAAGGAAAACTGATGGGAATAGATACCCCTCAAAAGGTTCTTTCCGATTTTGCTGATATTTTCAATCCTCCTGCAATAGAACATTCAAAACAGAATATAAGCAATGAAAATGTGATTGAGGTGTCGCATCTTGTGAAAGCGTTCGGAACATTTCGCGCTGTCGACGACATCTCCTTTTCGGTGAGAAGGGGAGAAATTTTCGGATTTCTTGGGGCTAACGGCGCAGGAAAAACTACCGCTATGCACATGCTCACAGGATTGAATCAGCCGACGAGTGGCACAGGTATCGTGGCAGGTTATGATATACGTACAGAATATGAGGAGATAAAAAAGCACATAGGATATATGTCACAGAAATTCTCGCTATACGAAGACCTTACTGTAAAAGAGAACATTCGTCTTTTTGCAGGCATATATGGAATGAAAGAGCAGGATATCAGGCATAAGACTGCTGAACTGTTGGAGCGATTGCAATTCGCAGCCCACAAAGACGATCTTGTAGCTTCGCTGCCTTTGGGGTGGAAGCAGAAACTTGCTTTTTCTGTCAGCATCTTTCATGACCCTGACATTGTGTTTCTTGACGAACCGACAGGCGGTGTGGACCCTGCTACCCGCCGACAGTTTTGGGAACTTATATACGAAGCGGCTTCGCGTGGCATCACTGTTTTTGTGACAACACATTATATGGATGAAGCGGAATATTGCGACCGTATCTCTATAATGGTGGACGGAAAAATCAGTGCAATAGGTACGCCAGACGAACTGAAGCAGGAGTTCCGGCAACCCGACATCGATCATGTGTTCACTTATTTGGCAAGGCAAGCAACCCGTTCAAGCGACTAAGCGTATGAAACAGTTCATTTCATTTGTTATCAAAGAAGCGAAGCACATCGTGCGTGATAAGCGTACGATGCTGATACTTTTCGGAATGCCAATTATGATGATGTTGATATTCGGATTTGCCATATCAACAGATGTGAAGAATGTGCGGACAGTGATTGTCGTTTCGCAAATTGACCACTTAACGCAAGCCGTTGTTGAGCGTTTGTCTGCTTCGGAATATTTCGAGATAGTTGCCGTTGTTTCTGTTCCTAAAGAGGCAGAGCAGATGATTCGAAACCAAAAAGCTGACATGGCTGTAGTGTTTGCAGATGATTTCGCTTCCAAGCATACGGGAATGCAGTTTATCGTTGATGGGGCCGACCCAAATATGGCGCGGCAATGGATTAATTATGCTACAAGTGTCATTCTGAATCATGGCGGAGGATTGGTGAACGCTAAAATGCTTTATAATCCGCAGATGAAATCAGCTTATAACTTTGTCCCAGCCATTATGGGAATGCTGTTGATGCTCATTTGTGCCATGATGACTTCCATTTCTATTGTGAGAGAGAAGGAGAAGGGGACAATGGAGGTGCTGCTTGTCTCGCCAGTCCGCCCGTTAATGGTAATAATAGCCAAAGCAATCCCTTATTTGGTGCTTGCGTTTTTTATCCTTATCGTCATTCTGCTAATGGCGCGCTTTGTACTTGCAGTTCCGTTGCAAGGTTCTCTGTTGCTGATTCTTGCAGTAAGTGTGATTTATATTTTATTAGCTCTTTCGTTGGGGTTGCTCATATCAAATATTGCCCAAACGCAACTTGTGGCTTTGCTGATGTCGGCCATGGTGTTGCTGATGCCTGTCGTTATGCTGTCGGGCATGATGTTCCCCGTGGAGTCAATGCCAGAAATCTTACAATGGATTTCAGCCTTGATGCCTCCTCGTTATTATATTGATGCGATGCGTAAATTGATGATTATGGGCGTCGGTATGGGCGCAATAATGAAAGAAATGTTGATTCTTCTGGGGATGACAGCTTTGTTTCTGACCATCGCCCTCGTGAAATTTAATAAAAGAATGGAGTGAACCTTATGGCACTGAAATATCTCATACAAAAGGAGTTCTTGCAGATACGGCGCAATGCTTTTCTGCCTCGTCTCATTGTTATGTTTCCCATAGTCATCATGTGCGTCATTCCGTGGGTGATGAATATGGAGGTGAAAAATGTGGTGGTAGATGTGGTGGATAACGACCGCTCGGCTTTCTCCCAACAACTTGTGCATGACATAGAGGCAAGTCGTTATTTTATTTTCAATGGTCAAAAATCTTCATACAATTCAGCGGTCAAGGAAATTGAACGAGGCATTGCTGACATTGTGATGGTTATACCGCAAAACTATGGTCGTGACATGAATTCGGGAAATCGTACGCAAGTGCTGATTGCCGCGAATGCTGTCAATGGAACAAAAGGCTCGATGGGCAGTGCCTATCTGTCGCAAATTGTGGTATCACACGCCTCCCCATTGTATGACGTTCAGTCAAACGTGTCGGCTTTATTGCTGTACAACAAGCATCAAAATTATAAACTTTATATGATTCCTGCTTTGTTTGCCATAGTAATGATGCTGATGACAGGTTTTCTGCCTACTTTGAACATTGTAGGGGAAAAAGAGTCGGGAACAATTGAGCAGATAAATGTGACACCAGTTTCAAAATGGTCATTTATTTTCGCCAAAATGATTCCTTATTGGCTCATTGCGCTCTTTGTCATCACAGTCTGTCTATTGCTGGCATGGGCGCTTTATGGCATAACTTGTGCAGGCCCTTTGTTTTGTGTATATGTGCTTTCTTTACTGCTGGCTCTTTTTTTCTCATCATTCGGATTAGTAGTTTCCAACTATTCCGATACGATGCAGCAAGCGATTTTTGTAATGTGGTTTTTTGTCGTTTGCCTGTTATTGCTCAGCGGCATATTCACTCCTGCACATTCAATGCCATCATGGGCGTACCTGACTACCTATGTCAATCCTATGCATTATTTTGTTGACGCTATCCGTACAGTCTTTGTGCGTGGTGGCGATTTCCAATCCATTGCACATCAGGTGCTCGCTCTTTTGTGCATAGGAGTCATTATGGGAATCTGGGCTGTATTGAGCTATAAGAAAAACAGCAAATGAAAAAATCGCTAAAAAGAAAAAAAAAAACTTAAAAAATTTGCACATCAGTGTAGTTTGTGTAATTTTACAAAAAAATTACGATATTCTAACATAGCGAACAAACCGAGAATCCTCAAAATCCTCAATGTTCCATAGTGTTGAAGACGGGCGCTGTACCATCTTCAGAAATTAGATTGACAAGTCTCCTTTGCATGCAAAGGGGATATATCGGTTAATTTTTTTGTATGGAAGGGAAATATGAAATATGGGCTAATTGTAGTCATGAATCCTCATGGCGTTCCTTTCTTGCGGGTATTCCCTGCGTTTCAATTGTTTATCCATTTAAAAAGTTTTTTATGAAAAAGATGTCGTTCGTACGGATATTCCTATTACTTTTTTGTGGGATGTTCTGTATGGCGGGCGAGCTGTGTGCGCAGAAAGTGCAGCCCTATATGCCTGTCAGTCAGTTGCCCGATTTGATTAAATGCCTTCCGGCGCCGCCGGCATTCGACAGCCCGGAATTTGCCAACGATGTGGTGCGCTATCAGTGGGGGAAGCAGCAGCGGCTCAATCCTGAGCGGGCTGCCATCGCCCAGCGTGATGCCGTATGGACTTTCGAAGCTTTGTTTGCCGAGTTCAGCGAGCCTTTCGGACTGCAGATTTCGCAACTTGGCACACCAGAAATATGGAAACTTCTGAAAACAAGTATCGTCACTGCCGACCAGATGCGTGTAGCGCCGAAGGCTTATTACCATCGGCTGCGTCCGTTTGAGATGTATGGCGAGCATCTGCTGTCGCCCGACAAGGAGGACGAAGTGCGCGGTGAAGGCTCTTATCCGTCGGGACATACAATGCGCGGATGGGTGACAGCCCTGCTGCTGGCCGAAATAGCCCCCGAGCGGGCGGATACAATTTTTGCCCGTGGCTGGATGTATGGCGAGAGCCGTGTCATTGAGGGAGCGCATTGGCAAAGCGATGTAGATGTGAGTCGTGCGGCGGCCAGCATAGCTTATGCAGCCTTGCAGACATCGTCGGCATTTCGTGAGCAGATGGAGGCGGCCAAGGCAGAATATGCAAGACTCACTGCCGTATCAGGCAAAAATAAGTATACTGCCGAAGTGCCGGCAGCAAATGAATGCAGTCAGAAAACAATAATAAAAACGAAATAATATGAAACGACACATTTTAATGAAATGCAGCAGACATTTAAAAGCAATGTTGGCTATAGCTTTGCTTTTTGTAGTGCCGCAGTTGGTGCGTGCCAACGATTATCTGGAACGAGACAAGCATTACAACGCCTATTCGGCGGGTGTGGACAAAGTGCATTTTGTCATTCCTGTATGGGCGTATGGCAAAGGTTACGACTACTACGCTTACGATCAGAGTTATATCTCCTATACCGTAGGCAGCCAGGAAACGATTATAGCCTATTATCATAGTGACAGATACGATGAAAATGAGAAGAAAGATACAAAAAAAGGAACGGCGTATCTGAAACTGAATATCGGTCAGGGCAGTATTCTTGTTACCTCTATGGCCAACGGTGTCAATCATCTTGTCAACGATAACGGAGTATGGACAGAAAAACTTATTGTTACGCAGAAAGAGGATGACGGTTGTCCGCAAGTGACGATGTTGGAGCTCGACTGGTATCCGCCCGAGGCACTCGACAAGAAAAATTTCTCGGTAAAAATAGTGTCGAAGTTCCGTCGCAGTTATACTGAAGGTAATGCGATGACAACCACCACTACATACAGCGGTTTCACGGGCAACCAAAACATCATGACTCCGCAACTATATACGCCGTACATCTATCAGGTGAGCGACAACGGACCTGCGGGCTACGGTTATGCCGCCATTCCGTTTATGTTGTTCAACGACCCTGTCAGTTACACTACCAAGTACGATAGTCGTGAGCAGACTCTTTCCGATCGCGGCGGTACGCTCTATGTGATGACCACAGATACGGTGCAAGAGCAGTTCTACGCCACCTTCAAGATGTGGCGCAACCAGAATACCGAGGATGTGACCACAAAACGATCTATCGCAGTAGATATTCCGCCATATCACCGCATCTATGACTTTGCCGCGCGCGAGGAGATGGATTCCACGGGCACTTTTACGGGCAATAATGTGCTCAGTTGGAACATACGCAATCCTCAACTTAAAGATATTATGGATTACGACTTCTTCCAAATAGAGCGTGCCCTTAAACCCGATTTCAGCGATGCCAAGCAGATAGCCATCAAGCAGATGGTGCGCGATGAATCAGGGCATTACACCTATACCGACAACGACCGCTCCACATGGACGGGCAATGCTTATGCGATAGATAGTATGCTGAATCTGTCATATACGGCTCCAAGATGTTATATTTATAATTCAGAAGGAAGGGCTGTGTATTCAGCGGATTTTATTATGACTACTGATAAAGTCAAAAATCCTGGCATACCTATATATTATCGTATCCGTCGTGCTTCGGCTTCTATGTGGAACTGGGATAATGAATTTTCCCAAACAGACACTCTAATCAACAGCAACTTTCTTGCTCCGTTAGCAGAAACGCAGGAGGCATACATAAAAGATGCGGATTATGAGCAGAATCATAAGGTGCACTTCAATTTCAAACTTGATAATAAAGAGGTTCGTTATTTAATTCCGCCAAAATCAGACTTTAACATATCATATAAAAATGGCGTGCCACAATATACGACCAAAGTTATTGCTACAAAGGATTTTTTTGTTTCAAGCAGTGCCAAAATTACAATAGTAGACCCAGATAACAATGTAATCGTTAATAATGAGGACATTATTGATACAAAGGAATACACCGTTCCTCTGTTATCCAAAGTAACAATTACATACGATACCGATACAGAAAATAATAAGAAACACTACTTCACTGTTTCAAGTGATACTAAGGTTTCGTTTTATACAGAAGGGCATGGTGGCTATGGTTGGTTTGTTGCATATATAACCGGCATCAAGGTGGAATCCGCAGGAGATGCTTCGGCAAGTGATTTTATAACAGAAACGGTGTTGAATAATATTAAGGATAGTCTTTATAATGAAATAGTCGCAAAATATGGCAGTCTTAAATTGGGTCGTTGCATGTGGGATCGTACTGCCAATCTGGTGTTGCAACGCACAATAGAGGAAACGGGACAAACGCAAGAGTATGTCATTCCGCAAGACAGCATCAAGCGTCAGCCAGACGGCTCGTGGATAGCCTCGTTCACCGATGTGGCCGATAAGGCTTGTTCACATTATAAATACGCTGTGCGCATTGACCAGTCGAAGTCCGATTTGCGCGTACAAGATTCTGTTTCGCTGCAACCGATAGCCTTGACGGGACCGAGCCTCTATTTCGACGAGGGCGCTTTGGTGCGTAACTTTACCGCTACGCAGGGCGATGCCACTACGGCGATGAAGGGTGGCGTATTGCTCCGTTGGGAGACTGACACCAACAACTACGATGACTTTGTGCTGCTCCGCAAGGAGGAAGGTTCCACTGCATCGCCCGATACGCTGGTGGTAAGTCAGCAAAGCAGTTACTTCGACCGCAACGCTATGCCGAATAAGCATTACGAATACACCGTGCTGGCGCGTTACAATTGTAATGGAAAAATGACAATCAACAGCGCCGACGCTATCGGTTGGCGTACGCCTTACGGCGAGATAAGCGGTGCGATACTGATGCCCGACAACACGGGTATGGCAGGCGTGACGGTGAATTTGCAAGACTCGGTAGGAACGGTGATACGGAGCATAACCACCGACGCTACGGGTATGTACAAGTTCGACAGCTTGCAGTATATTGGCTCGGCGTGCGAAGACCCGACGGTAAAGGTGGAATATGAATCCAATTTTAGCATCAACCAGCCGGAAACATTTACATGGATAAGGGTACTGGACGCTAACGGAAATGTATTGAGAGATTGGGCGAACCTGCCAGGGGGCACCTATACCTACAAACAAGGAACTGTCATTGAGGTAAAAACTACGATGACTGAAATTTCTAATACAGGGACAATCAATACGTTTAAGATAACGCAACATTCTACATTGAGGTTGAATTATTCTCGCTATAGGCTTAATAATATTAGTATTGGTGGAATAATAATGAAACCTTATATTACGGGAGGATTAGATTATGAATATGATTTCTATTCTACAATGACAAATAACGCTCCTTGCGAATGTGAAGAACACGCCGCTACCAGTTATGTGGTGGTGCCGACTCACCAGTACGGCATATTCTCGTTCAACAACACTTCTGCATCCACCGCATCGATAGGAATGTCGCCGCAGAATGCAGTGGCAAGCGGCATCAACTTCGAGAATACCGTATCGACACGCTTGACGGGTCGCGTGCTGTACAAGAACTCAACCATACCGGTGGCTGGCGCAATGTTCCTTCTCAACGGCGACACCGTGCGCCGTGGCAACACGCCGCTTACTTCGGGCATCGACGGTAATTTCGAGATGACAGTGACGAAGAGCCAGCCCTGCAAGTTGCAGGTGTTCAAACCCGGACATACGTTCGAGGGCGAAGGCATACTGCGCGTGGAGTCCGAGAAAGATACTTTTGCATTGACCAAACCTCTAGACGGTGTGCGCTTCTACGACGAGACGAAGGTGCGTCTGGTGGGACGTGTGGCCGGCGGTAACGACCAACGCGACCTGCCCGAGGCGTTCGGCTTGGGTAAGAATAACCTCGGCGACAATGTGCAACTGGTGTTGCAACTCGAGGGCGACAACACGGCGCATTTCGTGCACAACCCCAACGATTTGAGTCGCGACACGATACAGCAGACGATAGGCGATACGCATACGCTGTTCGAAAAGAAGCGCATCATTGTTCACCCCGACCCCGAAACGGGTGAGTTCGCGGTGGATTTGTTCCCCGTCAAATACAAAGTGGTGCAAGCCACCGCTACAGGCTACGCCACTTTGTTCGGCAGCGGTCAAGGCAGCGAGACATTCGACTTGACAAACGCTTCGTTGAGCAAATTATCGGCGGTCTATAGCAAGGCTGACAAACGGATTACAGTTACCGAGAAAGATATTCAAGGCAACGTCATTGGCGTGGTGGGAACATACGATATGTCCAACATCGAAAATAACTTGTATGATGGCGACAGCGTACAGTACAATGCCGTGTACGACCGCATTTACCATACGCCGATGCAGGTAAGTCTCAGCCAGTTGGTATACGGCATCAAACGCGATGGATTGGGCGAACCGACAATGGAGGTAAGCAATATTGACCCGTCGTTGATCGGTTCTGTCAATTTGTACGAAAAACAGGCCGACGGAACGGTCAACTATTTGCTCGGCTATCCTGTGTATAACGGTGGCAGAAAGTATCAATTCGTGGCCGAGGCGTATGAAGACTATTACTACAACAACGATTCGCAGTCGGGTGCGCTGGATCGTGTGCCGTTGCGTGGCGGAAGCGTTACCGTTCACAATGGTTTGCATGACTCGAAAGAGAACATCACATTTGCGCTCGACAACCAGGGTACGAATCAGAATATATGGCTGATGGTGGACAATATCGACGCCACCAACTCCGGTACGACCGCGCTGCGCACATTGAGCATTTCGCTTGAACAAGAGGGAAATACGGTAGAAACCAACAGATATGAGGCTTATATAGCCGGAACGGTGATACAGGAAAAAGACCTGCGTTCGACTGAAGAGGATATCGTACTGCTCGACATTATCCGCGACCCGGGTGGAGCCGGTTCGTCTGCTTGGGTGGAAGCTGGTTCTACCTATTCGTATTCATATCGTGAGAAATACTCTTGGGAGGTGGGCGTGACCATTGGCATCAAATACGGTTTGAACGTGTCGATGGATGTCGGAATGGTATCGGCTCCCCAAGGTGCGGGCTCATATCAGGGCTCTACTTTCACCACAAGCAAACAGCTCAACTTGCCTATCCCTATCACGCACAGTTGGGACTGGGGTTATCAGTACGATTACAGCATCACCACCACCGATCGCATTTCCACCTCGTCGTCATCCACACCTAAAGGCGTAGGCGCAATGGCGGATGTGTTCTTTGGCACGACAATCAGCCAGGTGTCAGGTAAGGCGAAAACTATCGCCATCATCGGCGATTCGCTCTATCGTATGCGTAAGCCCGCTATCGACGCAGGCATGATGAAAGTGCTGGCACAAGGCGAGAAAGATGGCAAACCGTATTATCTGGTAACAGGTCAGAAGATTGTGCTCGGTTCGACTCTTGGCAATACTTTCGCCTATTCACAGCACTATATCCTCAATACCCTATTGCCAGAGATAGGTCTTGAGCGTCAAAATCTTTTGATGAATTTTAAAAATCTGCAGGAAGCCAAAGATGCCGCCAATGCGCAAGGCGACGCTGTGTATTGGTATCATCCTGAAGGTATTGTGGGCATAAGCGACACATTGCCTGACGGCTATTACACGATGGTGACACCCGACGATGACAGGGTTTACAACGACCGTGTGGCGGCACTCGACAATATGCTGCTCAAATGGATTTCCATTCTTTATCAGAATGAAAAAGAGAAAGTGGTGGCCATATCCTCGCCAAGCAAAGAGATTGGCACTTACAGTGTGTCGTATGGCGCTACAATGTCGCACACCGACGCATACACCGCATCTTCCAACTATAACGAGATGCCGCAAGGCGGCGGTCTGATTTTGTACGAAGCCGAAAAAACAGGAACGCAAATAGGACAGTCGGTACTGAATAATCTTATCAACAATCTCAAAGATTTTTGGGACTCTCGAAACGGTTCCACTTTCGGACAAGCTGCCATTGACGCATTGTATGACTATCAGCATACAGAAGATGACGACGGTTCCGACCGTATGAAGACAGGTCAAGAGTTAGGTACGGTAAGCAACACTTCGAAATTCAGTTTCGAGTTTGAACCGGTATTCGATTTCGAGTCCGACGACCGTCAGTCCGACACCAAGACAATCAAGAAATCGGCGGGCTTCAATATCGTGTCCGACCCAGATGGCGACATCACCGTTTCGTGCTATCGTGTCGAATACTCGCAATGGGCGGAAGATTCAGAGTTTATCCGCGAGAATGCGAGCGTGCCCGACGACGAGGACAATCTCTACGGCTCATACGTGTTCTTTACGCAGACGGGAGCCACTTACTGTCCGCACGAAGAGGCGGAGCGTACCAATTTCTACAACAAAGGTACGTTCATCGGTAACAATACGCAATGGATTGTGAAACCGGAGATGACCGCCGACACCTATGAGATAACCAATGTGCAGCCGCAGAACAGCGCATACTTCCAAGTAACACTGATGAACAACTCCGAGGTGGATGCCGGTGTCGCCAACCAAGGGCATCCGATGACACTGATGCTTAATGGTGCCTCAAATCCTAACGGAGCAATAGTGAAAGTTGACGGTATGCCGCTCACACAAGGCATCAGCTATTGGGTAGTTCCAGGTAAACCGATAACCAAGACGGTTCGCATACAGCGAGGACTCGTGGACGACTACGAGAACTTGCAGCTGATGCTTTATCCTTCGGAATGTATGAAAACCAATACAACAATGAATCTGTCGGTTCATTTCCTGCCTGTGTCGAGCGATGTGAATATTGCTATGCCGCGACCAAACTGGATAATGAACACACTGTCATCGCACGACTCGGTAGGCTATTATATCCCCGTTGACATCGACGGCTTTGATATTCATCATAAGAACTTCGACCATATTGAGTTCCAATACAAGCTCTCTACCGAAAGTGAAGAGATGTGGGTGAACCAATGCTCGTTCTATGCCAGCGACAGTCTTTACAACCTCGCTACAGGCAATAAGGCGATGATAGAGAACGGTCGTATAGTGCCGTTCCGCTTCTACGGCGAGCGTGACCCGATGGAACAGCGCTACGACCTGCGTGCTGTTTCGTTCTGCCGCTACGGTTCCGGATTTGTAACTAAATCGTCGCCCGTCATCAGCGGTGTGAAAGACACCCGTCCGCCGCGCGTGTTTGGCGAACCGGAGCCGGTGAACGCTATCCTTGGCGTAGGTGACAACTTGATGTTGCGTTTCAACGAGCCAATTGCCGGTAATTACCTTGACGAGGACAACAACTTCCAGATAAAAGGTGTAACCAACGCAACGGGTATCACCACAGCTGCTTCGGTGCATTTCGATGGTTCGGATGAGTCGTATGCTATTTCGCAGGTGAGCCGTTCGCTCAGCAACCGCTCGTTTACGCTCGATATGCTTGTCAAACCATCTGTGACGAATAAAGAGCAAGTTTTCTTCGAACACGGAACCGACGGTAACGGAGTACGTTTCGGCCTGACCGCAGACAATCGCCTGATGCTCGGGCTCGGCACACTGCAAATCTACTCTAAACCGCTTGAAACGATGCTCGAATTTACTCGCGTGTGTGTTACCTACAACCATGAGAACAATGAGATACGCTTCTTTGCCGGTACGCAGGATGTAACTGACCCGAATGCCATCCAACTGCCGGCAGGAGCAACGTATGATGTCAGCGCACCGCTCGTATTCGGTCGCGGACTCGACGGAAATATGCTCGAATTGCGCTTGTGGTCGAAAGCTTTGACACAAGAAGAGGTTGCCGCCACACATCTGCACTATCTGACGGGTTATGAACTTGAACTCGTGGCTTACTATCAGATGGCAGAAGGACAAGGCACTGCACTTGCCGACAAAGCAGGCGGTGCTACATTGACGCTTCACGGTGCTTCGTGGAGTTTGCCAAAGGGTATCTCATTGGCAATTGCCAAAGACGAGCGAGTGCAACTCAACGGCAATCTGCTCGGACGTTCAAAAGTTTATGACGAGACACTCATGCTTTGGTTCCGGCCGACAAGCGGCACTGGTGATGTATTTTCTGCAGGAAGAGTGAATGATTCAATTGGTACGCTACTTAGAATAGTGGAAGGCAATCTTGTGCTGCACTCCGACAAATTAGTGACTTCTGTAGGACAGATAACCGACAACGATTGGCACCACTTCGTGCTGGCCGTCAACCGTACCTACAACAATGTGTCAGCATTTGTCGATGGCAAGATGACGGCATCATTCAACGCTACCGAACTTGCTGGCATTAGTGGTGCAATGTACTTCGGCGGCAACGGCTTCGAGGGGAATGTCGATGAGTTTATAATCTTCGAACAAGCATTGCCCAAGATACTTATTGAGGAATACGGCAACCATTCGCCAGCAGGCGACGAAATGGGTCTGATGGCATACCTGCCGTTTGAAGAACAAAAACAGAATGCCAACGGTGTTCTTGAATTGGTGTTCAGCCCCAACGATCAACGTATCTTCAAAGACTCGAACGGAAACATAATTGACAAGGTTGTACCGCTGATTGTTGAGAGCAATCAGTCGTATATGGCAGATAAAGCGGTGTATGCCCCTGTCATTGGTAACGCATTGCTCACAACACTCAATTTCGACTGGGCGTTCAACCAAGACGAACTGCTTATCAACCTCAAGATGCAAGACCGCGAAATCAACAAGCAGACCGTTGTTGTTACTGTCCGCGATGTCGAGGACCTCAATGGCAATCCGATGCCATCGCCAGTGATGTGGGTGGCGTATGTGGACCGCAACAGCCTCATTTGGGAGAATCGCACGATAGAACTCTGGCAGTTGTATGGTGAGGAATATGCTGATGACTATAACTATTACGATATGCGCATTATCAACAACTCAGGAAAACGCCATCAGTTCACTATCGAGTCGTTGCCCGATTGGCTGACTGTCAATCAGCAATACGGTACTATTCAGCCTATTGATGATTACACCGTGCGCTTTACCTACAACACCAGTCTCCCTGTCGGAGAATACACCGATATGATATATGTAACCGACGAGAACGGGCTCTCGGAACCGCTCAAAGTGATTTTCCATGTAGTGGCCTTCTGCCCATGGGAAGAGGTGGACAAAGGTAAATACGACAATTCTATGTCGGTTCGCGGACAAGTGCTGATAGAGACCGAAAAAGGTCAAGAGATAGACACCAATAACGAAGATGTAATTGCGGTTTTTGTGGGAGGCGAGTTGGTAGGCATGACGAAGAATTCGTTTGATAACGCTACGAACAAGAGCAATGTATATCTCACTGTTTATGGCAACAAAGCGATGGAAGGGAAACAGCTGTCGTTCAAGTTGTGGCAGGCTTCTACAGGCAAGGTATATACACTGACGCCATCGGCTTCATTGTTCTATGCTAACAATACACTGCCGGGCTATGCTCCTGAAACACCAATAGTGTTGTCGGCCAACGAAGGCGAGGTGCAGCGGATTGACCTTCAGAAAGGCTGGAACTGGATTTCGATGAATTTGTTCCCTTGGAATGCCAGATTGAACTCTATGTTCACGGTGGCGCAAGGCTTCAAACCCGGCGACCTCGTTAAATCTCCATCTGAGCAGCAATTTGCAGAATTCTCTTTGAAGAATGATTCTTATGCATGGGAGGGTACATTGAAATATCCGGATTATCATTATATGTACATGGTGCGTGCAAACCAATACATACCTGTTGATATAGAAGGCAAGGCGCTTACTACGTCGCAACGTCAGTTGTCGCTTTACAACAGTTGGAACAGCGTGCCATATCTGCTCGACAAACCTCTGCCGGTGCGCGAGGCGTTGGCTGATTATTTCGACAAGGCCACAGTAGGTGATGTCATTAAGTCGAAAGATGCGGTGGCAGTATTCACCGAAAACGGTCGTTGGGAAGGTTCTCTGCAAACGATGTATCCAGGTCAGGGCTATCTGCTCCGCCGTCTTGGCAAGCAGGCCGTTACCTTTACCTACTATGATACGCACAGTTCTAAACTTACGCAGAGCGCTCAAACCTTGCCTGAAAATATCGTGGAATTCACAAATCCTGATGTAGGTACTAACATGACATTGATAGCGAAGGTGAAAGCGAACGAACCGATAACCGCCACCTCGCGCGTGCTTGCCTATGTTGGCAACGATTTGGCTGGCATTATGCGTCCGCAGATGATTGACGGCGATACGCTGGTGTTGCTCACTGTCAGCGCCGACAAGGCGGATCAAGTGTCGTTCAGACTGGAAGACAGCGGTGAGCATATAGGTTCTACGCGTCAGATGTTCGCCTATGTGCCTGATGCTCATCTTGGAACATTGAAAGAGCCGATAATACTCGATTTCACGGGCGAAAACGGTGTGTCAGTCACTCCGAACCCGTTCTCCGACCATGTTGAGTTCCACATTACGGTGAAATTGAGTGAGGAATCGTCCGAAAACAGTGTGAACATTCGCATCTATTCTACATCGGGAGCATTGGTTGAAGAATTTGACATCATGCAGCCCGAATCGGAGCAGACGCTGATTTGGAACAATTGCGAAAGTTTGCCTTCGGGATTGTACAATGCCGTTGTCAACATTAATGGCGAAATATCAACAATAAAACTTATCAAACGATGAAAACGAAATTTTTGACAATATGCCTTTTGAGCGGTCTGTTGCTTGGTGCAGCAGGCTGCAAAAAAGACAAGGACAATGATTCTAAAAGTTTTGCAAGCGATAAGGAACTGCCCGCGTGGACTGTACCTGCAGAGCATGAGTATGTCACTTCGATGACAGCGGTGGTAAAGGTGAACCTCTCCGAGGAATATCCCGAAACTGCTTCCGATTGGCAGTTGAATGAGAACGACCGTCTTGCCGCTTTTGCAGGCGATGTGTGTTGCGGTGTGACTGCCGCTATCGATGATGGCCTGTTTTATCTTTTCGTATGCGGCGTTGAGAATAAGCTGTTTGTTGGCGATCAAGTGGAACTGCGTTACTACTCGGCGCACTACAAGAATATATTTGTGTGCAAAGCCGCTTTTGAGTTCAATAATGATGCCCATATCGGCAGTGTGAACGAACCATTCGTTCCTGTGCTGACGGTTGCAAAATAAGTACAGATTTTGGTTTATGGAGATATGACAGCTGCGATGATGCGGTTGTCATATCTTTTTATATTGAAAGATTTTATAAGAATAAGGACTGCTTTTCATCGAAAAAAAACTACCTTTGAACCGAAAAACGGATATTATGGACAATTCAGACAAGAAACTTTTCATAGAGACATACGGCTGCCAGATGAATGCAGCTGACAGTGAGGTGGTGGCTGCCATTATGCAAACGGTGGGTTACGATCTTACAGAAGAGGAAAAAGATGCCGATCTTGTGCTTGTAAACACCTGTTCGATTCGTGACAATGCCGAGCAGAAAGTGTTGTCGCGATTGCAGTATCTGCAGTCGCTCCGTAAGCGGAACAAGCATCTGATAGTGGGTGTGATAGGCTGCATGGCCGAACGTGTTAAGCAGGAACTCATCGAAAAGCATGGCGTGAATCTTGTGGCTGGTCCTGATTCCTATATGGATTTGCCTAACCTTGTGGCATTGACAGAAAGCAAGCAAAATGCCATCAATGTGGAGTTGTCGACGACGGAAACATATCGTGACATTATCCCTAAGCGACTGGGATTCAGTAAAATATCCGGGTATATTTCAATTATGCGCGGTTGCAACAATTTCTGTTCTTATTGCATTGTGCCCTATACGCGCGGTCGTGAGCGAAGCCGCGATTTGAAGAGCATTCTGAACGAAGCGAGAGATTTGCAGGCCAAAGGTTACAAAGAAATTATACTTTTAGGGCAGAATGTCAATTCTTACCATTTTCAGAGCGAAGGGCAGGATGTGGATTTTCCGTTGTTGCTCGAAACGGTGGCGAAAGCGGTGCCCGATATTCGTATAAGATTCACCACTTCTCATCCTAAAGATATGAGTGACAAGACTTTGGAAGTCATTGCGAAGTACGATAACCTCTGCAAGAGCATTCATCTGCCAGTGCAGTCGGGCAGCAACCGTATCCTTAAACTCATGAATCGGAAATATACGCGTGAATGGTATCTTGAAAGAATAGATGCAATTCATCGTATAGTGCCAAATTGTTCAGTATCCACCGATATTTTTTGCGGTTTTCATTCTGAAACGGAAGAAGACCATCAGCAGACACTTGACTTGATGCGCACCGTTGGCTTCGACATGGCGTTTATGTTCAAATATTCGGAGCGACCTGGAACATTCGCTTCAAAAAATCTTCCCGACAATATATCTGAAGAAGTGAAAGTGCGCCGTTTGCAGGAAATCATTGATTTGCAGAATCAGCTTTCGGCCGAAAGCAACCAGCATGATATAGGTAAAGTGTTCGAGGTGTTGATAGAAGGTGTTTCCAAGCGCTCCACTTCCGAATTTTTTGGTCGAACATCGCAAAACAAGGTCGTTGTTTTTCCGCGTAAAGACACCAAGGTAGGCGAAACGGTGAAGGTGAAAATCAACACGGTATCTTCCGCTACATTGATAGGGGAATTAGTTTAAAACCTAAGAAACTGTTTCTTAGTCTTTGGTAATTGCAAACGGCAGTTTGTAGCGTTTAATGCCGCATTGCGAAGTCAGTGTTTCTGCATAAATCAGATACAATCCGGCATTGCAGATTTTGCCGTTGTTGTCAGTGCCATCCCATTCGAAGACACTTGCCCCGTCTATTTCGGTCTTCCCTGCTAGGTGCTTCACTAAAGCGCCTTGTGCGGTATAAATGTCAATCGTCACATTCCCGTTTCCCTCTTGCAGCATGCAGTTGATTTTCAGCATGTCGCGATATCCGTCACCATTGGGAGAAAACGATTTTTCTTGCAGTGTGACGCCGTATTCCATGTCTGTAGGTTGTGTGTCCTCGTCTTCATCATCTTCGTCATAGTCTTTGTCCTCGTCCTTGTTTTTCCCATCCGAGTTTCTGCGTCCGGGTGTGGCGTTTTCGCTCGAGCTGTGCCATTTGCTGAGGTCGGTGTAGTCTCTTTCAGCTGATGCTATGCCATCTTTCGCTGTCATGGAGGCGCACATTTCGGAAGTATATGTTGTTTCATCAACGATTTCGGCATTGCGCTTTACAAGTACAATATTTCCCCCGTTTGCAGAAAATTCCGAAAGCGACTTTATTTCGATGAAATGGGCATTTTCTTTTCCGCAGTCGTATTGTTTTTTAAGTTGTGCCGTATCGGTCGTGATTACGGTGTAACAATGTGGCAGAATAAGGGTTTGTTCATTGGCGAGCAATGTGCCTGCCGACAATTCTCCGTCCTTTCGCGAACATAGGTAGAGGTTCGAAACGTCAAGCAGATGCGTTGAGCTGTTGTATATCTCAATGAAATTGACGCTCTCGCCTTTTTGCCCAATAAGGAATTCGTTGATTATAAAGTCATTTGTTTCTATTTCTGCTATTGCTGAGAAGTAATAAGTGCGTGCAGGGAGTTTGTTCCCGGCATAGTCGCTGGCGTTAATGGTCATCCCCGCTATTTCATTGGTCAGATTTTGGTCAAAATATATGATTATTCCGTTCAGTTTTGGGAATATTGGTTCTATTCGCGTGATGCTTAAACTTTCATTTTCTATGTCGTAATTATTGGGGTCGGTAATGCCTATATCCATTGTCTCGTCGAAAAGCAGTTGTACGGTATTGCTCGAAAGTACATTTATATTGATGAGTTGAGGCATTTTTTCATCTGAGTGTTTGGCAGATATGGAGTTTTTCTGCGCTGGCGTTCCTCCTCGTTTCGATTCCGAAAATTTCCAGTTATCAGCATTGTTGCTTTTGTTGGTGGCGTCGATGCATTCGAGCGCCCATCCGCCATTGGCTTTGAAGGCGCTGTTGCTCCAGCTGTCGCTGTATTCTACCCAGCAAAGCGGGATCCCGTCGCTGTTTTCTATCCAGAGTAGTTTGCCTCCGTCTGTCAGTGCGGGTAGCGAACCGAATGTGATGACATCGCCAAATTCAGCGAATTCATCGGTATTTTTTGGCGTGCATAGCAGCGCGTAAGCACCGGGGGCGATGCTGCTGCCTGACGGGAAGGCGTATTTCTTGCTGGCGTCGCAAAGAAAAATGCCGTTCAGGTCAATTTTTTCTTCGGTGAGATTGACAATTTCTATGTATTCTTCTTCGGGAAGTCCTACAGCGGGAGTCGGTTTCACCATTAATTCGTTGAATGCGATGTCACCGAATTTCGGTTGATATTGTGGCTGTGCTTTTTCGCCAGATATATTCAGATCGTCAAACCAGACTTTCAGTCCGTTGCTCGATGTGTAGTTTGCCAATATGCCGCAATATTGCGCATTCTCGTATGTTTTTTCGCGGCATGTGCCTTCTTTTACAAAATTCGTTTCGGAACTTAGTTTTGAATACAATTCCCAATCACCGTCGGCAGTGCGAGTCACCTTTACTGTGACATCAACAGTGGAATTGTCGATTCGTTTGTTTGTTCCGTCTATTATTTTTGTTTTTGCGTTTCCATTTTGTTTGTAAAGCGACACTTCATCATCGGTATTTCCTATCATTACATAATATCCGTTGAGTTCCTCTGTAAGATTCTGTTTGTCAGAAACGAGATAGAATTTCGCATAGTTCGAACTGGAAGGATTAAACCCGAAATGCACGGTAATTTGCCAAACGGCATCCGCAATTGCTTCGGACGGTGTCGACAAATAGGCTTGTCGGGTGCCAGAAGCCTCAAGGTCATGCAGTTGCAATTTCCCGTCTTCATTGACAAGAAACTTGTCTGTATCGCCTGCGTATGCGTCTATGGTATTTGTGGAAAAGTCATCGTGATGTTGCGCAAATGCTCCCAAAGAGAGTGCCCAAAAGAAAACGAGTTGTAAAAATTTCATAAACTGGCTGATTTTTAGAATGAAAAACACTAACTTTGTGCCGTTAAAATATTTTGCAAAATTAATAAAAAAACAAATGAAAGTTGCTATTGTAGGCGCAAGTGGCGCAGTAGGACAAGAATTTCTCCGCGTATTGGAGGAAAGACATTTCCCGATGGATGAGTTGGTACTGTTTGGTTCAGAACGCAGTGCCGGTAAAAAATATACTTTCAAAGGTAAGGAATATACCGTTCAATTGCTGAAACACGGCGATGATTTCAAAGGTGTTGACATTGCCTTTACTTCTGCTGGCGCAGGAGTTTCAAAAGAATTTGCAGAAGATATCACGAAATATGGTGCAGTGATGATTGACAACTCGAGCGCTTTCCGTATGGATGAGAATGTGCCTTTGGTAGTGCCCGAATGCAATGCCGAAGATGCTTTGAACCGTCCGCGCGGTATCATTGCCAACCCAAACTGTACAACTATCATGATGGTTGTTGTGCTTCAACCTATTGAAAAACTCAGCCACATTAAGCGCATCCATATTGCCAGCTATCAGGCAGCCAGCGGCGCTGGAGCAGCAGCTATGGCTGAATTGGAACAGCAGTATCGCGAGGTGCTTTCCGGCAAAGATGCAACGGTGAATAAATTCGCTTATCAGTTGGCGTACAATGTCATTCCTCAGATTGATGTTTTCATGGACAACGGATACACCAAAGAAGAAATGAAGATGTTCAACGAAACACGCAAAATCATGCACACCGACGCCAGTTGCTCGGCAATGTGCGTGCGTGTCCCTTCGCTTCGCGCACATTCCGAAGCAGTATGGGTGGAAACTGAAAAACCCGTTTCTGTAGCAGATGCTCAAAAAGCTATTGCAGCTGCCGATGGCGTTACGCTTGTCGACAACATTGCAAAAGTGGGCGCTAAAGCTAACAAGAACGCCGAAGCCGAAACAATGGAAGGACTTCCTTATCCGATGCCTCTTTTTGCAGCGGGCAAAGACAATGTATATGTCGGTCGTGTGCGCAAAGACCTTGCTAACGAAAACGGACTGACTTTCTGGCTCACTGGCGACCAGATTAAGAAAGGCGCTGCATTGAATGCTGTTCAGATAGCAGAATATCTGATTAAAGTAGGCAATGTAAAATAAACATCTTCTGAAAAATACGATTACAGAATAGCGAAATGGCGGCTCAAATGTGGGGCGCCATTTTTTTGTAAACTGTTTCGCAGTTATTCCAAAAAGTCTTAATTCCCAACAGGACATTTTTAAGGCATTTTGGGATAGTTAAAATAATTCCCTAAATTATTGCTATGCAAAGGTTTGTAGTTATCTTTGCATGATTTTAACAAATAATGGAACAAACAAGATATATGAAAAAAATGACAATTGCCGCATTGGTGTTTCTGACCTTGTCGGCATGTAAGGAGAATAATGTGCATCAAGCGTCTTTGCGCAGTGTTCAAACGGTTGCACCAGAAGTAAGCGGTACAACGGCTCTTAAGACCTATTCGGGCATTGTGCAAGAGGCTCATCAGACAAAGGTGGGATTCAAAACGCCCGGGCAGATACAGAAAATATATGTAAAGGAAGGCGATCGGATAGTGAAGGGGCAGTTGTTGGCCGAACTCGACAGTAAAGATTATCAGTTGGGCGTAGAGGCGCTGCAGATTCAGTATGACCAGATGCAGCGCGAAGCAGCGCGTATGGATGAGATGTTTGCCGAAAAGGCAGTGTCGCAGAATGATTACGAGAAATTCAATGCAGGTATGAAGCAACTTGGCGTGCAGTTGCAAGTGAACAAAAACAAACTGGAATACACCAGACTTTATGCGCCGTCAGACGGGTATGTGCTGCGGGTGAACAACAATCCGTCAGAACTAGTGGATGCAGGTACGCCAGTTTTCGATTTGCTTGATGTGTCGCACATGGAAGTGCTTTGCGATGTGCCAGCCTCGCAGTATGTCGATAGAAACAATATTATAAGGTATTACGGTAAGACAAATTATACGGGCGATCAGCAGATTCCGATGCAGTTTCTGAGCCTTACGCCAAAGGCCGACGGGAACCAGCTTTATCAGTTGCGCCTCTCTTTCGGTCAGACGCCCGACAGTCGCATAACGGCAGGAATGAACATTGAAATATGCCTGCAAACTAAAACGCCTCAGACCGAAGGAAAGATAACTGTTCCGATGCATGCGGTTTTTCAGCGCGAGGGCAACGAGTTTGTATGGGTTCTTAACGCCGACTCTACGGTGTCAAGTCGAAAAGTGGAAATGTCGGGCATCGACGATGACGGCGATGCGGTGATTGTTTCGGGGCTTACTGGTGAAGAAACTATTGTGCGCGCAGGAGCCAACACTTTGCAAGAGGGAGAAAAGGTAAAAGTGATTTCGGTTACGACTGAAACTAATGTGGGAGGAATGCTCTGATGAATGCGTTGACTAAATTCTTCATGGAGCGACGGACGCTTTTCTGGTCGTTTTGCGTGGGCATTCTTATAGCAGGTGTGCTTGCATTCATGCAGATGCCTAAACTCGAAGACCCTGCTGTGGCTGTAAAACAGGCTGTCGTAGTGGTTCCTTATCCTGGCGCGACGGCCCATGAGGTAGAGATGAATGTGGCGCAGATGGTAGAGGATAATCTGCGTACATTGCCCGATGTGAAGAAAATAAAGACTGACTGTCAGGACGGAATGGCTATGCTCACTGTAGAGTTCCAGATGACAGTGCTGATGAAAGACCTCGAACAGCATTTTGATTTGGTGCGTCGCAAGGTCAATGATTTGGCGGTATATCTTCCGCAGGGGTGTTATTCGCCGATAGTGGTGGACGATATGATGGATATCTATGGCATCTTCTATGCGCTCACTTCTGATGGGTACGACTATCCCGAAATGTACAAATATGCCAAATATATCCGCCGTGAACTCTCGAAGGTAGATGGCGTGAAGCGTGTTAATATTATCGGCAACCGCGACGAAGTGATAAATATCAGACTTTCCAAAGAGAAGATAACCCGTAACGGCATGATACCGATGCAGATTATCTCGTCGTTGCAGTCGGTAGGAAAACCAGTGGCAGCCGGCAGTTACAGCAATGGCGGCGACTTGATAAAAATGCGCATCGACTCGCCGATAGAAAATGAAGAAGACATTCGCAATATGCTCATCTCTACCATAGATGGCAAGCAGATTCGTTTGGAAGACATCGCTACAGTGGAGCGTACTTACGCCGAACCGCAACGCAACGGATTCTTCGTTAACGGCAAACCGGCGCTCGGTATATGCATTGCCATGGAAAATAGTGCCATAGTGCCCGATGTGGGCAAGGCTGTCGATGCACGGCTTGCCGAGATTATGCCGAATGTGCCTGTAGGACTTTCCACCGAAAAAATATTCTTTCAGCCAGACAAGGTAAGCGACGCCATTTCTTCTTTCATGTGGAACTTGATAGAGTCGGTGCTTATTGTCATTGTTGTGTTGATGTTTACTATGGGATTCCGCAGCGGAGTCATCATTGGTTATGGCTTGATACTGACTATTGCAGCTTCGTTTCCTATTTTGCTTACAATGGGTACCACTTTGCAGCGTATCTCTCTTGGAGCATTCATCATTGCCATGGGTATGCTGGTGGATAATGCTGTTGTTATTATGGACGGTATTCTCATCGACAAAAAGAAGGGTTTGCATCGCGATATATATTTATATAGAATAGGCAAGAATACAGCGATGCCTTTGCTTGGGGCTACGATTATTGCTTTCACGGCATTTATCGCGGTGTTCCTTTCGCCCGATTCTGTGGGTGAGTATGCGAGCGACTTGTTTCTTGTGCTTGCCGTCAGCTTGTTGGTAAGCTGGCTGCTGGCATTGATTCAGGTGCCTATTTGTGCCGATGCCTGGTTGCCGAGGACAGAAAAGAACACAGGAAAGTCAGTGATGAACTCGCCGCTTCATCGTTTTGTTCGTCGAACGATTGCCTTGTTTGTTGCCCATCGTCGCATTACAATAGCTGGGGCAGTATTGCTGCTGGCGGTTTGCATCTATGCCATGACTTTTGTGAAAAATGTTTTCTTCCCCGATTTCGACTATCGCCAGTTTGTGGTGGAATGTACATTTCCGGCGCAGACTTCGCCTGACGAGGTGAAGGAAAATATCTTGAAGATGAGCGATTCGTTGCAGCAGAATCCTGACATTGACAGGGTGGTGGCATGTATGGGGGCTACTCCGGCGCGCTATTGCCTGGTGCGACCGATGACCTCGGGCGGCGATTGCTATGGCGAGTTGATTGTGGATTGCAAAGATTATAAAACGGTAGTGGAGCAGATTCCCCTTGTCAGAGAGAAATTGCGTATGCAATATCCCGATGCATATATTCGCATCAGAAAATACAATTTCTCCATCGGCTCCTCACATACAGTTGAAGTGGAGTTCGCCGGGCCCGATCCTGCCGTGTTGCGCGACCTTTGCCGACAGGCCGAGGACATCATGCGTCGTTCGCCTTATATCGACCCCTATTCTGTGCAGAACAACTGGAAACCGAAGAGCAAAAACCTGGTGGCCAAGTATGTGCAGCAAGATGCGCTGCGTTCCAACATTTCGCGGTCTGATGTGGGCAATGCTTTGTTGGCCGCTACCGATGGAATGACAGTGGGCGTCATCAACGACCAGGATCGTATGATGATGATTAACTTGATGGTGCGTAACGCCGATGGGAGCAAGATAACCAAAGTGGAGGATATCCCCGTCTGGAGTACGCTCAATATTCGTCCCGATGATATAGATCCGGCATCGTTGATGACAAGCGACGGACTTGACAAACTCAAAGACCGTATGTTTCGTGCGGCTCCGCTTGGCAACATCACGCAAGGTGTGGAGGTGCAATGGGACGAATGCTACATTTCGCGGCTCAACGGACAGCGTGTGATAGAGGCCGAATGCGACCCGAACCCGTATAACAGCGATGCTACGGCGGCAAAAGCCGAGGCCGATATCAAAGCTGAGATCGAAGCTATTCCTTTGCCCGACGGATATTCGTTGCGCTGGGTGGGCGAGGGTGAATTACAAGGCGAAGCCATTTCGCATATACTGAAATATTTGCCGCTGACATTCTTCATCATTCTGCTGGTGTTGCTGCTGTTGTTCAACAGTTGGAAAAAGGTGACGCTGATTCTTGTGTGCATACCGTTTGCCATGTGCGGCGTATCGCTTTCGTTGCTCATTACCCGTCAGCCGTTCACCTTTATGGCGCTGGTGGGCATATATGGGCTGATAGGTATGATGGTAAAGAATGCAGTAGTGCTGGTAGATGAGATAACAAGATTGATAAACGAGGAAGGCGAGCATCCTTATCATGCCATTCTGAACGCCACGGCTTCGCGTGTGCGCCCGGTAGTGATGGCTTCGCTTACCACTATTGTGGGCATGATTCCGTTGCTTGGCGACCCGATGTATGGTTCGATGGCGGTGGCCATTATGGGTGGTTTGGCGGTAGGAACACTTATCACATTGCTCCTTTTGCCGTTGTTTTATGCAGCCATGTTCCATGTCCGTAAACCGAAAGAATAATATAGTATTATGAAAAAGTTAATGTTTCTTATATCAGTTGTTTGTATCTCTTTTTCCGTTGCGGCGCAAGAGTCGCTCACTCTGTCGTTGCAGCAGTGTAGAGAGATGGCGCTTTCGGCAAGCGAAGATTTGCAGAAAGCATCCAATGCTTCGCAACAGGCCGAATTGACAAAGAAAATAGCGAATACCGCATATCTTCCCAACATTGAAGGCTCGGCAACAGGCGCATACATTCTGCCCGACCAGGATATGATGGGTATGGACCTTGTGATGCGTGGCGTTTATATGGCTGGCATCTCGCTTATGCAGCCGCTTTATGCAGGCGGCAAAATAATGGCAGGACACAACCTTGCCAAAATAGGGGTAGAAGTGGCAGCCGAGCAGCAGCGTCTGGCGCAGATGCAAACTGTTGCCGATGCCGACAACGCCTATTGGTCGTACATCGCTGTACTTAAAAAAGTGGAAATGATGCAAAGCTATATGGCGCAGATGGATACCCTCTATCGTCAGACAGCTACGGCGGTTCGCATAGGAATGGCCACCGAAAATGACAAGTTGCGCGTGGAGTCGCATCGCAGCAATATCCGTTATAATATGCAGCGTGTACAGAGCGGAGCGGAGCTTTGCCGAATGGCGCTTTGCCGCATCATAGGTGTTAGTCCCGATACTGAAATCGTGCCTGCCGACATGGACATACACGTAGAGCAGTCGCTAGCAATGAGCAATGATTTCAGTCGCCGTCCGGAACTGATGCTGTTGCAGAAACAGGTAGAGGCTGGCAAATTTCAGGAGCGCCTCACACGCGGCGACATGCTGCCGACACTCGGATTGAGTGTGGGATATCTTTATTACGACAATCTGAAGATAAAAGGAACAGAGCCTGTTCCTATGCCCGACGGTTCGGTCTATAATTATCCTTATACCATCCGAATGGGGCAAGGCATTGCTACTGCGATGTTGGCGTTGAAAGTGCCTATTTGTCATTGGGGCGAAGGATGGCGCAAAGTGCAGAAAGCGCAGCTCGATACCAAGAATGCGCAGCTTGATTTGCAGAAAAACACGCAGTTGCTCAATCTCGAAGTGCAGCAGGCTATCCGCAATGTACAGGATAGTTATATGTTGGTGAGTTCTGCCGAAACGGCCAAACAGCAAGCCGAAGAAAATCTGCGCGTGACGCAGCGCCGTTATGCATCGTCGGTAGCTACGCTTACCGACTTGCTCGATGCCCAATCGCAATGGCAGCAGGCGCAAAGCAACCTGATAGAAGCGCAAACACAGTACAAAATCTACGAAACTGCCTATCTTAAGGCTGTAGGAGCGCTGATGTAACAATGTAATATTTTCTTATAAATTCTTAATGGTCGTGCAAGGACGTTTCAGACGTTCCTGCACGACCATTTCTTTATATCTATCTGATTATCATTTTTTTTGCGCAATTTTTGATATATGTTGCATATCAGAGATTTTGCCATAGAGACGTTTCATGAAATCTCCCTACGTGGTAACGTTTTTTTGAATACGAATTCCTGCCAATTATTGGCGAATTTCTGCAATAGACCAAAAAATCGAAAAGGAATAATTTTACATCGCAGATTTAGTGTAAACTGCCGAACCCACAGATGGTTAGGGTTTCCGAGGTCGAAAAAGGGAGATTCTGTTATGAATCTTCCCCTTTGTTCGTCCTTTGAATCCGTCTGTTTATGGGGGATAGCGCATAGCGTTGTGCTGTAAAGACGTTTCATGAAACGTCTACAAAAATATCGGTGTTCGTATGGACGATGTGCATATCGTCCATACAAATAAACGACGATACACCCGTAGAGACGTTTCATAAAACGTCTCTACTACAACAACAAAACGAATGTTATACAATATATAATAGGGTAGAAAAATAAAAAAAATAAAAACATAAAGCCTATGAAAACAATAGTACAAAAATTAGGTAAAACTTGCCGCAGATGGCTCTTAGCTCTCTCGCTGGCATGGGTGGGTATCGGCATGGCCAATGCGGATACATATTGGCGCGATTTTGGATCAGGTTCTTACAACTGGTCTAACCCTTGCAATGACCACCCTCAAGGAAGCATTGGCACAAAAGAATGTGTAGATGATGCAAATTGTGGAGATGGTAAAGCGTTACACCTTAACGGATCTGGAAATATTCGTATGGGATTTGCCCAACCGACGGATGATAATTACACTTATGTAATAGTACGCATGAGAGGTGGTACGACAGGAAGTGCTGCTCTATCTAATATTAGCATCCGAGGAGGAGATGATTGGGGGCAAGGCAGAAATTTTGGGAATCCAATTGGAACGAATCTTGTTGCAGGCTCTGCTACGGAATTAACGACCTCTTATCAAGATTTTTATGTGCCAGTTTCAAGCCTTACTCTTGATTATAAACGGTATGACATGGAAATCTATTTGAATTCTTCAATGGATATTTATATAGATTACATTTTACTTACCAATACGGCTCCTGTTTCTGGTCCCGCAGCTCCTACAAATGTATCTGCCACCGCAAACAGCGCATCTGCCATTACGGTAAGTTGGGATGCTGTGTCGGGAGCTGACAGTTATACATTATATTATAGTAATGATACACAAATAGCTTCTGGC
>SUXD01000003.1 GCA_015061145.1 Bacteroidales bacterium | reverse complement strand
CCATGGATGCTGTTTTGCGTCGTTTCCGCAATTGCACTCCCCCGAAAGGTTTGTTGCGATTACGGAAACGACGCAAAACAGCATCCATGGCGTCCAACAAATCGGCACGCACCATCGAAATCTCGTCTATTACTATCAAGTCGAGACTTTTGATAACCTTCAGTTTCCAGGCGCTGATTTTATATTTATCGTTTTGCGCAGACTGATACTGTTCATCAGGGATGAAAGGCTCACCCGGATTGATCTGAAAAAAAGAATGAATAGTGCTGCCGCCCGCATTGATGGCAGCAATGCCTGTCGGCGCAAGCACAACAAGGCGTTTGGAGGAATGGGTTACCAAATAACGCAAGAAAGTTGTTTTTCCTGTACCTGCCTTGCCTGTGAGGAAGAGGTTTGTACCCGTGCGCTCCACTATTTGCAGCGCACATTCAAATTCAGGTGTATGTTGCATATTGTTTTAAAAAAAGGCGCAGATTTATTGTCTGCGCCTTGCATGAATTGATATTCTTGATTATGCTTTCTTAGCCCAATTGTCCTTCAACGACACCGTACGGTTAAATATCACATTGTCGGCAGTACTGTCTTTGTCTACAACGAAATATCCCTGTTTCAAGAATTGGAAATGATCGCCAGGTTTAGCGTCTTTCAAAGCGCTTTCGATGCAACAGTTTTTCACTACCTTCAACGAATCAGGATTCAGCTGCGAACGGAAATCCTCGTCGCTCGCCGAAGGATCTTCCACCGCAAAAAGTCTGTCGTAAAGACGCACTTCCGCTTTGAGGCAAGATTCGGTCTCCACCCAGTTGATGGTGCTCTTCACTTTACGATTTCCACCTTCAGTCCCGCTCTTTGTTTCAGGGTCGTATTCGCAATATACTGTTGTGACATTGCCATTGGCATCTTTTTCACAACCTGTAGCTTTCACAATATATGCATTTTTCAGTCGCACTTCTCTGCCATTCGGGCTCAATCGATAGAAATCTTTCGGCGCATCTTCCATAAAGTCGCCACGCTCGATGTAGAGTTCGCGTCCGAAAATCTGTTTTCTGTTTCCCAGTTCTGGATTGTCAGCATTTTCTTCCACCGTAAATTCTTCTTTCTGTCCTTCCGGATAATTGGTTATCACCATTCTCACGGGATCGAGGATAGCGCAGACGCGCGGTGCTTTTGCCTTCAAGTCTTCACGGACAGAGTGTTCAAGTAAGCCAAGGTCGATAGTGCCTTCCACCTTTGTGTATCCTATTTTGTCGATAAAAGAGTGTATTGACTCAGGCGTAAAACCGCGTCGACGCAAACCGCAGATTGTCGGCATACGAGGGTCGTCCCAACCGGCTACAAGCCCTTCTTTCACCAATTGCAGCATTTTGCGCTTGCTCATCACTGTATAAGTGATATTCAAGCGATTGAATTCATACTGGCGGGGACGGTAATCGCCTTCGGCAAACTGATCGATGAACCAATCGTAAAGCGGACGATGCACTACGAACTCCAAGGTACAGATTGAATGTGTCACACCTTCGAAATAATCGGACTGTCCATGTGCAAAATCGTACATCGGGTACACTTTCCATTTATTTCCAGTGCGATGATGCGGATGTGAGGTAATGATGCGATACATGATCGGATCGCGGAAGTGCATGTTCGGATTTGCCATATCAATTTTGGCGCGCAACACCATCTTGCCGTCTTCTATCTCTCCGTTAGTCATTTTCATGAACAAATCAAGATTCTCTTCCACACTACGGTTGCGATAAGGACTCTCGGTTCCAGCTTGTGTCGGGGTTCCCTTCTGTTGGGCTATCACTTCGGCCGATTGTTCATCCACGTACGCCTTTCCTTCTTTAATGAGGCGCACAGCCAAATCCCACAACTGCTGAAAATAGTCGGATGCATAATAGACATTGGCCCATTTATACCCCAGCCATTGAATATCTTCTTGAATAGAATCAACATATTCCACATCCTCTTTCACGGGATTGGTATCGTCAAACCGAAGATTGCAGATACCGTTGTATTTTTGAGCAATGCCAAAATCCATGCAAATGGCCTTGGCGTGTCCTATATGCAAATAGCCGTTCGGCTCTGGCGGGAAACGCGTCTGTATGCGTCCGTTGTTCACTCCGTCTTTTATATCCTGTTCTACTATCGCCTCAATGAAATTCAATGTTTTCTTGGGCGTTTCGGGCATATTGTCAACTGCCATAATCTGATTTGTTAGTGTGTTTTATTTTAGTTTGGCAAAGATACTAAAAAGAGAAAAAACTTTTTTCTTTTCAGCAAAAAATCACCATTCAGTCGTCATTTCTTACAATTCGGCGTCGCTGCACTGAAAAGTTGTGCCTTTGGATATGTCGCCAGTCTGCAAACCGAGTTTAAACCATTTCATACGCTGCGCCGATGTGCCGTGCGTGAAAGATTCGGAAACCACATAACCGCGCGCCTTTTTCTGCAAATAATCATCGCCTATCACCTCGGCGCATCTGATGGCATTCTCTATATCGCCATCTTCGAGCGAACCGAACATTTTATTATCGTGGTGCGCCCACACGCCAGCATAAAAGTCTGCCAATAGTTCCAATCGCACGCTGATTCTGTTTGCATCCGCCTCGCTCAGGCGCGACATTTGCTGATGCGCTTCCTGCAGCACGCCAGTGAGGTACTCCACATGATGCCCCACTTCGTGGGCAATCACATAGGCATAAGCCAAATCGCCGTCGGCGCCCAACTGCTGCCGCATGGTGGAAAAGAACGACAAATCGACATACAGCGATTGGTCGCCTGAACAATAGAAAGGTCCTGTCTGTGCGCTTCCCTGTCCGCAAGCCGTACTTACCGCATCGGTATAAAGCACCATTTTAGGGTATTCGTAGGTGGCGTTGTGTTGTTTGAAAATCTCGGTCCACACATCTTCTGTGCCAGCCAATATCTGCTTTGAGAATTTCGCCAAGGCTTGTTCTTCTTCGGTAAATTCACGCTGATTCTCCACCACCTCTGTTTTGCCTTTGGTCATCTGTTCCACTACGCCCTGCGAAATGGCTTGCATTGGGTCACCGCCGGTCATATACGCTATCACTGCTGCAATTATGATGCCTGCAATGCCTCCTATTCCAAATTTAGCGCCGCTGCTCATGCGACGACGGTCGTCCACATTTGAACTTTCTCTTCTTCCGTCTAGTTTCATATCTTATCTGTTTTTTCAAACGAAAAAATAGAGCGGCTGTTCTGCAACCACTCTATTTTTACTTATGTAACAATCATGCAATTTTGATGGACTCGAGTTTTGTCAGAATCGTTTTCATCCCGTTCTCGTAGTCAGCTTTCAGTTTCTTATAATATGCTTTTGTTATTTTCGGATTGTTTTTTCCGTCGGTGTGATTGATACGCGTCACAGTGTCATAATTCAACTTATTGATTTCCATCACTATGTCGTTAATTTCCTTTTCCATGCTAGGATTAAATATAAAACGAACATAACACTCTGATATCAATTCCACTGAGACAAATTTAATGTCTTTCTTTAAGTCTTTTCTGCTTGCCATAACTATTAATTTTAATATTTTACAATTATACTTATTTTTTCAGTAAAAATCACTTTTCTCCTAAAAAAATGTCATTAGTCATTAATTGCGCCTATGATTTCGGTCACCGACGAGAAATGATGGCGGTCGAGATACTCGTCGATGCCGTCTATCACTTTCATTGTCACCGCCGGGTCGATAAAATTGGCCGTACCAATTTGAACAGCTGTGGCACCCGCCAGCAGAAACTCGATAGCATCAGTGGCGCACATGATTCCGCCTAATCCTACAACAGGAATTTTCACCGCATTAGCAACCTGCCATACACAACGCAACGCCACTGGTTTGACACACGCTCCTGACAGACCTCCCGTCACCGTAGAAAGCAACGGCTTGCGTCGTTCTGCATCTATGGCCATACCCAACAGGGTGTTGATGAGCGAAACGGAATCTGCTCCCACTCCCTCTACCGACTTAGCTATTTCCGCTATACTTGTGACATTGGGAGACAGTTTCACCATCAAGTGCTTTTTGTAAACCTTACGCACTGCGCCTACCACCTCAGCCGCCATGTCGGGTGAGGTGCCGAATCCCATACCGCCTTTCTTCACATTCGGGCATGAGATATTGAGTTCTATGGCTGGTATTTTCTCCAAGGCATTTATCGTTTCGGCGCATTGCACATAATCTTCGATGCAAGCCCCCGACACATTCACCAGCACATTAGTGCTGTAATCCTTGATAGTCGGATATATTTTTTCCACAAAATAGTCCACACCTTTATTTTGCAGCCCGACGGCATTGAGCATGCCCGACGGCGTTTCTGCCATCCGCGGATACGGATTTCCCTCACGATGGTTCAATGTGGTGCCTTTCACAATGAAACCGCCCAAACGGTTCAAATCTATAAAATCGGCATATTCTGTTCCATAGCCGAAAGTGCCCGATGCTGTTAGTACCGGATTTTTCAGTGTCAAATTTCCAAGTTTAACTCCTAATTCTGCCATATTTTACCAATTTAAATCGTTAATATCAAATACAGGACCTTTCTGACAAACGCATTCGTGTCCATGTTTGGTGTCGGTCACGCAGCAAAGGCAGGCTCCAAGTCCGCATGCCATTCTGTTCTCGAGCGAAACTTCGCACGGTGTGGCGCTTTTTTTAGCATAATCCGCCACAGCCTTCATCATCGGCGTAGGACCGCAAGTATAGATATAATCAAACTTATTGTCGTTCAGCACCGAATGCTGCGTAACGAACCCTTTTTCACCTTCCGATCCATCTTCGGTGGTGACAAGCACTTCGCCATATTTTGAAAACTCATCCAGCTGCATCAGGTCAGCCTTGGTCCGTCCGCCAAGCAGATAAGTAATCTGATTGCCTTTTTCTTTTAGCGCCTTAGCCAGATAAAGCAATGGAGCTACACCCACGCCGCCCCCTACAAGCAACAAACGCTGATTCCGTTTTTCGCAGTCGAAGCCTCTGTCGCCAAGCGGGAGAACAAAATTCATTGTTTCGCCAGGACGAAGTTTTGCCATTTGATGAGTACCGTTACCAACCGTCTGCACCAACAGCCATAGTTCATTTTTTTCTTCGTCCACATAATGAATAGAAATGGGGCGACGCAAAAACACTTTTGGTTCGCCCTCCACTTTAGCCTCCACAAACTGTCCTGGTTTCATGCCGGGCAACGGTTCGTCTGCTGTAAATTTCATCAGAATGTTGCGAGCATTCAGGAAACGGGAGTCTTTCAGTGTCAAATCAAGAATATGTTTCATAATATCTAGTGTTTTTCTTCAAATCTTTCAAAGATAATCAAAGTATTGTAAATTTTGCGAATTTCAAGAGCAATTGACGCACTTGATTGTCGCCGAAATCAACGCGCATCTTTCGGCTGTCGCCTTCGCCTTCTAGTTCCAGAATCGTTCCGTCGCCAAAACGGTCGTGGTGTATCCTTGTTCCCACCGACAATCCGTCGGCAGATTTATAATGCGTACCCGATGGTTTAGCGTTTTGTATATTGTCCATGCTTATCATTTTTCGCGGACGCGCCGCTTTAAACGGCTCTAACGATTTTTCTTCGGAAATGTAGCGAGAATCGCCCGTGTACTCACCCGAACGGAACGAGTCGTTGAAAAATGTGCCTTCTTTTTCCGCATCCCACTTGTACGACAAAGGCAAATCCAAATATTTCTCGTCAATATCCGAAATGAATCTGCTAGGTTTGCTGAAATTCAGTTGTCCGTTGCGGAAACGTTTTTTTGCATAACTGATAAAACAGTTTTCTTTGGCGCGCGTAATGGCCACATACATCAGACGCCTCTCTTCCTCGAGTTCTTCCGGATCGTTGCACGAAGGCAGCAAAGTTTCCTCTACGCCTACAATAAACACATCCTTAAACTCAAGACATTTAGAGGCATGAATGGTCATCAGTGTCACGAAATCGGCGTTATCGTCATTTTCCGTCTTGTCCATATCCGTAAGCAGCGAAACCTCCGAAAGGAAATCTTCGACAGAGACATTCGCATCATCGGTTTCTTCGGCCTTTCTTTTGCAAAACTCCATAATGGCGCTTTTCAGCTCTTCCACATTTTCTTTGCGGTCAATCTCTTCTGTCGTCTTGGCTACGCTCAGCGCCTCCATGATGCCAATTTCTCTGATAAGCGATTCTGCAAATTCGTAGGCATTCTTTTGCTCCTTTTCTTCCTTAAAACGCAACATCATCTGCGCAAAGTCGAATATCCGTTTTTTCGTAGGATTGTTAAGGTCTATATCACAATCGGCAATGTTGCACGCCACATCGAGCAACGGCATGTTGTGCTCGTTGGCATACAGCACCAGTTTGGATACGGTGGTGTCGCCCAGATTCCGTTTCGGGAAATTGATGATACGCTTGAACGACTCATCGTCGCGCGGATTCACCGACAGACGCAGATACGCCAGCACATCCTTCACCTCCTTGCGCTGATAGAACGACAGTCCGCCATAGATGCGATATGGAATTTTTCGTTCGAGAAAAGCCTCTTCGAATACACGCGACTGCGCATGCGTACGATACAGAATAACCATTTCGCTGTACTGATGGCGGTTACGATGCAGTCGCGCCACCTCATCACTCACGGTTTCTGCCTCGTCTCGGTCAGAATAGTTTTCGATGACTTTCAGCGGCGCACCCTTTTCGTTTTCAGAATACACATTCTTGAACAGTTGCGACCTGTTCTTTTTTATCAGACTGTTGGCGGCATCCACAATATTTTGTGTCGAACGGTAATTCTGCTCCAGTTTGAACACCCTGCAATTGCTGAAATCATCCTGAAACCGTAAAATATTCTGAATATTGGCGCCCCGAAACGAATAAATGCTCTGCGCATCGTCGCCCACTACACACAAGCGACGGGCTTCGTTGGTGAGTTGCTTCACAATGTAACTTTGCACCATATTCGTATCTTGGTATTCATCTACTAATATGTATTTAAAAATATCTTGATATTTCTGTTTGACATCCTCGTGGTCGCGCAACAATACGCACATATTGAGCAGTAAATCGTCAAAGTCCATCGCGTTCGCCTCTTTGCAACGACGGCAATACAACTGATATACCTCATAAAACTGCGAAATGCCATTGTAGCGGTCAGCTTTCAGCAAATCGGACTTGTTGGCATAGATTGACGGTGTGACAAGCGAGTTTTTGGCATTCGAGATGCGGGATGCAATGTATGATGCTTTATATTTCTTGTCGTCCAGATTTTTCTCCTTAATGATGGTTGACACAAGCCTTTTGGCATCGTCTGCATCGTATATCGTATAGTTGGATGTATAACCGATTTTTTCCGCCTCTGCACGAAGTATTCTGGAAAACACGGAATGGAATGTGCCAATCCATAATCCGCGCACAGATCGGGCATCAATAAGCTGCGCCACACGCTCTTTCATTTCGCGCGCCGCCTTGTTGGTGAAAGTGAGCGCCAGAATATGATACGCAGGCAGCCCTTTTTGTATAAGATACGCTATTTTGTAGGTGATAACCCTTGTTTTACCTGAGCCTGCACCTGCAATTACCAGCGAAGGGCCGTCAATGTATTCTACCGCTTCGCGCTGACTTTTATTTAATGATGATAACAACTGGGTGAAAAGTTTAAAGTGAAAAGTTTAAAGTTAGTCGTCAAATCAATATGCTCTTTTATCTTTTCCGACATACACACCGCCGTTTTCGTACAATGATTTATACAGCGGAGTTTCCTTGGAGAAATCCGGGGCTAATTCCATCACCTTGTTCCACATTTTCTGCGCATTCTCTTTGTCACCTTGCATCAGGTAAAATTCACCTTTGCTGTCGTACAGATTAGCTTCATCGGGTTCTTCTTCTATTGCCTTATCTATAGTCTGGTGCGCTTTCTGAAAATCTTGAGGCAGATTGTCGTCGCCGTAGGCATAGCAATAAGCAAGATTATTGGCTATCGACGAGAGTTTCACATCTTTATCTTGGTTTTCCATAGCCATTTCGTACCATTGGGCAGATACGGCATAACTTTTAGGGCATCCATGTTTGCCTGAAAAGAAAAATTCACCAAGAAACATCTGCGCCTCCTGCGAACCTTGCTTGGCGGCAAGTTCAAAAAGCGTGATTCCCAATTCCTCATTCTGTTCCACAAAATACCCATAAGTGTACCATACGGCAAGATCGACAATAGCAGGATTAAATCCTTGTTGAGCAGCCAATTGCATACTGCCTACTCCTTCTTCGAAATCTTTTTTCCCGCCTACTCCGGCCAAACAGAATCTGGCATACCTGTATTGCGCCACCGCAAGTTTATTATAAGCGGCAATTTTATAATAATTTCGCGCCTTTTTCAGATTCTGCTTTACTACTTCGCCTGTATGATAATATACACCAAGCATGTAGATGGCACTCACATCACCGCCTTTGGCAGAACTGCTGTAATATTCAAACGCTTTTTGCAGGTCCTTTTCTACGCCTTCGCCACGCTCGTAGGCTATTGCCATATCCAACTGTGCGCTATAATTGCCAGCATCGGCAGCTTTTTTGCTCCAATACACCGCATTCTCATAATCGCCATTGACAAAGTAGTACGAACCAACCCAGCCTTGCGACGCCACATTGCCTGCTTTGGCTTTGGCCAATTGCGTCGGAAAGTCTTCATCTGTCATTTCTTGCGCACTCACGGCAGCGCCACAAAACAACAGTAATATTAATAGTATTCGTTTCATAAGTTTGTATTTGCTTAGTTGTTTAGATTTGAGTTAAAAGTTAAAAGTATAAAGTATAAAGTAGCTTCTCGCTTCTGATTTCTGGTTTGAAAATTTGACAATTTCAATTGTCATGTATAATGTATTTATGTATGAGTTGAAAGCTAAATGTCTGCGTCAATGTCAATGTCAAAGTTTCTAAGTTTCTAAGTTTCTAATTTATTTCGCTGCGCTCAATGAACGTTGTTTACTTCCCTTCGGTCAGTGAATGTTATTTCTGATTTCTGAGTTATTCTTGCGTCTGCGTCTGAGTCTGTGTCAGAGTAACTTGTAACTCGTAACTCCTATATATTTTCCTTCGGTTCTTAATTCTTAATTCAAAATTCATAATTATTTTATGTCTATCATCAATTTCACATTAAACTGTCTTCCTGTCAGATAGTTAGGCACTGCATACTGATGTCCGTATACATCCGAAACCCAATAATATGAGTTTGTGTTTTTCAGATTCAGCAAATTGAACACCTCCAGTGTAAGCCAGATATTCTGGATATGCCGCATCGCTTTCTTTTCCATAAATTTATCCTGACTCTTGGTGAGCAAACGCGAAGCGCCAATATCCACACGCCGATACGCCGGAGCTCGGAAAATAGCTTCATAACGTTCGCTGTTAGGCGGTCCGAAAGGCAATCCGTCGGCCCAAACAAACTTCAGATGAACCTTGTATTTTGGGTTGTTCGGGAAATAATCCTGAAAGAAAAGCGTAACGGCATACCGCTGCTCCGAAGGGCGCGAAATATATCCCACACTGTTGCCATTCGCATCCACATCGCCTTTCACATCCTCGCGCGAACGCATCAGCGAAAAGCCTATCCACGAATCGCTTCCTGGCAACATCTCACCAAACAATTTGGCGTCAAATCCCATCGTATATCCTTTCGATTCCTCCTTGCTGAAGTAGCGTACCGTCACATTATCCACCTGATATGGCGTCAAGCGCGGCGCCAGTTTGTAGTAGGCCTCCATCGTAAGTTTGAACGGACGTGTCGCCACCCGGAAATAATAGTCTGTGCCCAAAATAAAATGAATGGTTTGCTGCGATTTTATGTCGCGATTCAGATGCACAAAATTGTTGCCATGTTCGTCGGGCATTTCATAACGAAGCTCCTTATAGAATGGCGCTTGATAATACAAACCAGTGGCAAAGCGGAAATTCCAGTCCGATTTCCATTCGGGGATGAAACTTACCGAAGCACGCGGACTCACCGTCAGTTCGTCGTTGAAATCCCAATAATTGAAACGCACGCCAGCCGTCGCTGTGAGCGTACCCTTGAGAAAAGCATACTGATAACGCTCCTGCACAAACCCCATGAAACGATTGGACGAAAGCGCATTGTCTGATTTCAAATTGTAAAACATCCTTACCTGCAACGGATCGTGCGGCATGGAATATCCTGCCGAGTCACGTTTTTCCCACTCTCCTATTTTATCCGTTATATCCTCATGCTGAAAAGTAAGACCCCACGAAAGTCTGCTGTTCTCCTTGCTCCATTCGCCATGATGCGAGAGCGCCGCAACCGTAGCGTTCAGCGAATTGCGCGCATGCTCATGATAGCGACCAATGCCAAGCGACTCTCCTTCGTCGCCCGTAACCAAAAGTTCGCTCAGCCAATATTCACCAGAAATATCGTATGTCTCACGCTCATCGGTATTGAACACCGAAGCCGTGAGCCCTAATTTCATATTGTCCAATTTATAGTCGGCCGTCAAAGCGCCAAAGGCCGTACGGAACAAGTCGCGCTCTCTACCATCGAAATATACGGTAAACGATTTGGCTTCAGACATGGTTCCGAATGAAGTCTTGCGGTCTTCGGGCGTAAAACGATAACTGTTTTGTGAGAAATTGCCCAAGAACGACAACTCCCATCGCTCTGTAGGCGTATAATTCAAAAAAGTCTGAAAATCAATGAAATTCGGGTCATACTCGCCGTTCACATCAAGCGAACCGAGCAAGTAGCGCGAAGTTTTGTAACGCACGCCATAAATTTGCGAGAATTTCTTGCTGCTTGCTCCTACATGGGCTGACGCCCCTAACAGGCTCACCGCTTCCGAAGCCTCAAACGCAGCTGGTTTCTTGTACTTGATGTCAAGCACCGATGACATTTTGTCGCCATACTGCGCATCGAATCCTCCCGATGAGAACGACACACTCTCCACCAAATCAGTATTCACGAAACTGAGTCCTTCTTGCTGCCCCGAACGGATGAGCAACGGACGGTAAATCTCTATGCCGTTCACATACACCATATTTTCATCGTAACTTCCGCCACGCACCGAATATTGCGTACTGAGTTCGTTGTTAGAGTTGACTCCAGCCATAGTGGTCAGCAAATTTTCTATCCCCCCCGACACACCCGTCATCAGGCGGACATCGCTTACATCTATCGACTCGCTGCCCGAAGTCTGACGGCGAAATTCGCGCACCTCTACTGCCGACAGTTCTTCGGCATTCATCTCCATGCGCACATTCTTTTGCAACACTCCTTGCGACTGTTTCTGCACAAAACTGACAGTATGATACCCCACATAGGAATATTCTATCGTATCGCCTTTCTCCACCTCCATGTCGTAGTATCCTTTGTCGTTCGTCACAGTGCCGACAGGACGGTGCAATACCGAAACATTGACATAGGCCATCGGTTCGCGATTGCCATCGGTGATATAGCCGTAAACCCTCACCTTGGCATTTGCCGCAAACGACAACAGCGCCAAAAGCACATATATAAAAATTCGCATTCTCATTCAATTTACAAAGGTAATGAAATTGAAATACGAATAAATATTTTTGAAAAACGAATTATTAACAATGTAAAAAAACTTTCATCACAATCATGTTTTCTGCAACATAGAAAACAGTTTCTAACATTCCCCTGCGCCGAATTTGTTACATTAGCGGAATAATTATCTTTTTTCTGGTACAACCAATCCGTTTTTGTTATAATTTTGAAAAAACAAACTGACATTATGACCATCAGAGAAATCGCCAGCATTATCGGCACACTTCAAGGAAACGGAAACGATAGCATAAAATGGCTGATAACCGACAGCCGCACCCTCTCTTTTCCTGAAGAAACATTGTTTTTCGCCTTGAAAACAAAACGCAACGACGGGCATCGCTACATCGGAGAACTCATTGCGAAAGGTGTCAGAAACTTTGTGGTGGAGAACTTGCCCGAAGAAAAAATCGGGTGCAATTTTGTGGTAGTGAAAAATTCGCTCGACGCCTTGCAAAAACTGGTGGCGCATCATCGGCAGCAATTCAATATACCAGTAATAGGCATAACCGGAAGCAACGGCAAAACCATTGTAAAAGAATGGCTGGCGCAAATGATTCATGACGAGCGAAAGACCGTCCGCTCGCCACGCAGTTACAACTCGCAGATAGGCGTTCCACTCTCTGTATGGCAACTCGACAGCGACACTCAAACCGCCATATTCGAAGCCGGCATTTCGCAACCGGGCGAAATGACAAAACTCGAGAAAATCATCAAACCCACCATCGGCATATTCACCAATATCGGCGAAGCGCATCAAGAGAATTTCGTCTCGATGAAAGAGAAATGCCTCGAAAAACTGAAACTATTCTGTAACAGCGAAACGGTCATCTACTCTATCGACAACAAGTTGATAGACATTTGCGTGGAGCAAAGCGAACTGCATAACAAAAAATTCACATGGGGCAAATCGAGCAATGCCGACATGCAGATAACCGACATTAGCAGCAATGCGGATGGAACAGACATTACCATTTTTTACCACAAGGAGAAAAACACATTCCACATTCCGTTTTCTGATGCCGCTTCCATCGAAAATGCCATTCATTGCATCGCCGCCATGATACTGATGAAGTTCGACATCACTTACATCCAAAACGCCACCCGCAACCTGCAACCCGTAGCTATGCGCCTGGAGGTGAAACGCGGTGTGAACAACTGCACCATTATCAACGACAGTTACAACTCCGATTTTAGTTCGCTGAGCATTGCGCTGGACTTTCTACAGCAACAGAACATCAATAAAAACCGCAAAAGAACTGTCATCCTTTCGGACATTGAGCAAAGCGGACTCGGGAACGCCGAACTATACGGAAATATTGCGCATTTGCTCAAAAACAAAGGCGTGACACGCATCATTGGCATCGGCTCTGAAATTTCTTCGCAGAAAAAAGAGTTTGAAAAATTTGACAACGCCTTTTTCGGCACTACCAACGAATTTCTGCAGAGCAACGCCAAATTCGTAAACGAAGCCATCCTGCTGAAAGGCGCACGCAAATTCCAATTTGAAAACATCTCGCGCACGCTAGAGTTTATTCTGCACCAGACAACGCTGGAAGTGAACCTTACCGCACTGATAGAGAACTTCAACTATTTCAAATCACGCCTGAAGCCCGAGACAAAAATAGTAAGCATGGTGAAAGCCAACGCTTACGGAAGCGGTTCGAATGAAGTGTCCATCGCACTGCAGCAGAACAAATGCGATTTTCTGGCCGTAGCCGTGGCAGATGAAGGCGCCGAACTGCGGTCGGAGGGCATCACCATGCCTATTTTGGTGATGAACCCAGAGAAACACAGTTTCCCGCTGCTTTTCGAACATCATCTCGAACCCGAAATTTACAGTTTTGAATTGCTGGAAGACTTTATAACCGAAGCCGAACGACAAGGAATGACAGACTACCCCATCCACATCAAAGTGGACACTGGAATGCACAGGCTAGGCTTCATGCCCGACGAAGCAGACAGACTTATTGCACGCATAAAATCGCAAAATAATGTAAAAATCCGTTCGGTATTCTCCCACTTGGTAGGTGCCGATTCTCCCAAATTTGACGACTTCACAGAAGAACAAGTGACACGGTTCAAGGCTTTCAGCGAAAAACTGACCGACGCATTCGAGCACAAGATTCTGCGTCACATCCTCAATTCGCCTGGCATAGAGCGTTTCCCGCAATACCAGTTCGACATGGTGCGCCTGGGTATCGGACATTACGGCATGAGCGCCATTGGACACACCTTACGCAATGTTTGCTCGCTGAAAACCACCATACTGCAAATAAAAGAGGTGCCTGCCAACGAGACTGTAGGATACAGCCGAAAAGGAAAACTGACGCGCAATTCGCGCACAGCCACCATTCCCGTAGGTTATGCCGACGGACTGAACCGAAAATTAGGCAACGGCGTAGGCAAAGTGATGATAAACGGCAAGATCGCGCCCATCATCGGTAACATTTGCATGGATTGCGCCATGGTGGACATCACAGGCATCGACGCCAAAGCAGGCGACACCGTAGAGATTTTTGGCGACAACATTTCCATCGAAAAAATGGCAGAAAGCATCGGCACCATCTCCTACGAAATACTGACTGGCATTTCGAAACGCGTAAAAAGAGTTTATTTTCAGGAATAAAAGATTTATGGGCGTTTGAAATTCCCGCAAGGCACTTCACTCTTGCGAGTCGAATGCATAAACAAGGCCATATTTCTCATGCAACTGTTTGAGCGTTCCGTCAGCTTTCATCTGGCGTATGACATCGTTCACCAAATGCAGCAAATCGTCTTGTCCGCGACGCATCAATACGCCTATCTCGCCATGAGTGAATGGTTCGGAAAGCAATGGAGCCGCCAGCCGCTCATCATGCTGTACATAATAGGGCGCCTCGGTTATTTCTGTAATCATCACATCAGCGGCACCTTCGGCCACACGTGTGGGAATTTCCTCATTACAGTCATAAACGACAATTTCGGCATGCGTCAGCCGTTCGCGGGCAAATTTCTCGTTCAATCCGCCAGGATTCACCATTACGCGCACTTCGGAGCGGTCGATGTCGGCAAGAGAGCGAAAGCGTTCAGCATCTTCGGTGCGGCATAATATAGTTTTACCGTTGGCAAGGTAACCGTCAGACATATCCATCAGTTCGCGACGCGTATCCGTTATTGTGATACCGCCAATGGCCAAATCGAAGCGCTGCGGCTCGGCAAGCACATCAGCGGTCAGTGTAGGCCACGAAGTAGCGACAAACTCCACCCTAACACCTATGCGATCGGCAATTTCATGTGCCATCTCTATGCAAAATCCCCAATACTCGCCTGTTTCAGGCTCTTGATATGTAAGCGGACGGTAATCGCCCGTTGTTCCCACCAGCAGGCATCCCCGCTGTACAATTTCGTCAACTACGCCATTGTCTTGCGAATTGTCGTTATTAGACGAGCATGAAAACAAAACAAAAACGGCAAACAACGCCGAATATAGAATTCCTATTCTTTTTTTCATGATTTTTGGTTATATAACAGTTTAGAAGTTTTTTCGGTTTTAAAATCTGAAACAAAAAAGGACTAGATTTTCATCCAGTCCTTTAATTCAGCGGAGAGAGAGGGATTCGAACCCCCGGAACCTCTCAGTTCAACGGTTTTCAAGACCGCCGCGATCGACCACTCTGCCATCTCTCCAAAACTACCTTCCGTAAAAGATGTTGCAAAAGTAGTGCTTTTATTTTATTCTGCAAACTTTCACGCATGTTTTTTTTGTTTGATTGTAAAATTTATTATCTTATCTTTGTCTTTTCAAAACTTTTTCAATCATGAGTCTCAGTAGTTTTATATTAAAGAAAGCCGGCTGGAAGATAGAACAGAACATCAGCATTCCCGAAAAATGTGTCATCTGCATTGCACCGCATACCAGCAACTGGGATTTTATCATAGGGAAACTTGTTTACAACAGTTTGAAACGCCAATCAGCCTTTCTCATCAAAAAAGAATGGCTGGTATTCCCTTTCTCTCTCATTCTGAAACCTATGGGCGCCATTGGCGTGGACCGCAGCAAGAAAAGTTCAGTCACCGACCAGGTGGCCGAGAAAATAACAAACGGAGAGATTTCACAAATTGCCATCACTCCAGAGGGGACACGCAAACGAAACGCCGAATGGAAAAAAGGATTCTACTACATAGCCAAGAAAGCTGGGGTGCCAATTGTGCTGGCTGGCTTCAATTTTAAGAAGAAGAAAGTGATGTTCGACAAGATTTTCATGCCAACCGATGACGAGCAGGGCGATTTCGAAAAGATAAAAGACTATTACCGAAATGCCGACATTGCCGGTAAACACCCTGAATTATTTGCATTGTGAGTCTCGGATTCAAAATAACATTATGGCTACTGCTAGCCGTCAATCTGACGGCATTCGTCCTTTTTGGCATTGACAAGGCGAAAGCCCAAAGGTCCAAATGGAGAATTTCGGAATTCACGCTGCTATGCTGGGCGTTTTTCGGAGGAGCCTTTGGCGCTTGGGCTGGCATGAAATGCTTTCACCACAAAACGCTCCACAAGAAATTCAGCATACTGATTCCCATGTTCATGCTGATGCAAACAGGCGCATTCTTCTATTTTTACAGCAAACTCTAATCGGCAAGCAACGGATTTATCTGTTGAAACACATACACATTCCGGAATCCGCTTTGGGATTTTGCCCAGCTTTTCAGTACGCCGCATTGCTCAAACCGCGTTTTTTCCATCATCTTCAAGCACGCGATATTGCTTTCCATTATTTTGCAGTATAGCTGCCTTAGGCGAAGGGTTGCAAAGCAATAGTCGGAAAGCGCCGTCAACGCTTCTATGCCATATCCCTTTCTTCGGTACTGCTCTTCTATCAGCACCCCCCAGCAAGCCCGCTCGCTGAAAGCATCAAAATCGAACAGGTCGATGCAGCCTACAGTCTCCCGCGTTTCTTTAAGTTCTATCATCAAACGCAGCTGCCCATCCTTATATATATCATTGCTTGTTTGTTCGACATACCGCTTGAGCATATATTTGGAATAAGGAGAGAAAGACACGCTGTTCTCCCACATGGAAGTGTCGTTCTCCCAACGATAGAACAGGTCCAAATCCTCAGGTTCCATGGCACGCAGACGAATATGTCCGTTTTCGAGTGTCATCTGCCAAAAAAGAATTTCAGGATACGCACGAAGGCGTTTTCTTTCTGTTTTGTCTCGCGTTCTATCTTATAATCGACATTAAAAGTGTTTGCGTCGTTATTTTTTATCTTTGCGTATATCACACCCCAATCGGGCATACCGCCAAAATTTCTGTCGTCAATGAACAATTCGGCTGTGAGTTTGCGAGGTGTGTCGCGGTCGCATTTTTCTTCGGGGTAATTCTTGTTGCATGCATAGAATTCAAGACCACGCTTGCGGCAAAACTCCACTGCGGCATCGAGTTCGCTGCCCACACGGCATGTCCACAATATCAACTGATGACGGTCTTCCTGCAATTTAAGCAACGTATCTATCGCAAAAGGTATCTCTTTGCCTATCTTCGGATAAGCATTTTCCACTATTGTTCCGTCAAAATCTACTGCTATAATCATTTTTCTTCTGTTTTTTCTGTTTCTGAATCTTCGTCTGCACGCAAATCTTTCGTAAAGATATTAGCTGAAGGTTTGATATAAATTAAAATCAAGACAGACATGGCAGCGGCAAAAAGCATCGACACACTGGCTGTGAGATAATACACAATGATGTTGTACATCAGCGGAACGCACACTATAGCAAGTCGCACATTCACCACATTAACAATTTTCCTCATCTGATTTTCTGCGCTTTCGCGTTTCAGTTTCTCCACCTGTTTCTTATAATAATGAAAAGCATAAGGCGCCGAAGCCAGCAAGAGCATTATCCCGATGGTTGACAGCGTCTGTTCGCCTTGTTGGCCTGGATGCAGATGCAAAGCAAGCACAAAACCAGCCGCAGCACTCAACACCAACAGCACATAAGTGAAATAATAATTCCGTCGCAATATTTTTAACACATCATTCATTTTTCTACAATTTAAAAGATTCCACAAAATCCATTCTGTTCAATATAGAGCGGCCTAATGTTATTTCGTCGGCATATTCCAGTTCGTCACCAATTGAAACGCCGCGCGCTATTGTTGTAATTTTCACAGAAAAAGGCGATAATTTCTTGAAAATAAAAAAATTAGTTGTATCCCCTTCAGCGGTTGGGCTCAATGCCAGAATCACCTCTTTCACCTCGCCCTCCTGCACACGCTTCACCAGACTTTCAATCTCCAAATCGATCGGTGCAATGCCGTCCATCGGCGAGATGAGGCCTCCTAGCACATGATAAAGTCCATGAAACTGCTGCGTATTTTCCACCGACATCACATCCTGTATGTTCTCCACCACACAAACCGTTTGTGCGTCGCGCGAAGGCGATGCGCAAATGTGACAAATGTCGGTATCTGAGATATTGTGGCATATTTTGCACCTCTTTATCTCGTGCCGCATGGCAGATATGGCACTGGTAAAACGATCGACATCCTCTTCGGGCTGACGAAGCAAATTCAGCACCAGCCGAAGCGCCGTTCTGCGCCCAATGCCTGGAAGTTTGGAAAACTCGTTCACCGCATTTTCCAATAAAGTTGAAGAGTACTGACTGAAATTCATCGACCCGAACATTTTTCGCCTATGCAAAGGTAAGAAAAATTATTTTATACCGAAATAATATTATCTTTGTCACGAACTATAAACATGCACACATGAAAATTCTGGTTGTCGACGACGAGCAAGACATCTGCGAAATACTACAATACAACCTCGAAACGGAGGGATACGAAGTAGACACCGCCAACTCAGCCGAAACTGCACTGACAATGCGCATTGCAGAATACGACATCATCCTTCTTGATGTGATGATGGGCGAAATGTCAGGTTTCCAGATGGTGAGAAAGTTGAAGGAGAATCAGGCCACTGCCGGCATCCCCATTATTTTCATTACTGCATTGGACGACGAGAACAACATGGTGAAAGGGCTAAACCTTGGTGCCGACGACTACATTGCAAAACCCCTCAGCATCAAAGAAGTGAAAGCCAGAGTATCGGCAGTGCTACGCCGCTCCAGACAAAATCATGACGCAAATAAGATGCCAGAGAACTGTCAGAAAACACTGACTTACGAAACGCTCTGCATCGATACCGAATCGAAAACAGCCATGCTGGATGGCGAAGTGATTTCGCTTACCAGACTGGAATTCGAACTGCTGTCACTATTTCTCAAAAACCAAGGGAAAGTATTCGGGCGCGACGACCTGCTCGAGCGATGCTGGCCCGACAAAACTGTCGTTGTGGACAGAACCGTGGATGTGAACATCACACGGCTACGCAAAAAAATCGGTCGCTACGGACAACACATAAAAACACGATTCGGCTATGGATACACCTTCGAGAAATAACTCCTTCATGAAAAATCTGCTGATAAGCATCGGCGGCATTTTCATCGTATTTGCCCTTTGCTTCGGCATATACCAGCACAAGAGAGAAAAAGAGTACAAAATAGACATCCTGCACTCTCGCTTGCAAATGTTCAATTATGAAATGATGCAAACGCTTGGGCGCGACAGTGTTGTCAGTCATCAGACATTCTATCAATATGTGCAACGGCAGAACATAGAGGGACTGCGCGTGAGCATCATCAACACCGACGGGACTGTATTACTCGACAGCAACGAACCGCAAACAGCTGCATTCGAAAACCACCTGCAAAGGAAAGAAATAAAGCAAGCAATGGCGAAAGGAAACGGATACGACATCAAACGCGCATCGCAATCGTCGCCCCAGACGTATTTCTACTCCGCCACCCTGTTCGATGACATCATCATACGCACCGCGGTTCCCTATTCTTCGGAACTTTCGCGCATGCTGAAAGCGGACAACACTTATCTGTACTTCACCTTTTTGCTGACCATTCTGCTGGGAGTGGTGCTGTACTACAACACCAAACGTATCGCCCGACACATCGGTTACCTGCATGAATTTGCCGTGAAAGCGGAGGAAGGTCAAGAATTGGACCATGAACTGGAGCGCAAACTGCCCGACGACGAATTGGGCGATATAAGCCACACCATCATTATGCTGTACTGGAAACTGCGCCACTCCGAAGAAGACAAAATACGCCTGAAGCGACAACTGACTCAAAATGCCGCACACGAACTGAAAACACCGGCAGCAAGCATACACGGCTATTTGGAAAGCATTTTGGAAAATCCGGACATGCCTCCCGAAAAAAGACAACACTTTATAGAAAGATGCTATGCTCAAAGCGAGCGAATGAACAAACTGCTGCTCGACATGGCGGTACTGACCAAACTAGACGAAGCAGAAAATACCGAAGAATGGAATCAGCGAACCGACCTGACGGAAATCATCAGAACCGTACTCGACGACACTGCCTTGCAAATAAGCCAGAAAGGCATTGACGTGCAGATCTCTCTGCCCGACAACCTGATCATAAACGGCAACAAAAGTATGCTGTACAGTATTTTCAGAAATCTTGTGGATAATGTTATCGCATACGCATACAACGCCAATACGTTAAAAATAGGCTGCACAGAGAAACATGAGCATGACTGCAAATACTATGAATTCACCGTGGCCGACAACGGCAATGGTGTAGAACCCGAGCATTTGTCACACCTTTTCGAACGATTCTACCGCATCGACAAAGGCAGAAGCCGTAAACTGGGAGGAACCGGGCTGGGACTTGCCATTGTGAAAAACGCTGTGGCTGCTCATCACGGAAATGTGGCTGCAGAAATAACACCCGGCGGCGGACTCACCATCAGATTCACATTGAAAGCCGAATAAGAAACTGTTTCAAATACACTCAAAAATTACTTTTGTAACAAAATCGTAACATCTTCGTAATATTCATGTAACGTCCATGCCTCATTTTTGCAAAAAAAAATTGTCATGGACTACAAGAAAGCAATATTCATTCAGAAACTGTACAAGGTATTTCGGATAATCATCGCAATATTACTTGTCTGTGGCGCCATTTATTTACTTAACTAACAAAAAAAGATTGCACCATGGAAAGTATGTTCTTGATTATCATCACATTTCTTATTATACTATCGGTATTCGGACTGATGGCAGGAGTGAGCAACGATGCCGTAAATTTCCTGAATTCGGCAATAGGAGCAAAAGTGGCGAAATACCGCACAATAGTACTGATAGCCTCTATAGGCATATTTGCCGGAGCCGCCACAAGCAACGGCATGATGGACGTAGCCCGACACGGCATCATGACACCGCAACACCTCACTTTCTTCGAAGTGATGTGCATATTTTTGGCTGTCACCGTCACCAACATCATCCTGCTTGAGATATTCAACTCGCTCGGGATGCCGACTTCCACCACAGTCAGTCTTGTTTTTGAACTCTTGGGCGGCACATTGGCCATCGCTTTGCTCAAAATCACGAAAGGTGCCACCGATGCCAGCGGAAACCTGCTCGGTTTTGGTGATTTAATGAATACCGAAAAAGCCATCAGTGTGATTTTCGGCATATTTCTGAGCGTAGGAATTGCCTTCATTCTGGGTATCATTGTCATGTGGATAGCGCGACTGGTATTTACGTTCACTTATCGCAGCAACGGGAAAAGCACATCGGCAGGCAACAAAAATGAAAGTTTCATAGCATCATCTGTCAAGATGGGTGTTTTTGGAGGAATAGCCGTCACCTGTATCATCTGGTTCTTGCTTATCAATGGGTTAAAAGGCTCTTCCTTCATGACACCCGAATTGAAACAAGGCATCAACGACAACGCCCTTTACATCATTGGCGGAGGGCTCGTCATTTTCTCTTTAATCATGACAGCGCTCAGCATGCTGAGGTTGCCGATTCTCAAATTTGTGGTGCTGCTTGGCACATTCGCCTTAGCCATGGCTTTTGCCGGCAACGACCTTGTGAACTTTGTCGGAGTGCCTATCACAGGACTCGAATCGTACATCGACTATAGCAACAACGGCATGGGAAATTCCGAAGGATACATGATGACCAGCCTGATGGAAAGCGCACAGACAAAACCCATCTATCTGATCATAGCAGGTATCATTATGGTACTCTCGCTGGTATTTTCGAAAAAAGCGCACAATGTCATCAAAACATCTGTGGACCTTTCTCGCCAGGACGAGGGCGATGAGATGTTCGGTTCTTCTGCCATTGCCCGTTCGCTGGTGCGTTCGAGCAGAAAAACGGCATCCTTCTTCTCAGATTTAGTACCGGCAAAAGCAAAAAAGTGGATTGATTCCCGATTCAATACCAACGAAGCCGTGCTGGAAGACGGCGCAGCCTTCGACCTCATCCGTGCTTCGGTGAACCTCATTCTTGCCGGATTGCTGGTTGCCATCGGCACATCGCTGAAACTGCCGCTTTCGACCACATACGTCACCTTTATGGTGGCCATGGGTTCAAGTCTTGCCGACAGAGCCTGGAGCAGAGAGAGCGCCGTGTTCCGCATCACCGGAGTCATCAGCGTGATTGGCGGCTGGTTCATTACTGCTGGTGTAGCATTTGTACTGTGCTACGGCATCACCACATTCCTCTTCTTCGGAAAAATATTTGCCATCGTAATTGCCATTGCCTTAGGCATATTCCTGCCCATACAAAGTAACTTGAAATTCAACAAAAAACAGAAAAGCGAAAAGACCGACACCACATTCAAGCAGATACTGCAATCGCGCGACAAAAACAAAAATTGGGAACTGCTGTGCGAACATGTAAGCAAACACAACAACGAGCAGCTCGAATTCATTGCCGACTGCTACGAGACTTGCACAAGCGCGTTCTTCAACGAAGAATATTCTCGTCTGAAACGCATCACCGGCGATTTGGAAGAACATCGGAAAAGAATAAAGCGCCAACGGCGAAAAGAAATCATCGGATTGCGTCATGTAAACCCTATTCTGGCTATCGAACGAAACACATGGTACTTCCTCACCAACAATTCTGTAGCGCAAATGCTCTATTGCCTGAAACGACTTGAAGAACCTTGCCGCGAACATCTGGGCAACAATTTCACCCCTGTGCCCATCAAGTATGTCAACCGTTTCATGGCTATTCGCAACGAAGTGCTGAAACTCATACGCAGCACACGCGAGATGTTCGAGAGCGACGATTTTACAAATGCCGAAACTATCAGAAACGACGCCAGTAAAATACAGCAATCGCTTTCGGCATACCGCAAATGCATCATCGACGACCTGCAGAACACCGGTGTGAACATCGAAGCCATGACCGTTTTCCTGAACATGATACAAGAAAGTCAGGAGTTGCTCGGATCGCTTCGTCACATGATCAGAGGCATGGTGAAATTCAAAGAATAAGAAGAACAAAAAGACAGTTACTTCAGTCAACATTTGCTTTGTCGCAATAAGTTTTATATTTTTGTGACTATAAAGCAAAAATTATTCAATGGCTGTCATATTGCATATAGAGACTTCGACAGATGTTTGTTCTGTCGCTGTCTCCGACAACGGAACCTGCATCTTCGAGAAATGCTGCGAAGAAGGGATGAATCACGCAAAACTGCTGAGTCCGTTCATCGACTTGGCTTTGGCTCACCTCAAATCGGCGGACAAAAAAGCTGACGCGATAGCTGTCAGTTGCGGACCTGGCTCCTACACTGGGCTTCGCATCGGCGTTTCTACCGCCAAAGGACTGGCCTATGGCATGGGAATCCCCCTCATTGCCGTGCCCACACTGGAAACTATGGCTGTTGGGGCGCTCAGAAACACCAACGAAAACAACAATTTTCTGCTCTGCCCGATGATTGATGCCAGACGAATGGAAGTGTACGATGTGCTGCTCGACAAAGAGCTGAACGAGAAAAGAGCGACTTCGCCTGACGTTCTGGATGAAAATTCTTTTGCAGACACTCTTCAGCAAAGCAGCATCTACTTTTTCGGAAACGGAGCCGAAAAGTTCAAGCATGTGATACAAAACGGCAATGCCAGATTTATCGACGGCATAACCCCATTGGCAAGGAATATGATTCCATTGGCTGAAAAGCGATTCGCCGCACAAAAGTTTGAGGATGTGGCCTATTTCGAACCGTTTTATCTGAAAGATTTTCAGCCTACTACGCCCAAACCATCTAAAATCAACCCTTAAAAACAGAAACAGACAGAAACTATGGAATATACAACCAAACAAAAACGCATTATTCTGCCCGAATACGGAAGAAATGTACAGCAGATGGTAGATTACGCCTGCACGATAGAAGACCGAGAAGAACGCATGAAATGCGCCAAAAGCATCATCGCCACCATGGGCAACTTGTTTCCGTATCTGCGGGATGTGAACGACTTTAAGCACAAACTATGGGACCATCTGGCCATTATGTCCGATTTCAAACTTGACATCGACTACCCTTACGATGTGATGAGCAATGAAAAACTACAAGAAAAGCCCGAAAAAGTGCCTTATCCCGACGCAAAAATAAAATATATGCACTACGGCAAGGCACTGCAAGAAATGATTTCGCGCATCGACAACTACGAAGGCGAGCAACGCGAAGCGCTCATCAAACTCATTGCCAACCAAATGAAGAAAGCATACTGCACTTGGAACAAAGACAATGTAGAAGACCAAAAAATACTCGACGACTTGTGCGAGATGACAGATGGAAAAGTGGCGCTCAATGCCGAAAACTTTAAATTGCAGGAAAGAAAGGAAAATTTTGTGCAACGAAACAATAACAATAATCAAAAGAACAACCAGAAAAACAAGAAAAGGAAACAACAGCAATAACGGCTACAGTTTTTTCCGTTTTTCTTTCAGCATTACACCCAACTCACCAATCACAAGAAAATATGGCATCATTTGTTATTGAAGGCGGCCGACGTCTGCATGGAGAGATTGAGCCGCAAGGCGCTAAGAACGAGGCACTGCAGATTATTTGCGCCACCCTGCTCACCGACCAAAAGGTGACTGTTGAGAACATTCCCGACATAGCCGATATCAACAATCTGATCGACCTGCTTTGCTGCATGGGCGTCGGAGTAAGAAAGCTATCGGCCAACGCCTACGAATTCGACCCCTCTTCACTGAACATCGACTATATAGACACCAAGGAATACTATACGAAAAGCGCGGCATTAAGAGGCTCCGTCATGTTGGTAGGTCCTATGCTGGCACGCTACCACCGCGCCATCATGCCAAAACCCGGAGGCGACAAAATAGGACGCCGCCGACTGGACACACACTTCCTTGGCATACAGAAATTGGGGGCCACATTTGAATACGACACACAGAAACAACTGTACAACATAAAAGCAGATAAACTTGCAGGCACCTACATGCTGCTCGACGAAGCTTCGGTGACCGGCACGGCAAACATCATCATGACCGCTGTGCTCGCCAAAGGAACAACCACCATTTATAACGCCGCTTGCGAACCCTACATTCAGCAGCTCTGCAAAATGCTGAACAGCATGGGAGCGAAAATTTCGGGAGTGGCATCCAACCTGCTCACCATCGAAGGCGTCGACACGCTGCACGGATGCACACACCGCATACTGCCCGATATGATTGAAGTGGGAAGCTTTATCGGCATAGCAGCTATGACTGCATCCGAACTCACCATCAAGAATGTGTCGTATGCCAATCTGGGCATTATACCCGACGCTTTCAGACGGTTGGGCATAAAAATGGAACAACGAAACGATGACATCTACATACCTGCACAAGCAACATACAAAATTGAATCGTTTCTCGACGGTTCAATCATGACCATCGCCGATGCGCCATGGCCAGGACTTACCCCCGACCTGCTGAGCGTAATGCTCGTAGTTGCCACCAAAGCCAAAGGCAGTGTGCTCATCCACCAAAAAATGTTCGAAAGTCGTTTGTTTTTCGTGGATACATTAATTGATATGGGAGCAAAAATCATACTCTGCGACCCGCACCGCGCCACCGTCATCGGACTTGGAGAACAATTCTACCTGCGTGCCGCCCGCATGACATCGCCCGACATACGTGCCGGAATCGCATTGCTCATCGCCGCGCTTGCCGCCGATGGCAAAAGCACTATCGACAACATCGGACAGATTGACCGAGGATACGAACGCATCGATGAGCGCTTGCGCATGCTTGGCGCCAAAATAGAACGAGTGTAACCTAACCTATAAAGCCAACATGACAAAGAAAAAACATATACTGCTGTTGATTTTATTGGCTATCATCGCCTTCTTCGGAGGGAAATACGCATCAAACCTTTACCACAAACAGCAACAGCGAAAAGAATTGAAAACACAAATTGCCGGCACATGGACCGACGCTGCCGACAGCAACACCCTGCTTACATTGAATGCCGACGGCACCATACATTCTACGGTAAAAAACTATAACAAATGGGAGGTGCAAAAAACAGAGAACAGCTGCTTTCTGTTTCTATACACACCACAAACGACCGACACGCTTGAAATAACGTTGTTCAACCCAACTTTACTGATAGTAAAGCACCACGAACGCACTACAGTATTCAAAAAATAATTTGTAACGCAATGTTTTTTCGGTCTATTATATGCGATATCTGCCATATATCAGAAGAAAAGATTCCTTGCTATCAATTATTTTCATTACCTTTGAAAAAGAAAAAACACCAGACTTTATGATTGCTGACAAAATAAAACTTTACAATGCACAAAATAATGTGCAGATGAAACTGAAAGCCGTACTTTTCGATATGGACGGCGTGATATACGATTCGATGCCATACCATGCAGAAGCATGGATAAAGACCTTGGCGCATTACGGCGTGACTTTCACGCCTATTGATGTTTACGAAAACGAAGGACGCACTGGGGCTGCCACCATCAACGAAGTGTTCGAAAGACAATTAGGACGCACAGCCACCGATAGCGAATTGACGGAAATATACGCCATGAAAAGCCGCATCTTCGACGAAATAAACACCATCACTCCCATGCGAGGCGTAGCCAATCTGCTGAAAAAAGTGAAAGAATCGGGCACCGCCATATACATCGTCACCGGTTCGGGACAAAAAAGCCTGCTCGAAAAACTGGATCACAATTTCCCTGGCATATTCGCACGCGAAAGAATGATTACCGCCGAAGATGTGACTAAAGGGAAACCCGACCCAGAACCATACCTCAATGCACTGGCGAAAGCACACCTGATGCCATGGGAAGCCATTGTTGTAGAAAATGCGCCACTCGGCGTGCAAGCCGCAAAGGCCGCTGGCATATTCACCATCGCCGTAAACACCGGAATTCTGCCCGACGACACACTCACAAAATCTGGCGCCGACATCGTATATCCATCCATGGAGAAATTTGCCGAAAAATGGGAAGACCTTTTGCTGGCAGGTAAATAAAACCATAGAAAAAGAGAAAAATGTTGTTTTTTTTCAACTCTTTTCTCTTTTTTCATTTACAAATGAAAAATTTTATCTAATTTTGCACATCGAAAAACGATGGCGCATTCTTCTAACGGTTAGGAAATCAGATTCTCAATCTGGGAATAGCGGTTCGATTCCGCTATGCGCTACAAAGCAAAAAACATAACCATTCCTTTTGGTTATGTTTTTTTTGACACCTTATTCCAACACCTCTGAAAAGAAATCAACGAAGAATGGACGCAGAATCGCACATAACATTATACGGAATAGACGACAGCGAAGAAAACAGCCGTCCATATTCATCAGAAGGGATAAAGGCCGGATTTCCCAGTCCTGCCGAGCAATACAAAGGAGAGACAATCGACTTGAACAAAGAGCTCGTCAGACACCGAGAGGCAACTTTCTACACAAAAATAAACGGCGATTCGATGAAAGAGGCTGGCATATCCGACGGCGACATCGCCATTGTGGACTGCTCCATCGAGCCGCGAGACGGCGACATCGTGGTGGCTGTCATTGACGGAGAATACACGCTGAAACATTTCAGGCGCGACGAGAGCAACAAATGCGTTTGGCTAGTCCCCGCCAACCCCGACTTCAAGCCCATCAAGGTGACTGAAGAAAACAATTTCAATGTGTGGGGAGTGGTAACCTACACCATTAAAAAGATGAGATAATGACATTGTTCGGTCTGGCAGACTGCAACAACTTTTTCGTCTCTTGCGAGAGAGTTTTCCGTCCCGACCTCACAGGACGGCCGGTCATTGTGCTGTCGAGTAACGACGGATGCGTCATTTCGCGCAGCAACGAAGCCAAACAACTAGGAATAAAATTGGGTGCGCCGCTCTTTCAAATAAAAAATGAGATAGAAAGACACAACATCGCCATTTTCTCCAGCAATTTCGAATTGTATGGCGACATCAGCAGCCGAGTGATGTCGTTGCTCTCGAAACACACACCCGATTTTGAGCAATACTCTATCGACGAGGCATTCCTCGACTTTACAGGACTAGGCACATCAGAGCAAATAAGAGACAAAGGAACTGAACTGGTGCGTACTATTCAGAAATGCGTCCATATCCCTGTTTCCATAGGCATTGCCCCTACAAGAACCCTTGCAAAAGTAGCAAGCAAATTCGCAAAAAAATACCCCGGTTACAAAGGCGTTTGCATTATCGACACCGACGAGAAAAGACTAAAAGCCTTGAAAATGTTCGATGTAGCAGATGTTTTCGGCATTGGCCGCCGTTCGGCAAAAAAGCTGAACTATATGGGTATCAAAACCGCATACGACTTCACCATGCTGGACGAAAAAACAGTAAGACAATGGCTTTCCGTAACAGGACTGCGCACACAAAAAGAGTTGAAAGGCATCAGCTGCATCCAAATGGAAGAATTGCCCATGAAACAAAGCATCTGCACCAGCAGAAGTTTCGCCGAACAAGGCATATCGGAGCAAAACGCCCTGGAGGAAGCCATCGCCACCTTTGCCAGCGACTGTTCACGAAAGTTGCGAAAGCAAAAATCATGCTGCTCCGGCATAAATGTATTTGCCCGAACAAGCCTATTCCGTGAGAACGCTCCGCAAGACTATATAAACGTAAATGCTACATTTCCCGTGGCCACCGATTCTGTCATCGAAATTGTAGATAAAGCCATTCAGATGATAAGGAGCAGATTTCGCAACGGATTTCAATACAAGAAGGCCGGGGTGATACTTTACGGAATATCCATGAAAAACGCCGTGCAATACAATCTGTTCGACACCATAGACCGAAGCAGACAAAACAAACTGACGACTGCCCTCGACTCCATAAACAGCCAATACGGAAAAGGCACTATAAAATTAGCCGTAGAAGGCGATTTTGCTAACAGCAATGCCGTAAAAAGCGAACATCGCTCGCCGCGCTACTCTACCAAATGGGACGAGATTCCACAAATAAACTGCAAGAAATAAAACAGTTTTTAAGATTGCCTAACAGCACTCACATTCTCCTCAAAGAATTTCCATAATTTGTCATTCGGCGCCGGAGCCAAGATGGTAATCCGCTCTTTCGATACCGGATGCACAAAAGAAATCTGGCGTGCGTGCAGACTGATGCCACCGTCAGGATTTGAACGCGGGAAACCGTATTTCAAGTCACCTTTGATGGGGCAGCCTATTTTTGCCAACTGACAACGGATTTGATGATGACGACCAGTTTTCAAGTCCACTTCGAGCAGATGATAGGTGTCGGAAGAAGCCAGCATACGGAACGAGAGTTCAGAGAATTTGCCGTCTTTCACCTCCTTGTCGTAGGCAAACGACTTGTTCTGCTTTTCGTTACGCACCAGATAATGCTTAAGTGTCATTTCAGGTTGTGGAGGCATATTTTTCACAATTGCCCAATAGGTCTTCTGCATCTCGTGGTTGCGCACCATGTCGTTCAGACGCGTAAGCGCCTTGCCCGTCTTGGCAAAAATGACCACACCGCTCACCGGACGATCCAACCGATGCACCACGCCGCAAAACACATTGCCGGGCTTGTTGTACTTCTCTTTGAGATACTCCTTCAGCATCTCCACAAGCGGTTTGTCGCCCGTCTTGTCGCCTTGCACAATTTCGGAAGTGGTTTTGTTCACCACTATGATATGATTATCCTCAAAAAGTATTTCCACGAATACAATGAACTTTAATCTTTTAACTTTAATCTTTTAACACCGAACTCCCCTTTGCTTCACAGCCTCGTAAATAAGCACACCTGCTGCAACCGACACATTGAGCGACTGAATTTTACCCAAAACAGGAATAGACACCATCTGGTCGCACAAGCGAAGCACTTCTGGCGAGATGCCCACATCCTCAGAGCCCATCACTATAGCCAGCGGATTCTTGTAATCGGCTTGCGAATAGTCCTGCACGGCCTTCTCCGAAGCTGCAACAATGGTCAATCCTGAATCTTTGAGAAACTGAACCGCTTTCTGTACACTTATTTCGCGACAAACAGGTATGATATGCAAAGCGCCTGCCGAAGTCTTCACGGCATCGGCATTGGCGGCAGCACCACCTTTCATCGGCACCACAATGGCATCTACACCAGCACACTCGCATGTACGGGCTATGGCGCCAAAATTGCGCACATCGGTTACACCATCGAGCACCACCACAAAAGGCGTTTTACCTTCTTCGTACAACATGGGGATAATATCCTCGATATGCTGATATACAACCGGAGAAAGGTAGGCAATAGCACCCTGATGATTTTTGCGGGTCAAGCGATTGAGTTTTTCCACCGGCACCTTCACCACTGGAATTTGCCTTTCGTGCACCAAGTTCCAGAGTTGTTGCGCCAACTCACCTCCCAATTCGCGTTTGATAAATATTTTTTCTATTTCTTTGCCCGATTCGACAGCCTCAATAATGGGGCGCAAACCGAATATCATGTCTTTCTCTTTCTGCATCCTGTTTTTTTTACAAACTTACGGATAATTTTTGGTTAGAATACTATTATCGCCATAATTATTGCATCTGCAACGAACAAACACATTGAACCAGTCAACCAAAATCAATAATTAACATATTGATTCTCAAAAGATTGATACAATATGCGAAATATCAGAAACTATTTCGACTTATTTTTACAAAAAAACTCGCCTACTTTCATTTCTTCAATTCGCCTTAGCTTTATCAATATTAGTAAATACTAAAAAACTTACAAGTCCTTAACCAGAATGTCGGCAGTGAGGTGGATATATTTATCGTAGAGTTCTTCGTTTTTCTTCTTTATGTTCTCAAAATGGGCATCGCCGTCGAATTGGAAATCGTCGAACCCGGCACCGTCTTTCTGCATACGCTCGTACACTTCGGCCACCGTAAGTTTGTCGATGTCGAAAGCAGGGATGTAAACCACTTCCTCGTCGTCGGTCTCTTTTTTGGCTAGAATGCCATTATGCTCCAGTTCGGCCGTCAAGCGAGCCACAAGTTGATATGGTATCTGATTCTCGGAGGCAATCTCCGTGAGCGATACCGGCGTTTCCATTTTCTCGAAACGTTTGGCAATGACATTCAGTATCACCAGACACATGAAATTCTTGAAATATGGCGATATATGCTCCAATTCTTTCTTCAGAATGTAATTCTTTATATTCTGGCACGAAAACGACAGTGTGGCGCCATATAGCAGTATGGAGAACGACAACTGCAGCCACAGCATGAGCAACGGCAGCGCAGCAAAGCTACCATATATGGCATTGTACGACGACACCCATATCTGTCCGTTGATATACAGCAGCTGGAAGAACTGAAATGCCGAACCTGCCACTACTCCGGCTATCAATGCCGGCACAAATTTCACCTTGGTATTGGGCACTGTGATGTAAATTATCGTGAAAAGCGCACAAACGACAACAAACGGCAACACTTTCATCCACACGGAAATGACAGGAGAGAAATACCCGCCCAATTCTGTGGCAGAGAACGCAGAACTGACATAAACTGAGAAACCGCTCATCACCACCATCAATACCGGTACAATGACAATCACCGAAATGTAATCGACAAACTGCCGCACAATGTTACGCGATTTTCCTACATACCATATATCTTTGTTGAACACTTCCTCCAGACTGCGCAGCACATTCACTACCGACACAAACAGGATGACGATGCCGACACCCATAAAAACGCCGCCACGAGCCTTCTCCATATAGGAGTTCACATAGCCAAAGACAGCATCCATCACCTCCATATTGTTATTGCTGGCAGTTTCCACCAAAAGGTTTTCCACCGTGCTCTGAAAACCGAATCCGCGGGCAATAGCCAGCACAACCGCCAGCATAGGCACCAGCGCCAACAAGGTATTGAAAGACAATGCCGTCGCTTTCTTGCGCAAATCTTTGTCGTTGAAATTCTGTATAGAAACCCAAATGGCGATTATCACACCGCCGATGAACGATTTGCGTTTCCACACATCCACTGTCACAAACTGGACAAGGCGCAGAATCGAGGAGCGCACCTTTTCATAAAAAGATTCCTTCTGTTTATTCATATATTTGCACGCAAATGATTGATTTCATAAAAAAAACAGCAAGCCTATAAGCCGAGTTCTGTACTTTCAACCGAAAGTGCCTGTCATTTATCTAGGACTGCCGTCACCGGCAGCCTCGAGCAGCCTACCCCCCGGCATAACGGAGCGAGCAACCCCATGCCGGTATACTTGGCCTTGCAACCCACAAGGTGTGCCGACTGAATGTCGCCACCCAGCCGCGTGCGCTCTTACCGCACATTTTCACCCTTACTCCAAAGGAGCGGTTATTTTCTGTCACACTACTCTATCCTCGCGGACGCTTCCCGTTAAGAAGTGTGGCGCTCTATGTTGCCCGGACTTTCCTCTTTCCCGAACATTCGGGACAGCGACAGACCAGCCTGCTGTTTTTCAATTAAGAATTAGGAGTAAGGAGTGACTCAACACGCTTCTCGACTCCTAAAATTTCTAATTATTTCTAATTTCTGATTTCTGAGTTTCTAATTTATTTCCCTTCGCTCAATGAACGTTGCTTCTGATTTGAAGATTTGAATATTTATTTCCCTTCGGTCAATGATTGTTAATTGAGAATTTGAAAATTAACTTTCCTTCTATCGATGCCTTCAATTCATAATTATCTCCCGTTGGTCAATGATTTTCAATTCATAATTCATAATTCATAATTATCTCCCGTCTGCGTCAAAGTCAATTCCATTATCCATTGAATCAGTATGCTCTTGCAAACACTACACGCTGTGCCGAAGGTTTGCCTGTCACCATACATTTGCCAGGTGTTTTGTCGCCTTCGAGCGGAATGCAGCGGATAGTGGCTTTTGTTTCGTTTTTGATTTTCTCTTCGGTTTCGGGCGTTCCGTCCCAATGACAAAGCAAGAAACCGCCTTTTTCGATTTCTACCTTGAATTCTTCGTAAGAATTAACCTCGCGAGTGACCGATGCACGATAATCCAACGCCTTTTGGAAGATATTCTTCTGAATCTCCTTAAGCAACTCCTCCACATAAGCGTCAATATTTTCTACCGAAACGGTTTCTTTGGTAAGCGTATCTCGGCGAGCCACCTCAACTGTTCCGTTCTCCAAATCGCGGGCACCCATAGCCAGACGCACAGGCACGCCCTTCAACTCGTATTCTGCGAATTTCCAGCCCGGCTTCTTATTGTCGGCATTGTCGTACTTCACGCTGATGCCGCGCTTGCGCAAGGCAGCAATGATATTGTCGGCCTTCTCGTTGATTGCGGCAAGCTGCGTCATGTCTTTATAGATAGGTACGATAACCACCTGATACGGAGCCAAATTAGGCGGCAGCACCAATCCGTTATCGTCGGAGTGTGTCATTATCAGCGCACCCATCAGACGGGTAGAAACGCCCCATGAAGTAGCCCACACAAGTTCTTCCTTATTTTCTTTGTTGATAAATTTCACATCAAACGCTTTGGCGAAATTCTGTCCGAGGAAGTGTGAGGTACCGGCCTGCAACGCTTTTCCGTCCTGCATCAGCGCTTCGATGCAGAAAGTTTCAACGGCACCGGCAAATCGTTCATTAGCCGATTTCACGCCTTTCACCACAGGTATTGCCATGAAATTCTCGGCAAAATCGGCATACACATTCAGCATTTTCATGGCTTCTTCCAGCGCCTCTTCTTTGGTGGCATGCGCAGTGTGACCTTCCTGCCACAAGAACTCCGCCGTACGCAAGAACAAACGCGTACGCATCTCCCAGCGCACCACATTCGCCCACTGGTTGCAGAGAATCGGAAGGTCGCGGTATGAGTGTATCCAATTTTTATAAGTGTTCCAAATGATGGTTTCTGAAGTAGGACGCACAATCAGTTCCTCTTCCAATTTCGCTTCGGGATCGACAATCACACCTTTGCCAGTAGCATCAGTTTTCAAGCGATAATGCGTCACCACGGCGCATTCTTTGGCGAATCCTTCAACATGCGACGCCTCTTTGCTCAAAAAGGATTTAGGTATGAAAAGCGGGAAATAAGCGTTCTGATGCCCTGTCTCTTTGAACATGCGGTCCAACTCATGCTGCATCTTTTCCCAAATGGCGTATCCGTAAGGTTTTATCACCATACATCCGCGCACTGCTGAAGTTTCGGCCAAATCGGCCTTATTCACCAAATCAATATACCACTGCGAATAGTTTTCGCTTCTTGAAGTCAGTTCTTTTGCCATTTTATTCTGTAATTTTTCCACAAAGATAATAGATTTTGATTCAATTTGTCGTAACTTTACAAGTTAATTTCTTACAGAAGCACGCAACTATACATTTTGAACAAAGACAATTACATAGAAATGACCACGCGGCCTGTCAGACCGCTTATTTGTGCGTTGGCCATCCCGACTATCATCAGCATGCTGACAACCGCTTTCTACAACATGGCTGACACTTTCTATGTAAGCAAGATTCACGAAAACGGCATTGATATTGGCGTGGAATGCACAGCCGCTGTGGGTGTGGCATTCTCCATCATGGCTATCATTCAAGCCTTCGGTTTCTTTTTCGGACACGGATCGGGCAACTACATCTCGCGGCAGTTGGGCGCAAAAAATATCGAGAATGCACGAAAAATGGCTATTTCGGGCGTGATATACGCTTTTGTATGCGGTGTTATCATTGCCATAGCAGGACTGCTTTTCTTACATCCCATTTCTGTATGGCTGGGTGCCACGCCTACCATTTTGCATTACACGAAAACTTTTTTGACCTATATCTTCATCGGGGCGCCCTTCATGACTGTTGCGCTCACCATCAACACACAGATGCGGTTTCAGGGGAACGCAAAATATGCCATGCTCGGCATCATTATTGGGGCCATTGCCAATGTGATGCTAGTGCCGCTGCTTGCCTTCGTTTTCGACATGGGGATTGCGGGGGCAGCCATCGCCACTGTCACAGGACAAACCATCAGCTTTTTTCTGCTCATTTATTTCTGCCAGAAACGCTGCATCGCCTCACTTAGCCTCAAAAACTTCAAGCCTACAAAAGCGCAATTCTACGAAATATTGCACGGAGGCATCCCGTCGCTCAGCAGGCAGGGACTGGCTGCCATTGCCATCATCATGCTGAATGTAGCCGCCGGACGCTACGGCGACGAAGCCATTGCCGCCATGTCTATCGTGAACCGCATCTGCAATATGATTTTCGCCATTGTCATTGGTTTCGGACAAGGCTATCAGCCTGTATGCGGATATAACTATGGCGCCCGATTATATCATCGAGTGACCGACGGCTATTGGTTTTGCGTAAAAACAGGCACCATCTTTCTGCTGATTGTATCGACCGTGGGCTTTGTGTTTGCCACCGACATCATCAGTGTATTTCAGAGCAGCGACAGCGCAGTGTCTGAAATAGGAACTGCCGCTTTGCGATGGCAGCTGCTCACGCTACCATTGCTCGCCTTCGCCACTATGAGCAACATGATGTTGCAGACTTTGCGCAAATCGGTTCGCGCCACCATATTGGCCGCCGCAAGACAAGGATTGTTTTTTATCCCGGGCATCATTCTGCTGCCGCGCTTCTTCGGTCTGGCAGGCGTAGAATCGTGTCAAGCCATTTCCGACCTTTTCACCTTTGCCATTACGGCACCTTTGGTATGGGGCGTACTAAAAGAACTAAACAAATCGGGCAAGGATGACAAGCAATGCTAACATAGTCTATTTCTGTCACCGAAGCGACCTTCGCCATTGGCTCGGAAAAAACGCCAACACGCAAAAAGAGCTGTGGATAAAATCCACGCGCTCGGCAAACGACGACAACGGACTGTACTATCTCGACATTGTGGAAGAAGCGCTTTGTTTCGGATGGATTGACTCCACTTGCAAACGAATGGACGACGGCTGTCTGTTCCAAAGAATTTCGCCCCGAAAAAAGAACTCTAACTGGAGTGAACTGAACAAGGAACGATGCCGCAGACTCATTAAACTCGGACTGATGACACCCGAAGGGAAAAAAGCGCTGCCATCGCTCGCAAAAAACAGTTTTAAAATGGAGAAATGGCTGTCCGACATCCTCAAATCAGACAGAATCGTATGGAAAAATATGAAATCTTTTCCTGAATTGTATGTCAGAATTCGTTTATACAACATACAATGGTACGAGAAAAACCTATCGCACGAAAAAGCGATGAAGTACTTGGAAACATTCATAAACGCTACCAGAACCGGCAAAATGTACGGAGCATGGAACGACGGCGGAAGATTGCTCAATTACTGAATAGAAATAAAATGCGGTTTAAAACAAAAACCGGCCCTAATCATTGCTGTATATTTGTTATAATTCAGGAAACTTTCGGCATAACCTTCAAAAATCTGGACAAACACATACTGCTCCAACTTTTTTGAAACTTGGAAATTCAAATCAGCCGTGATGTTCCATCGTCTGAAATTAAGATTCGGATTAGCATTGAAGGTAGCCATCACACGCCCCGTTTTATTTCGCAAATTCAATGCCAGCGAACAAAATCCGCGATAATCGTACAAATCATCATTCTCTACGGCGAGCACAGCTCCCCATGCCTTGAATTGCACACTCACTTTGGGATTCAGATAATAGCGGAACGACGCTGAAATCAGATTCTGACTGCGCGAGAAAACAGAATCTCTACCGTTTGAATCGTGTTCCAGAAAAAGATTGAAAACGCCAAGCAAAGCATTATTCTTAAAAACCGGCGTCACCACCCCTACTGCCGGGTTGTAATTATTATCACGGAAAGGCGAAGAAAATTTATATATATCCCAGAACGACCGTTGCGTATATCTGAGCGCAAGATAACTGTTCAGCGGAAGAACGCATTTGGTGATGCGAACCTGTGCGCTTACCTGATATTTAGCATCTGCCGTATTCTTGTTTATTTGCCTGTCGAACGGAATGCCTGTACAAAAATAATTGTCATTCCCCACCGTGAACCACGAACTTTCGTTCACCGTCCGCAGCAAGGTCTGCTTATCCACATTTATCGGCGCACGCTTCACTATCGGGCTCGACATCGACACCTGCACCACACTGTCGATATATGCCTCGTAGGGTGTGCTGGCAGCCATCCGAAAAATAGAGAAGGTCAATAGCAATATAAGAGATAGTCGCTTTTGCAAAATAACTACAATTTATTTTTATTCTAACTATTCCAATTATTCCAACACTCTCTACATAACGGCTTATCCTCTGATGTATAGTAATTTGTCCTCTTTCTACACATATGGCAATACTGAAATCTCAAATTCTTTATATCATTATTTTCTTTTCGAATCTGCGTATAACAATTATAACAGAAAGGTCGTGTTGGATTAAACCCTATTCCTTGACCACAATTCAAACAAAAACCTGTATTTATATTAGTTGCATAAAAATTAACTCTACTTTCACCCCATATAATTTCAGAGTTCTGGTAAATTTGATTTATTTTTCTAGATGTTTCCTCATACATAGCTCCATCTTTCATATCATTCGAAAAACCAACACCTAACTCAAAATTATGCTCTGAGCACTCGTGTAAATTCAACGAAGATATTATCATATCGTTTTCATTACAATAACATTTAGCATGCAAGTTTTCACAAAACAGTATTTTACAATTCTGAAATGTTTTAAATTTTTCTGCTTCAGATGTTTCCTTTTTCCCATATATTAACACAACACTAACGCCATGTTCTGTTGCTCTTTTTAATCTATTATAATTACTTTCAGAAATACGCAAAAAAGGAGAAATTAAAACGATATACTTTTCCGCTTCATTTATTATCTTCTCCAATTCCGTAACAATACCTTGGGTATCCAATACATGTGCCATAATTTTCTTTTTTTTAATTTCAACTTATTAACAATTTTCAACCCAATCGCCATTGGCCTTTATCAGTTCCACCAATTTATCCACAGCCTCAGCCTGGTCAATGTTTTTTTCCACGCAAACCTGTTTCTTGTAGAGGCTCACCTTGCCGCGTGCTGCACCCACATAGCCATAATCGGCATCAGCCATCTCGCCAGGTCCATTCACGATACATCCCATGATGCCTATCTTCAGGTTGCTGACACGCGCTGTCCGCTCTTTTATCTGACGGATAACCTCTTGCAAATCATAAAGCGTACGTCCGCAGCCCGGACACGAGATATACTCAGTACGCGTCACACGACGATGTGAAGCCTGCAACACAGCAAAGGATGTAGAGTTAACAAGTTGCGAGGATATGCCGCCTTTGTTCACCACGAACACACCGTCAGCCAAACCGTCGATGAGCAGAGCACCGCAATCGACAGCCGCCTTCAACTGCAACATCTCCACATCATTTTCCTTGTATCGGCGATAAAGGACAACAGGATTTTTACACCCCCTTCTTCTCAATTCTGCAAAGAAAAGACGCTGTTCCAACACAGGATTGGCTGTTTCCGTTTCAAGCAAGAAAACAAATCGTTTTCCGTTCAGTTTTTCGGCATCAGACAATGCCCTTATTTTGCGCAATGTTATGCTAAAGAAGCAGTCATTTTTCAGATTCTCTATATCTTCCACTATCGGATACGCCTTTTTTCCCACTGAAACAATATTGCCGCCAAGCAAGCGGAAATCAGGCGACGGGAACACACTTTCTTCGCCTTCGGCAATCACCACCGGCTTGTTATCGACTCCTATACCGCAAACAGCATCTGAACTATAGTCAGAAACCGCCAAGTCGCATTCATTTCCATCGAACTCAACACCTGCAAACGACGAAATATAATCGGCAAGCTTACGGGCGACAGGTATTTCCATTTCAGGCGCTTCACTCAACGATACTCTTATTGTGTCGCCAAGTCCTTCGGCAAGAAGAGTACCTATGCCTACAGCCGACTTCACTCGTCCATCTTCGCCGTCGCCAGCTTCGGTGACACCAAGATGCAACGGGTATCGCATATTCTCCTTGTCCATGGCCTCGACCAGCAGACGGACCGTACGTACCATCACCACCGGGTTCGACGCCTTGATGGAAATGACCACATTATCAAAGTGCTCGTCATGGCATACACGCAAAAATTCCATGCACGATTCCATCATGCCTTCGGGCGTATCACCATAACGGTTCATGATTCTGTCGGAAAGCGACCCGTGATTCACCCCGATACGAATGGCCGTATGATGCTGACGACAAATATCGAGCAACGGCAGCAGGCGTTCTCTGATTTTTGAAACTTCTGCCGCATATTCCGCATCGGTATAATCGAGTTTTTTGAATGTACGGGCCGGATCGATAAAATTGCCAGGATTTATGCGGACTTTATCCACATACAAAGCGGCTATCTCGGCTACTTTTGGATTAAAATGTATATCGGCCACCAACGGAACGTTGCACCCCATTTTCACACATTCTTCCTTAATATTTTTCAGGTTTTCGGCTTCACGCGGACCTTGCGCCGTAAGACGAACCATATCGCCGCCAGCCTCCACTATGCGAATAATTTGAGCCACACTCTCTGCCGTGTCTGTAGTCGAAGTGTTGGTCATCGATTGCAGCACTATAGGATTCTCGCCTCCTATTTTTACGTCACCCACACGGACAACATCCGTTTTTCGTCGATTATAACATTGCATAATGTATTTTTTATCGTAACAACAATTTCGATTAGAAATTTCAAAAATACTAAATTTTATCAGACACACCACCTACTTTCTGAAATTTCGAGAATTTTTATCTCCCAAAATTTCAAACACACGGACTTTTTATGTAATTTTAAAAGTTTTTTTTCTGAAAAAAATGATACAAGATTTCATCTCAAACAAAATAACCGAACAACTGCCCTTTGAGCCAAACAAAAGCCAGCATCAACTGATTGGTGAGATTTCGTCATTTCTGATGTCAAAAGAAAGAAACGAAATTTTTCTGCTCAGAGGTTTTGCCGGCACAGGAAAAACATCTGTTGTCAGCGCGCTCGTAAAAGCCATGTCCGAACTGCAGCAGAAATTCATTCTGCTAGCCCCAACAGGACGAGCCGCCAAGGTTTTCAGCGCATATTCAGGACATGCTGCATACACCATTCATAAAAAAATATATCTGCAGAAAACCGACGGCAGTTTTGAATTGGGATACAACAAATACCCGCACACGCTATTCATCGTAGATGAAGCATCCATGATTTCGAACACGGCACAAAGCGGGCAAAACCCATTCGGGAGCGGCCGCCTGCTCGACGACCTCATAGAATTTGTGTACAGCAACGACGGTTGCCGTCTGATGCTCGTGGGCGACACGGCCCAGCTGCCTCCTGTCATATCAGAATACAGTCCAGCCCTCGACCCGCAGGAACTGAGAAGCGCCGGATTTGATGTGCGCGATTTTCTTCTGACTGATGTTGTACGGCAATCCAGCGAAAGCGGTATTCTGTACAATGCCACCAAAGTCAGGAAACAAATAGAAGACGAAGCTTTTTTAGTCAAACCCGACTTGAAACTGAACGGATACGGCGACATAGAAAATCTGAGCGGCGAATATCTTGAAGAAAAACTGCAAGACTCGTACCGAACGGTTGGAATAGACGAAAGCATTATCATCACCCGTTCCAACAAGCGGGCGAACATCTATTCCAACGGAATCAGAAACAAAATACTGTACAAAGAAGACGAACTCACAAACGGAGATCTGCTCATCATCTCGAAGAACAACTATTTCTGGGCAAAAGAACACAAAGAAATCGACTTTATAGCCAACGGCGACATAGCAGAAATCGTACGCATGCGGAAACACTACGACATGTACGACCTCTGTTTTGCAGATGTCACGCTGAAACTGACCGACTATGACGCCGAAATAGACACACGCATATTGCTCGACACGCTCCACGCCGACACGCCCGCCGAAATAGCCGACATCAATGCTAAACTGTTCGAAAAAGTGCAAGAAGACTACATGCACATACCAAGCAGAAGAAATAGAATGCAAGAAATGCGCAAAGACCCTTACCTTAATGCATTGCAAGTGAAGTTTGCGTATGCCGTGACCTGCCACAAGGCACAAGGCGGGCAATGGAAACATGTATATATTGACCACGGAAACATTCGCGAAGAAATGATGGACATACAATACTACAGATGGCTCTACACTGCCATCACAAGAGCCACTGAAAAAGTTTTTCTCATCAATTTCAACAAAAACGACGAGTTTTGAGATTTTGTTTTTCGAGCAAAACGGTTGAGTTTTCAGCCCAAACAACTTTAGACAAAACTCAACATTATATTCGATAATATTTATTAACTTTGCAGAATATTGCATTTAGATATGGATTACATTTCTATCTTAATACACAAATACCCATTTTCCGTCATTTTCTTTTCGTTTTTTGTCGGATGGTACATTATGCCGTACATCCTTAAGATTTCGAAGAAGAAAAACATGATTGTACACCCGAATCACCGCACCTCGCACGAAGGAAACATTCCTAACGTTGGGGGTATATGCACAGTTTCGGCATTCTTGATTACATTCTTGATTTCCAATCTTTTTTTTGATTTCAAGATTTCAACCTACCTCTTTTTGGCTGGTTTGTACATCATATTTCTCGTTGGTTTTTTCGACGACATCCTCGAATTCACGCCAATGCAGAAAATTAACGGCGAATTGCTGGCTGCGTTCATTCTTATCGTACTTGCCAATGTAAGATTCACCAACCTATACGGCATATTCGGCATTTATGAGCTGAACGGATTATGGGGCGGCATACTCAGCTACGGAATCTCATTTTTCGCTTTTCTGCTTATCCTCAACGCCATCAATCTTATTGACGGTGTTGACGGCCTTGCTACGGGCATCGGCATCGAAGCATGCCTTTTCCTTGCGCTGTATTTTCAGATGACAGGAAACATTTGCGAATCGGTCATCGCATACCTGACAATCGGTTCTTTGGCCATTTTCTTCATCTATAATGTATTCGGCAACAAATCAAAAATATTTATGGGCGATTCAGGTTCGCTTGCCATCGGATATGTCATATACATGCTGATATGCCGTTTCTGCGAAGAGGGCACCAGCATTGCCGCTCCAGCCATTTCCATCGGCATACTGGCGGTACCACTGTTTGATGTCGTCCGTGTCATCATCACACGCCTCAAACAACACCGGCCGCCTTTCGAAGCAGACAGGAACCATGTACACCATCTGTTGCTTTCATTAGGGATGAAACATCGGAATGTGACATTCGTTCTTATTGCCGTAAACACAACATTCATACTCTTCTCCGTCATATTCAGACATTGGAGCAACCTGCTCATCATAGGTACGTCTGCTGCAATGGCAATATGTTACACCATGTTTTTATGGAGAATAGTAGTAAAACACCAAAATAAGCAAACAATAAATTCAGATAAAAATGAAAAACAAGATTAACAGCATCCTTCAGGAAATTGAAAATCTGAAAGCAAAAAACAGCGAAGAGATAGAAAACCTTCGTCTGAAATATCTTAGCAAGAAAGGTGAAATAACAAGTCTTTTCAACGACTTCAAGAATGTGCCTAACGAACAGAAACGCGAAATCGGCCAATTGCTGAACGAATTGAAAAACAAGGCACAAGAAAAAATCAATGCCTTGAAATCAGAAATCGGCGGTTCGCAAAGCATACGCGAAAGACTGGACCTGACACGCACCTCCGACGCCATTGAACTCGGCACCAGACATCCGCTGTCGCTGGTCAAAAACGAAATTGTTGATATTTTCTCGCGTTTGGGATTTGTCATTGCCGAAGGCCCCGAAGTGGAAGACGACTGGCATGTGTTCTCTGCGCTTAACTTTGCGCCAAACCACCCTGCTCGCGACATGCAAGACACTTTCTTCGTCGAGCAGAATCCTGACATTGTTCTTCGTTCGCACACATCTTCGGTACAGACACGCGTAATGATGGACAATCAGCCGCCGATCCGCATCATTTGTCCGGGACGAGTGTACAGAAACGAGGCCATTTCCTACAGAGCGCACTGTTTTTTCCATCAGGTCGAGGCGCTCTACATCGACAAAAATGTTTCATTCGCCGATCTAAGACAAGTGCTTTTATATTTTGCCAAAGAAATGTTCGGCGAAGACACCGAAATCCGTCTGCGCCCCTCTTACTTCCCGTTCACCGAGCCAAGTGCCGAAATGGACATTTCCTGCAAGATATGCGGCGGTAAAGGCTGCCCCTTCTGCAAAGGTACAGGCTGGGTGGAAATTTTAGGATGCGGCATGGTGGACCCCAATGTGCTGGACAACTGCGGCATCGACAGTAAAACATATTCCGGTTACGCGCTCGGCATGGGAGTCGAACGAATCACCAACCTGAAATACAGAGTGAAAGACCTGCGTATGTTCTCCGAAAACGACATCCGTTTTCTACGCGAATTTGAAGCCGGTTCCATTTGATAACTCAACTTTCACCCCTTGCCATGGCAAGGGGTGCTTATTTTCTTACTATGAAAAATACATTTCTCCTTTTCTGTACACTTGTACTCTTTCTCTCAAGTTGCAACAACAACGGACAAATAAAGTGCGTCACAGAAATCAGCACACCTATTTCCGAAAATGTCAGTTCCACCATGAATATCACCTTGGCCAATCCTGACGACATCTGCCCCATAAGCATGCCGCCCGACAACAAAAAAGAATACACCCCCAAAGGACTGCTTGCCAAAGAGATATTTTATACTTCTGACGGGACTGTGAGCGGCGCCGTCACCTATGAATACACCAACGGAAAAGAAACCAAACAAACAAAATATTCAGGAACCGGAAGCGAAGAAAACAGCATCGTCACCGAATATTCTGACGGAAAAATATCAAAGTCGACCTGTTATACGGCTTTCGGCACCATTAACTACACCGACATATTCACATACGAGAAAAACAAAAGCACACAGCAGTCGATAGACGAAAACGGCAACCCTTTCTGCATTGTACAGTCAACCTATGACAACAACGGAAACAAAATCATTGAAGAAATAGAGTTGGCAGGCGTTCCTGTCAGAATCACCTACACATACGACAGCAACAATCTGCTTATAGAACAGACCGAAAGCGACAATACAAAGTGGCTGTTCAAATATGACAAGAACAAAAACATCATCGAGAAAAAATGCTGCTATTCCGACGGCTCCACTTCTTCAGAAACTTACACCCTGAAGTATGACAACCGCAACAATTGGATAGAGAAAACCTGTTATCTCGACGGAAAGCCAATCTTCAAAACAAAAAGAACTATCGAATACTTTGAGTAAAACCAACTGCCTGAGATTATGAAATCACAAAAGTTGCTTTTTATTATATTGCTGCTTCCCCTTTGCCTTTCGGCAAAGCGAGAGTACCAATCGCCGCATCCGCTGAAATACAACACCTTGACAACATACGAAAACAGAACTTTCAAGACCACTTCAAGTTTTACGGTAAAGGCCTCATACAGTACAGCAAACAAAGTGATGGAAAAGTTCATCCTCGACCTTGATCGAGACCCATACAGCCTTTTCAACAACATGCTGAAAGGAATGGGTGACGAACCCGCATCATCCACTGCAAGCAATTCAAAACAGTCATCCGGCAAATTTTCCATCGAAATCAAGAGTTGCGTATTCGACACAGCGCACAACTATTACATAGGAAAACTTGATTTTCATATCGGGAAAGCCGTCATCGAAGACATCACTCTGTACGGACGCATCACGAAGCATTATCATAAGGATTACGCTGTTTTCACATTCGAGCTTCTGAACAACCCCGTTGCGAAAAAAGCGCAAGGCATCATTGTTGTCAAGCATCTCGGCGAGAATCTCACCAAGGCAGAATTGACTGCAGAATTTCAATTTTCATGGTTTTTAAACATCTTCTTTTCAACGAAAAACTATAAAGACGTAGCCGAATGGCGACTCGACAAATTCATGCAGAACTTCAACGAAGAAATATTGAAACGCAAATAAAAAGAAAGGCGCAGAAAACTGCGCCTTTCTCATATCCTAACTTGACATCCGTTATTTCATCCTCAAATATTTTTCCAGTTCGATAGCGGCACGACACCCCGAAGCTGCTGCTGTTATAGCCTGTTGATACACAGGATCGGCCACGTCGCCAGCAGCAAACACACCTTCTACATTCGTTTGCTGTGTGCCTGACTTTGTTTGTATATACCCTTTTTCATCCAAATCTATCACGCCAGCAAAAACCTTTGTATTTGGGGTATGTCCGATAGCCAAGAAGAATCCGTCAATGGCAATACGGACTTCTTTCCCGTTTTTTGTATCTTGCAGAACTGCGCCTTCCACACCGTTTTCGCCAAACAGCGAACGCGTCTCGTGCTCGAAAAGGATTTCGACATTAGGAGTCTCGAATACACGCTTCTGCATAATGTCCGAAGCACGCAAAAACGATTTGCGTACAATCATATACACCTTGTTGCATATTCCGGAAAGATAAAGCGCCTCCTCGCAAGCCGTATCGCCGCCGCCGACAACCGCCACATTTTTCTTACGATAGAAAAATCCGTCGCAGGTAGCGCATGCCGAAACGCCCATTCCCGCATATTTAGTCTCATCAGGCAATCCTAAATATTTGGCTGACGCTCCTGTTGCAATGATTACAGCATCCGCTTCTATTTCTGTTTTTCCATCTACTGTCACCTTTTTCTTCTCGCAAGAGAAATCGACCGAAGTAACAATGCCCGAACGCACTTCTGCTCCGAATCTTTCTGCCTGCTTGCGCAAATCCTCCATCAGTCCGAAACCTGTTACCCCTTGCGGATAGCCTGGAAAGTTTTCTATTTCAGTCGTTGTTGTTATTTGTCCGCCAGGCTGTATGCCTTCGTACAAAACTGGCGAAAGATTGGCGCGACCGGCATAAATAGCTGCGGTGTAACCTGCTGGTCCTGAACCTATTATAAGACATTGCAAATGTTCCATGGTGTATATCTGTTTGTTTTACCTTAAATCAATCACTTCATCGTCGGCCGCCGGAGTGAAAACGAATGTGCTGCTCGACAAGTTCTGGTTTTCCTGATATTGCTTCAGTTTCACGCTTGTCGTAACGCCATTTCTACTGCGTGCCTCAACCAACAGCGGGTTGAGCGTCGTCTTTTCTATCAGGATTCTTATTTGAAAATACGGCGCATTTTTATCTTCGGGATACAATTTCAAATCATAAACAGCCTTGCCGCCATAGGTTGTATCCTCTTCTTTCTTTATTTGATAACCCGTTTTGTACGATGTAAGCAACAAGAGCGGATTCACTTCTTTCAACTCATCGACAGTCGGCGTTGATATGGTGACTTCCTTATTCTCTTTCATATACACCCATTGCGTCTGGCCGTTGAAATAGGTGTCTACGTTATTGAGCGACAACTTAAATTTGTCGCCTTTCAAAGCGAAACTCCCAGTATAGGTCTGTTTCTGAGATATTTGCGCATTATTCATCGTCAGATCAAAAGTTCCTTTTATGCCAGTAGTCTTCTTTATCTTGTCAGAAGTCTTGTTCAGCACCGACAATGCGTCAGCATCGACATATTGCGCCGAAGCTACAGAAGTGACAAACGCAGTCAATATCAAGAAAAATATCTTTTTCATTGCAAATAACTTTTAAAATTCTGAAATTAGACTCATTTTTTTCATGATTGTTTAATTCTCAGCAAAATATCTTCGAGTCCCATTTCATCCACAAGCACCTTGCGAGGTTTGCTTCCTTCGGCCGGACCGACTACACCCAAGCGCTCGAGTTGCGACATCACGCGTGCTGCACGGTTAAAACCAAGTTCCAGAATCTGCTGCAAATACGAAGTTGAGGCTCTTCCTTGTTGCACCACAATACGGGCAGCCTCTTCCAATTTGGCATCGAAACGCATCAAGTTTCCGTCTCCACTTTCAAAAGCATCTGCGCCACCGTTTTCTTCCTGTTTATACTCTGGCAGTTGATAAGGCATCGAATAAGATTGCTGATTGCTCACATATTCCACCAGCGCCTCAACTTCCGGCGTATCGACAAAAGCACACTGCACGCGCACAAGGTCACTGTTTTGCAGATACAGCAAGTCACCCTTTCCTACAAGTTGGTTGGCGCCCGAAGCATCGAGAATGGTGCGCGAATCAATCTGCGAAGCCACTTTGAACGCTATACGACCCGGCACATTCGCTTTTATCACGCCGGTTATGATATTAACAGAAGGACGCTGTGTGGCCAAAATCATGTGCATACCAACGGCACGCGCCTTTTGCGTTATACGCGCAATTGGCGTTTCCACCTCTTTTCCCGCCACCATGATGAAATCGCCGAACTCATCTATCACAATCACAATATAAGGCAAGAAACGATGTCCCTTATTAGGGTTCAAACGACGTGTGATGAATTTTTCATTATATTCTACTATGTTTCGGCACTTGGCGCTCATCAGCAACTTATAACGGTCTTCCATCTCTATCACCAGCGAATTAAGTGTCGAAATCACTTTCGAAGAATCTGTGATAATGATATTCTCAGAATCAGGCATTGACGCCATAAAATGCTTCTCCAATGCGGCGTAAATGCTGAATTCCACCATTTTCGGATCGACAAGCACAAACTTCAGTTCTGCCGGATGCTTTTTATACAACAGAGATGTAATGATGGCATTCAGACCAACGGATTTTCCTTGTCCTGTAGCTCCTGCCACTAGCAAGTGCGGCGACTTGGCAAGGTCGAACATAAACACATCATTCGTAATGGTACGTCCCAAGGCAACTGGCAAGGCATACTTGTTCTCCTCTTGGAATCGCTTTGACGCTATCACGCTGTGCATCGACACTATCTGTGGCTTTTCGTTTGGCACTTCGATACCGATTGTTCCTTTGCCAGGTATTGGCGCGATGATACGAATGCCCATTGCCGAAAGACTTAACATAATGTCATTTTCGAGGCTTCGTATCTTAGAAATGCGCACACCAGGTTTGGGCACTATTTCGTACAATGTGATGGTCGGACCTACAGTTGCCTTTACGGTATCAATCTCTATGCCGTAGTTCTGCAAGGTATTTTTAATCCTGTCCTTATTGGCGATTTGCTCATCGTTATTGATAATAGGCACATTCTCATTGGGATAAGTCTTAAGCAGCGACAACGGTGGCAGCTTGTATCTAGGCAAGTCCAATCTCGGATTGTATTCTCCCTGCTCGTCAAGAATGCGCTTCCTTTCTTCTTCGCTCAAGGTGTCATCCGAAGATGTATTTTCGATAATGAAGCCATCGTCAATCGTTTCTATATTCTCGCCAGCATTGTCATCACTGTCTCCACCATCATATCCATTCGTTTCATTTCCGTCATCTTCTTCCGGAATCTCTGGTTCGAAAGGTTCTTCCGGTTCCGTTTCAGGATTTTCCACAGGCTCTTCTGCAAGATAAGGTCCGTCTTCTTGCCCGACAACAGGTTCTTCAACAGAACCCTGCAACGGTTCAGATTCCACTACGGGCGCCGGTTCTCTCTTAGCGAAAAGATTTTTCAAATAAGGCAGCACACAGTCGAAAGCGAAAATGGAGAAAACTAGAGCCGTTACAAATAATATTATAAAGGTGCCCCAGCCGCCAAAATTGGTGCAAAGCCAACCGCATACTGCATCACCTTCTTTCCCGCCGAAATAGAGAAAAGAATTTTTCAAGAACGGCTGCACGGAAAATGCCAGCGCAATCGAGAACCAAAGCATTCCGAATGAAGTGTATATAAACGCTTTCCACAGCGGCATAATTTTTCGGTCGAGCAGCGACAATGAAAGCACCGACAAGAAGAACAGCAGCAAGAATGAAGCCAATCCGAAACCGTTGTTTATGAACAGCTCAGCCAGATAAGCGCCATGCACACCTGTCCAGTTGAAAGCAACAATTTGCCCATCCCACTGCAGATGCTCGTCAACATAAAGCAAACTTTGGTCGGCAGCACCAGTAAACAGGTACGAAACAAATGCGAACAACAGATACACGGTAAAGCATAGCAGCAATACGCCGCACGTCACCCGCGTACGTTCCTCTTTCATGAACTCGACTATTTTTTTTATAAAATTTGAATTTTTCTTCATGGTTTTTAGCGATTGTTGCAAAAATAGCGAAAATATTTTGATTTTTTTTGACTACAGTTCTTTAAAATAAGAATAATTTTGCAGAAAAGATGTAAAGCAAAAATGCAAAAAAAAGAGCGATACTCGAAAATTATCGAATGGTTCAAGGAAAACATGCCCGCAGCCGAAAGCGAGCTGCGCCATCGCAACGCATACGAGTTGATTGTGGCAGTCATCCTTTCGGCGCAATGCACCGACAAACGCGTGAACATGGTGACCCCCGCATTGTTTGAAGCGTATCCTGATGCTCAAAGCTTGGCAAACGCCAGCGTCGAAGACATATTACGGCACATCAAAAGCATCTCGTACCCCAACAGCAAAGCAGCCCATCTGAGCGGAATGGCCAAAAAACTAATCAGCGATTTCGGCGGAGAAGTGCCCGATGATGTAACCTTGCTGCAAACGCTGCCGGGTGTCGGCCGAAAAACAGCCAATGTGGTAGCTGCCGTCATGTACGGCAAGTCTGTTATGCCCGTCGATACACATGTATTCAGAGTTTCAGAGAGGATTGGGTTCACCACCAACTCGAAAACACCGCTTGCCACCGAAAAGGAACTTACGGCACACATTCCTGCCGAGCTGCTTCCCATCGCCCACCACTGGCTCATTCTGCACGGAAGATACGTATGCACAGCCAGAGCGCCCAAATGCAACAAATGTGGCATCGCACAATGGTGTCGCCATTTTGGAAGGAAAAACAAGCAAGAAACAACAACCAAGCCCTCACGTAACACCCGCTGATTTTCCGCTCGATTTTTTTTATTCATTTTTCTTTATCCATATATGAGAATTTTGTATTAACTTTGGACTTTAAAATTTTTACGAATTTTTTAATACTTAAATATAATGAAGAAACATAATTTCAATGCGGGACCATCCATACTCCCGAGAGAAGTGATTGAGAAAACAGCGCAAGCTGTATTGGATTTTGAAAACGACGGACTTTCCATTCTGGAAATCAGCCACAGGGCAAAAAACTTTCAACCCATCGTTGACGAAGCAGTAGCTCTTTTCAAAGAGATTCTGAACATTCCCGAAGGCTATTCCGTTATATTCTTAGGAGGTGGAGCAAGCTTGGAATTCTGTATGGTGCCGTTCAACTTTCTCGAAAAGAAAGCCGCTTATGTGAACACTGGCGTATGGGCTAAAAAAGCCATGAAAGAAGCTAAAGGATTCGGAGAAGTTGTTGAAGTGGCAAGTTCAGCTAACGACAATTTCACTTGGGTTCCGAAAGCAGGAAAAGACTATCAGATTCCTGCCGACGCCGACTATCTGCACATCACTACCAATAACACTATATTCGGTACTGAATTGTTCAGCGACATTGACTCTCCTATCCCTGTGATTGCCGACATGTCGTCTGACATTTTCTCACGCCCCATCGACGTATCGAAATACGGCATGATATATGGCGGCGCACAGAAAAACCTCGCGCCTGCCGGTGTCACTTTCGTGATTGTAAAGAATGATTTGCTGGGCAAAGTGTCACGCTACATCCCAACTATGCTCGACTACAGAACGCACATTGATGGTGGTTCAATGTTCAACACACCTCCTGTTCTTCAAATTTACACAGCATTGCTTTCGTTGAGATGGTTGAAAGCGCAAGGTGGCGTAAAAGAGATGGAGAAACGCAACATTGCCAAAGCTGAATTGCTTTACAATGCCATCGACAACAGCAAAATGTTTGTCGGAACTGCCAGAAAAGAAGACCGCTCACGCATGAATGTCTGCTTTGTAATGAAAGAACAATATGCGCACTTGGCTGACGACTTTATCAAATTCGCCACTTCAAAAGGAATGGTCGGCATCAAAGGTCACCGCCTAGTAGGCGGTTTCCGCGCTTCTATTTACAACGCGCTGCCTATCGAAAGCGTACAAGCGCTCATCGACTGCATGAACGAATTTGAGAAAGCTAACGCATAAAAAATAAGGATTTACATTTAAATATTGATTAAAAATGAAAGTTCTAGTAGCAACAGAAAAGCCATTTGCGAAACCTGCTGTGGATGGCATAAAAAATATCATCAGCGAAGCTGGTTTCGACTTTGCTTTGTTGGAAAAATACACAGAAAAAAAACAACTGCTCGACGCTGTAGCTGACGCTGACGCCATCATCATACGAAGCGACATTGTGGACGCTGAAGTGTTGGCTGCCGCAAAAAATCTTAAAATTGTGGTACGCGCCGGAGCCGGATACGACAACGTTGATTTGGACGCTGCAACCAAAGCTGGTGTATGTGTGATGAATACTCCCGGACAAAATGCCAATGCCGTTGCCGAATTGGTACTCGGTTTGTTGGTATTCACCGTTCGTAATTTCTACAACGGAAAATCCGGTTCAGAACTCATGGGCAAAAAACTCGGTTTGCTGGCATTCGGAAATGTAGGACGCAACGTAGCACGCATCGCCAAGGGGTTTGGCATGGAAGTTTACGCATACGATGCTTTCTGCCCTGCTTCGGCTATCGAAAGCGCAGGCGTGAAAGCCGTTGCCAACCAAAACGAATTGTTCCAGACTTGCGACATTGTTTCGCTGCACATACCTGCAACTCCCGAAACAAAAAACAGCATCAACTACGATATGGTAGGTCAAATGAAAAAAGGCGGAATCCTCATCAACACAGCACGCAAGGAAGTGATTGACGAAGCCGGACTGCTGAAACTGATGGCTGAACGCGAAGACCTGAAATACATCACCGACATTATGCCGGCTGCAAACGACGAATTCTCAAAATTCGAAGGACGTTACTTCTCTACTCCGAAGAAAATGGGAGCACAGACAGCAGAAGCAAACACCAACGCAGGACTTGCTGCAGCTCGTCAGATTGTTGATTTCATCAAGAACGGAAACGAGAAATTCAGAGTGAACAAATAATCATCTTTTCATAGCATATAAAAAAATCCTCGTAGAATCCTACGAGGATTTTTTTATATATAGAATAATGTATGCTTATTTTGTCAGCAACGCCACAGCCTGAGCAGCCATGCCTTCTTCGCGGCCAACAAAACCTAACTTCTCGGTGGTTGTGGCTTTGATAGAAACATCGTCTTCGTCGATAGCCATCACGTTTGCCAATACTTTTTTCATCAACGGGATATGCGGATTCAACTTCGGACGCTCGGCACAAACTGTAGCATCAATATTGCCAATTTCGTACCCTTTTTCGCGAATTAAGGCTACCGTATCTTTCAACAATATTTTACTGTCGATATTCTTAAATTCAGCGCTGTTGTCGGGGAAATGATAACCAATGTCGCGCATATTGGCAGCGCCAAGCAACGCATCACAAATGGCATGAATAAGCACATCGGCATCGGAGTGGCCAAGCAAACCTAAAGTATGGTCAATTTTGACACCGCCGAGCCACAACTCACGACCCTCCACCAAACGATGGACATCATATCCGAATCCTACACGAACTTTCACTTTGACACTGACGCTGACAATGACTCAGACTTTAAATTCTCACTTCTTAATTTTGTGCTCTTTTGTTTGAAACCATTGTCTTCAAGCCTGCCATATCGAAACCAAGCGTGAAACGCAATGTTTTGTCCAACGGGTTATTGTTGCCCTGAGCAATCACATAGGCAGCCTGCAATTCGAAAATGTTCAGTTTGAAGCCCGCGCCAAAAGTAAAGTACTTACGGTTTCCTTTGTCTTGCGACTCATGGAAATAACCGCAACGAGCGAAGAACTGATCTTGATAGCTATACTCCAGACCAAGCGACCACATGAATTCCTTCAATTCTTCTTTGAATCCATCGGGAGCATCGCTGAACGATTTGAATATACCTGAAATAGGTGAAATGTCGCTGTACTTCTTGTCATCCATCAGTGTACCGTCTTTCTCGTATTGGCAAGGAACCAACAATTTGTTTGTCTCTCCCATGATGGTGAGTTTGTTGTAATCGTCGAATTTATATCCGAAAGCCAATCCGAGACGGAAGTTGGTAGGCAAGAAATCTTTAGTATTGCCATCGTCGAACGATATTTTAGAACCGATATTCGATATATCGATACCCAAAGCAAGGTCGGAACCTGCGCCACAACGAAGCGGTTGCAAATAATACACAGCAATGTCGGCAGCAACAGCGTTACCGGCATAAAGTTCGTTAGACACGCCACCGCCAAGGTCGGAACGGATATAGCGCAAAGCCACTGCAGCCGACCAGCATTCTGACAAAAGTCGCGAATATGCCAAATCGACAGAGAATTCGTTCGGTTTCACATTTACCCCCGGATCGCTATCGTTATTGCGGAACTGCACTTCGCCAAGCGAGAAATACTTGAGCGATGCACTCAATGCCTGTTTTGGGGCGAACTGCCAAAAACCAGTCAAATAGAAAAGATTGATGTCGCTGACCAGGTTTTTCAACCACGGCGTATAAGAAAAGGCTATACCGCCATTGCTCTGCATTTGCGGGAATTTAGCCGGGTTCCAATATTGCGAATTGAGGTCGGGCGCCGAAGATGCACCTATATCACCCATACCGCCGGCACGCGCATCGGGCGCTATCTGCAATGAAGGCACTGCCGTATATATTGGACGCAAATTATATTTATGCGCCGCAGTCTTGTCATAATATTCACTTTGAGCATTAGCAAATATCAGCGAACCGAGCGCCAATACCGTTAATAAGATTCTTTTCATTTTTTTAGTGTATTATTGATTCTAATTATAAACGTACAAAATTACAATTTATTTTGCAACTATCATCTTTTTTGTTTTAGTCACTTCTTTTCCTGTGGTACAATTTATTTCTACCGTATAAAGATAAGTGCCGTTCCGCAGCGTTCCGCCCGAGTCGAGCGTCAAATCCCAATCGACGATAGTCGTCATATTACCGTCGATATTATATTGAGAAAAGATTTCTGTTTTATATTCCCAAAGTTCCCGTCCTGTCAAATCGAAAATATGCAATGTAGCATCAATCACCTCTTCTGGGCGATCGTGACGGAAGGCGAAAGTTACATGGTCTTTCACTGGATTCGGATAGCAGAACACTTCTGACACTTTGATGGTCGCATTATTCGACACTCGGAAATTGATGGTTTTTGAAGTTGAATTGTTCAATAAATCCCAAACACGGAATGTCAAAGTATGTTCGCCTTCATCCATTTCGGGGAGCGTAACTTTCACCACACCGCTCTTGAATGTTCCCAAATCCGATTCGTAATAGTCGTTGAGCAGAATCCAATCGCCATTGTCAATTCTCAGCGCCACATCGTGTCCGATGCCCACGCCTGAAATATTTATACCGCTCTCGTCGCTGACATACGCCACAAAAAGTGACTGTTGTGCAACCACATCTCCCGAGCGGAATTTGTTTGTATTGAGATACATCTCGACCTGCGGCCCCTCCTCGTCGTCAAACGAATCTTCAGCAAAACCGCCTACCGTGAATAAATCGTATCCGTTGGCTTCATAGTTGTTTTCCTCGTCGGCGGCATAATATATCACTTTTCCGTCGCCAAAGGAATAATTTATATCTTTGGGCAGCATCATTGATATGGTGAAACGGCCATTGACAACTGATGTCTTTCCCGAGAAAATACAAGAACGGTCCATATAATTATATGCGCCTTCGTCATGATTGTCTAGCGTTCTGACTTCCATTTCTTTGTCGAACACCGAAACATACACCACGCCATTGAAATCTGTCATCACTTCGTTTCCGTTGCGTACGCTTCCGTTTATTTCCACCGTTTCTAATGCGCCTACCGTTACTTCTTTCACATCTTTTCCGTTGATTGATTCGGTATGCACATCGTACGCTGGCATAGCCAGACGCAAAGCGGGATCGCCCAAAAGGACGAAACTGAGTTTATTGTCGTACATCTTGGATGTACAATTATTTTTGGCGTATTTGAGCAAATCGCCCACACGATATTGTTTTCCTTGACCGTCGCGCCCAAACAGAGGCACTACAAACTCACGGTTCAAAGCATAGTTTGGGTCGGAATATACAGTACGGGTAGTCGAAAAAAGTCCTATGCCTCCGCCATTCTTATTTATCAAGACATATTCTCCTGCCGAAACAACGGGAGCGTCGAAACGAGAAAAATTACAAGTGGCAGTTGTCCAAAACGCGAGATGTTCGTTGTACAAATCAATCAAATCGGCATTGGTAACGATTTTTTCGTTTGTTAATGCATTGGCACCGCCATGCCCCACATAATTCAAGTAAAGTACGCCTGATTTAATCATTTTCCAAAACTTCTCTTTAGCTTCGGGATAAGACTCTCCGCTAGCCGAAGTTTGTTGCTGAAAAGCATCGAGATACAATTTTGTCGTTTGGAATTCGGGATAACGGTTGATAACGCGGCACGCCACACTGTCGCACTGCTTCACATGACGAATTCCGTCACCATTTCCGCCATCATCGCCGAAAAACAGCACTTGATTCTTCCATTTGCCGATTTTCTTGTTATTTATATATCCAACCAGTTTGTCGGCCACTGCATCGGCATCGGCTTTAGATGAGACCGTCAAGCGTCCCACGCTCACATCCACTTTCGCTGTGCTTGTAAACGAATCGCCGCTTCCTGATTCGGAAAGGAATCCGAAATAATCTTCGATAACATAGCTGACTGTTTCGGAAAGCGAGGCGTACGACTGATAAGTGAGAAGTTTGTTGTACCCATCATTGCCCAGCACCTGCCTGTTATCGTATGTTCCGTCGCCATACAGCAGCAGATATTTTGTTTCGGTAGCATCCAGCCCCAGTTTGTAGCGGTCGTAAAACATTTTCACGAACATTCTGTAAGCCGAGGCATCGGGTGTGCCCGACGAAAACTCATTGTACACCTGTTCGGCTGTTGCAACAACAACATTCATTTTATCCACTGCACGATGCACATCGGCCACGCGATTTGCCGCATCTATATATTCGGCATTGGTAATGATGACAAGTTCGGGATTGGCGTACGAATGCAGATTCTGATTGCCCACACCGCCTAATATTTCAGGCTTCGAGAAATTTCCAGCCGGATTCACCATCACATACTCTTGCATTTTCCCGTCGGTATTCTGCGCATCAAAAGAAGTCACACCGTCAGCATAAGCGACTGGCATTCGTTTCACATCTGTCACACTCGTTATGTTCCATACTTCGTTTGCCGGCGCAGAGGAGTTGATGGAGAAATTGGCGTAACCCGACTTGAATTGCGGCACCCGAAACGACATTTGTTCACCCGTCATCGTCAAGTTTCTGACTGCCGTCATCGTCACATAATTTATCCAGGCCTTGGCTGTTGTTGTCGCAAAATCGAGTGTGACTGTCACTGGCACATTGACAAACGGATATGAACCATAGAATATGCCGCCGGTTTCCACACCTTTAGTATAATAATCGGACGAAAGGATATTATTCGCCTTAAAAGTGTATGTCTCATTGCCGCCAACGCCATCGCCGCTTCGACCTACATTCACTTTGATGGAAGACATCTCGCCATTGCTGGTTGATGATTTCACCGCAGCATTCACCCGAAGCACCATTTTAGCCAGCACATCAATGTTTGGCACTTGAAAATTCAGCACTCTGCTCTTGGTGGAGACACTCAGTTCTTCGCCATACAGTTCGCGTCCCGACTCAGCCAGATTCAGCAGTTCTGATTCGTACAGCAAATGATCGGTGAACGAAGTGTAATGCGCAACTTCCGCTTCACCGGGTTGTACCAGCGCTTGTTCTGTGACAAGCAACGGCGCCTCACCCGTGCCCGACGCCAGAAAATAATAGCCATAATCAGAATAAGGGTTGCGTATGCGCAAAAATTCCTTGGTTATATTGTTGTAATTCCACGAGATAGGACCTTGCGCATAAAAAAGGATGTAATCGCCAGCATTAAACACACCGTCAGCCCCTTTATACATGGCATAAGGGCACTGCGGAAGGTCATCATTATGAAATGCCGCAATATCTTCGTTCAGCAAGGCCCCTCCGTAGCCATACAGATGTAAGTCGGAAGGATCGATGCCTGCAGAAACAATATCATTGTAAGTCAGCTTATAGATGCCACTTGCAGGCACACGCATTTTCACCCATTTGCCGTTTCGCATCACGGAATTATTTGATGTACCGTTTGCCACAGCCTGTGTAAAAGAAGTATGCTGAATTACCGTTTCCTCTATATCGAACGATACCAGTTTCTTAACGCCGTCGGCTGTAGTCAGAAACGGCCAAAAGCCAAGAATATACTTGTCACCATTCTTTTTGACACTCAACGACAATTCTTCCGGTGCTTGAAAATTATTCGCGTTCAGTATCTCAACTTCTTCTGCCGTTAAATCGGCGAGCAAAAGGTTTTTCAGCGCAAACTCACTATCAGCTGCGCCATTCGCTGGCACTTCTATCTGTGCATAAGGCATTCGAGCAAGATACACTGCATCCGACAACGAAATGAGTTTGTATGACGACGAATCTGCCCAGACTGTCTCAGTTCCGCCCCATGCCAACTGGCGCGAAAGTGTTTCAGCCGAGAGCTGCAAGCATGTCAGCAACAAGGCCGCCGTCAATATATGAATCAATTTCTTGTTCATTCTTTTCTATATTTATTACGCAAATATAATAAAAATATTGTATCTGCTAACGCACATAAAAGTCCATAAGCTTTTCACCCTCCACGTAAGCCTGCAAATGATCGTCGATATTTACACGCCCTACGCCTGCCGGAGTGCCAGTAAATATGATGTCGCCGATTTTGAGCGTGAAGAAACGACTCGCGTACGCAATAATCTTGTCGATGTTGAAAATCTGGTCGCGCGTATTTCCTTGCTGTACAGTCTTTCCGTTGATATCGAGATGAAAATTCAGATTGTTCACATCGGCAAAGCGTTCCACAGGCAGAAATTCGCTGATGGCAGCCGAACCGTCGAAAGCCTTGCAAATCTCCCACGGCGACCCAGCCGATTTCAGTTTCTGCTGCAAATCGCGCGCAGTGAAGTCGATGCCTACGCCAACACCATCGTAATAGCGTGAAGCGAACCGCTCGGAAATATTTTTTCCCAAACGGCATATACGGATGATGATTTCTGTTTCATACTCTACTCTTTCCGAAAAATCGGGGATGAAAAACGGTTTGTTGCTTTTGAGCAAAGCCGAATCCGGTTTCATGAAAAGCACAGGCTCTTGCGGAACATCCATTCTGTTCATCTCTTGGTTGTGCTCTCTGTAATTCCACCCTACCGCTATTATTTTCATATCTCTTTCGTTTTTTATGAATCAACAATTACTTCTTAACTACTTTCAACACCTCCAATCTGCCCGTCGTATAGACAACTTGCAGCAAATAGAATCCAGCCGGAAGCGACGAAACTGAAAATTTATCACCGCACAAAGAATATTCGCCGCACAAATGTCCGGATGTATCGAACAACCTGACGCATTGCACCTCGCCGCTGGAATGCAGAAACACCTCATCAGAAGCGGGATTGGGGAATACAGAAGCTTTCTCTGTACGCAAATTGCAGGGAACACCCGTACCCGAACCGCAGGACGAAGGACGCAAAACAACATCCGTCACAGAGAACGACGTGCCTGCCGCCACATCTGAAGCCGAAAGCACCAGCACAGGATTGCTCCAATCAGACAAAGGCGTTGCACCTACAGAAAATGCACGAGTCTCTCCTGCCGAAAGCGAAATGACATTATCTTTGAACATCTGCTGCCGGTTATCGTCTTTTGACTCTACATAAAGCGTAACGGCAATATCACGATTGGCGACAATATTCCCCGAAAGCGTATAAGAGATGCCTGACGCCAACGAAAAATTTCCGCCTTGCGCCATTGCATACATATTGTTATAGAATGCCGCCGATGACACATTGAAAGCAGAGCCCGAAACCGATGCCACACCATCAGCAGCATGCCACCAATTGTTTTCGTTCACTGTACAAGCTGCCGAGGAGTAGGAGGCAAACATGTTGTTGCAATCGTCGGCCGATGGCGCTGCGCATTCCGACGACTTGTCGGTGAGCGAAGAGGCAGGATATGCCGTGCGGTCTTGATAGACGCGCACCCAATCGACCAGCATCTCGCCCGACTGAAAATTTTCATCTACCTTATATGACACATAACTGCCTCCCAATGCCACATTCAGTATCATAAACGCTTCGTAGCCAACAAAGGCATACCGACCGTTATCGCGACTCGCCGCATCGCCGTTGTACATTGTGCAAACAGTCACTTCTTCAGCATTTTCGGAAGCCTTGAAATAGCCACGCACCTCGGTGGGAGTCCATTCCAATCCATAGATATGGAAATCGTTGCTCAACACTTCATGATGTTCATAAGACAAGCCATATTTCACATTCTGGTATTCGCCGTCCATGCCATGCAAATTCCAATGATATGTATTCAAGGAGTTTCTCCAAGTGCTTTGATCTTCCGTACACATTACCTCCATAATGTCCATTTCGCCCTGAAAAGGCCATCCCTGCGCACCCGTGCCGAGCATCCAGAAAGCGGGCCACACACCAGCCGCCGCCTCTGGCACCTTAATACGCGCCTCTATACGGCCATACTTCACCTGCACCTTTCCGGCAGTTTTGATGCGCCCCGACGTATAGGCGCTGCCGCCATAATTCTCCTTCTTGGCTGCAATCACGAGTTTTCCGTCGTCAATACGCACATTTTCGGTGCGACTGGTATAAAATTGCGACTCGCCATTGCCCCATCCCCAATCGCCCGTACCGGTCTCGTAAGTCCATACCGAAGTATTCAGTGACGGACATTCGAACTCGTCCGACCACACCAATTCGTATGCGGCATTTGCCTTGAACACAGAAATTAATAACAAAAGAAAAACAATGTTTTTTTTCATCGCAAAAAATGTCATTTAAACAAAAAAGCCGCAACCACACACCACTTGGCGCATCGCTGCGGAATGTTGTGACCCCGAAGGGATTCTAACCCTTGACCTTCAGAACCGGAATCTGACGTTCTATACAACTGAACTACGGAGCCGTTTTTTTTCGACACAAAGATATAAAAGTTTTTCTTTCTCACAAAACAACGCAAATTTTGACTTTTTGCAATTTAAATTATAAAAATAACGACATTTTGTTTTTATATTTCGAAAAATAGATTTATTTTTGCATCGAATTTAACAAACATGTAAAACAAAATAACATCATGAGCAAGTTAATCAAACCAGAAGGATACACTCCATTATTGGATTTGAAGCAGACAGAACAAGCCATCAAACTGATAAAAGACAGTTTTCAGGCGAACCTGTCATCTGAGCTTAAATTGCGTCGCGTCACCGCTCCGCTCTTTGTATTGAAAGGCACCGGCATAAACGACGACTTGAATGGAACTGAACGACCTGTCAGTTTCCCCGTGAAAGACATGGGCGACCGTCAAGCCGAAGTGGTGCACTCGCTCGCCAAATGGAAACGCATGACACTGGCCGCCTTGAACATCGAGCATGGACACGGCATATACACCGACATGAACGCCATCCGTCCCGACGAAGAATTGGACAACCTGCACTCGCTCTATGTCGATCAATGGGACTGGGAAAGGGTGATAAACAAAGAGGAGCGCTCGCTCGCCTTCCTCAAAGAAATTGTAAACAAGATTTACAACGCCATGCTCCGCACGGAATATATCGTGAACGAAACATATCCGCAGATAAAGCCATCGCTGCCGCAGAAAATCACCTTCATACATTCTGAAGAATTGCTGCAACTCTACCCCAACCTCACGCCAAAAGAGCGTGAAAACGAAATAACAAGGAAATACGGCGCCGTATTCCTTATCGGTGTAGGCGGAAAACTCTCTAACGGCGAGAAGCACGACGGACGCGCTCCCGACTATGACGACTGGTCAACCATAGCCGAAAACGGCTTTGCCGGCCTGAACGGCGACATTCTAGTTTGGAATCCCGTGCTGAAACAATCGCTCGAACTCTCGTCGATGGGTGTGCGTGTGGACAAAGAAGCACTGGTGCGCCAACTGAAACTCACGGGCGAAGAAAAACGTCTGGAACTGCAGTTCCACAAATGTCTGATGAACGATGTGTACCCACTCTCCATTGGCGGCGGCATCGGTCAGTCACGCTTGTGCATGTTCTTCCTCAAAAAGGCGCACGTAGGCGAAATTCAAGCAAGCCTGTGGCCCGACTCAATGCGTGAGGAATGTGCAAAGAACGGCATTCCGCTCATCTGACCGCAAAACGCAAATTTGAATTGACTATAAGTGAAAATTATTTTTTGAAAAAAAAATCTTATTCACTTGTTCATAATAATAAAAATGACTTACTTTGCGGTCAATAAATTTTAATGTTTAACTAAAAAACAAAAAGAAAATGAAAAAATTTTTTGGATTCGCTTCGATGCTCGTAGCATTCTGCGCTGCATCAGTGTTCACATCTTGTTCTGACGACGATGATGACGAAAACATTGACAATGTAACATTCGGTGCTGCTACTGCTATTGCTAACACAGATGGTACTATCACTTTCGCAGGTTCTGTTGAATCAGAAGGCAAACTGAAAACTTTGGAATTGGTTCCCGTTAATGCAGCAGGTGAAGAAATTGGAGACGCTATCAACTTGTTGGAAGAAAAAAGCGTAAAACAAAAAGACGAAGAAGGCAAATACTTCATCACTACTTTGAAAGAAGTAAATGTTCCTGTTGCTCTTTATCGTATCAAAGCTAAAGTAAAAGGTAACGGAAAATCTTCTACTATCCTCGGTCGTGAGTACACTTTCAAAATTGGTAACGCAAACTCTTCTTACGGTTCTTACCTTTCATTCATCAACGGCGAATGCTACACTCTTGACGTAGCAAAAGCTAACGCTGCTGCTGTAGATGCTGTTGTAAACCTTGATTTCACTTTGAAAACACCTTCTAATGCAGTTTCAGCAGATATCGCTAATGGTGGTGCAAAAGCAAAAATTTCTGACAATGCCGTTATCACAAGCAACCTTTTGATTGCTACTTATTCAGTATCTAACATTGTTGGTGACGAAGCTTACATCTCTGGTGTAATTTTCGACTCTAAAACTGTGACTGTAGATGTTACTAATGTAACTTTGGAATAATAAGCAATTCCTATTCATAAAAGAAGGCCCGCAAAATTGCGGGTCTTTTTTTTGCGCTAAAACGAAAGCTGACATTTTGAAAAATTCGTCAAAATATGTAATTTTGCACTGGAATACAAAAATTCTATAACACCATTCAAACCAATATGAAACACTCGTATATAGCGTTTCTCTGTATTGCACTGTTCAGTTGCAGCAAAGAATATGTCACCAACGAATATTATGTGAATCAAGAGGATGTTTACAACAACAAATATTACACCACCATTCTCACTTCGCAACAAGAGATTACCGAGGACATCCGTCCGCCCTACTTGAAGAGCGGCGACAGTGTAGCCATTTTCGCCGCATCAAACAAAGTGACGAAATCCGAAATGGAAGCGGGGAAAAGAGTCTTGGAAAGCTGGGGCTTAAAAATCAGAGAAGCTGACAACTTGTACAACGCTGACGGACGCTATGCCGGCACGGTGGAAGAACGCACCGACGGACTGCAAAGCCTGATAGACAACCCCAATATCCATGCCATCATCGCTGCAAGAGGCGGCTACGGCAGCACACAAATCATTGACAAGATAGACTTCACTCCCCTGAAGAACAATCCTAAATGGTTTGTAGGATACAGCGATGTGACAGCCTTTCATATTGCCTTGAACAACATGGGCATCGAAAGCATACATGGCGCTATGGCGCGCAACCTTTCTGACGAAGACAGCGCCGAAACACTGCGTAGAGCCCTGTTCGGCGAGCGCAAAAACCTGACCATCGACACCAACGACAACTGCATCGAAGGCGAAGCGAGCGGGCGACTGGTCGGCGGCAACCTGTCGCTCATCTACAGCATGGGCGGAACAATATTTGACTTAAACGCAAAAAATGCCATTCTTTTCATTGAAGACACCGGTGAAGCCAATTACGCCATCGACCGTATGCTGACAAACCTCAAACTGTCTGGAAAATTGAATGCGGTGAAAGGCATTGTTGTCGGAGACTTCACCAATATGAACCAAGGGAGCGACCTACCCATAGAACAGATTATCATAGACAAAGTGAAAGATTTGGGAATACCCGTGATGTACGGTGTCAAATGCGGCCACGACACAAAGAACCTCGCTCTGTACCTCGGTCGCCCCGTAACCTTGAAAGTGACCCCAAGCAAAGCCACCGTCATATTCGATGACGAGGAGTAAGAAACCGGTTTCTGATTTTATTTAATGCCCCGCTCTTTTTTCAGATATTCGTAAGCTTCGTTTATCTTCTGGAATTTTACGTTTGCGGCGCGCTGTACATCTTCGCCCAGACTGGCCACCTTGTCGGGATGATGTTTCAACGCCATTTTTTTATACGCTTTCTTTATTTCCTCATTGGTGGCCGTCGGCGGCACGCCTAATATCTCGTAAGCGTCGGGAACAGGTTTCGCGTTATTGGCTGCGGTGCGTTGCGAATGTCCGTACATGGCACGGATTGAAATATAGTCGCGTTCGGTGATGCCTAGCGAACGAGCAATCTTGTGCAGTTCCATTTCCTCGTCCACATTCACTTCTCCGTCGGCATAGGCAATGCCAAAAAGATAATGAAGCATCTGCAAACGCATGGCCAAACTTGTATATTGCTTTATCTGCAAACAAACATCCGTGATGTTATAATCCTTTTTCAGTATCTCGCGAAACAGCAATATGTACTGCGACGCCTTCTGTACACCGAAACTATTTTTGAAAAAGTCTTTAATATAATCCAATTCCACACGCAGAAGCTTGCCGTCGGCTTTCATCACTTTTGCAGAGAGCACCAGCAACGAAACAGCAAAATCGCCTTCTGTCGTAGCGTTACGCCTTGTCCGCGCATTACTGGCACCGCTTTCAATCTTCTCGGCAGCATCGTTCTTTTCGAACAATGTACCGAAAAAATAACCGATAATTCCGCCCAACGGTCCGCCTAACGACCAGCCTAACACACCTAAACCCCATTTCAAAAGTCCCATACTTTTTTACTTTTAATGATTCTCTGTTTTCATTTCATTTTCAAAATTAACTTAACTTGATTAAATTTGCATTTAAAACAAGAAAAAAAATGAGATTTGACGAATTAAAACTTGAAAAAGCGCTATTAGAAGGACTTGAAGCCATGTGCTTCAAGGAGACCACTCCCGTTCAGGAGCACACCATTCCCGCCGTACTGGAAGGGAACGACATTATTGCATGCGCCCAAACAGGAACCGGAAAAACAGCCGCTTTTCTTTTGCCCATACTCAACCTGCTATGCAAAGAGAATCTTCCAAAAGATAAAATAAACGCTTTAATCATGGTGCCGACTCGCGAATTGGCACAACAGATTGACCAGCAGTTGGAAGGCTTCGCCTATTTTCTTCCTGTCACATCCATTGCGGTATATGGCGGAGGCGAAGCCATGGTATTTGAACAGCAGCGCAAAGCGCTTATTTCTGGCGTCGATGTAGTGATTGCCACTCCGGGACGACTGATTTCTCTTTTGGCCATGGGCACTATCGACTTGTCGAAGGTCAGTTTTTTTATTCTCGACGAAGCCGACCGTATGCTAGAAATGGGATTCATTGACGACATCATGAAAATCTCATCTTACCTTCCAAAACAAAGGCAGACTTTGATGTTTTCGGCCACAATGCCTGAAAAAATCAGACAACTGGCAAAAAAAATACTGAATCATCCGAAAGAAATTCGTCTTGCCGTTTCGAAACCGGCAGAGAAAATACAGCAATCGGCCTATATTTGTCACGAAGCGCAGAAAAACGGTATTCTGCAACATATCTTCAAAGAAAAATCGCCGCAAAGGACCATTATTTTCTCCTCAAAAAAGCAAAAAGTTCAAGAAATATACAGAACTTTGAGACGCATGAACATTGCAGCCGGCGAAATGCATTCCGACCTTGACCAACACGAGCGAGAGGAAATGATAAGGAATTTCAAAAACGGAAAAATAAAAATACTAGTGGCAACCGATATCGTGTCAAGAGGCATTGATATTGAAGACATCGACTTTGTAATTAACTACGATGTGCCTTCGGATGTTGAAGATTATGTGCACCGCATAGGCAGAACCGCCCGTGCTGCTGCCGAAGGCGCAGCCATCACTTTTGTAAATGCAGACGACCAATGGCGTTTCAAAAAAATAGAAGATTTTTTGGAGAAAGAAATCACAAAAAACGAAGTGCCGGCACAATTGGGCGAAGCTCCAGCTTACAATCCTACAAAAGGAACAGACCGCAACAAACGCCCTTTCGGGAAAAGAAATGCAGGAAACAACGGTGAACGACGAAAACGTCCTGCGCACCGACGGAAACCAAACAACAAGAACAACAACCAAAACAAACAATCATAAGAATGAGACACACACTTGCATTGCTGATTTTCGCAGTTGCACTTATGCTGCAATCATGCGACACATCGATACTTAAGCCCTCTATTTCCGGCGCACCCTACGAAGTGCTTGTAGTTGCCGAAGACAACGAATGGAAAAGCGAAACAGGCAAAGCCGTTTATGACATGCTGAACTCCAACATGCCTGGCACGCCACAACAAGAAAGTATGTTCAAGATTTCGCATGTTACGCCGCAAAACTTTACGAATACCATTAACATAGCCCGCAATATATTGATATTCAATGTTTCGGACAAATATTCAAAAGCAAAACTCGCGTACAGAAAGGATGTGTGGGCGCAACCGCAGGCCGTTGTACAAATAACAGCGCCAAACAATGAGGCATTCGTCGCACTCTTGGACAATCATCACGAAAATATCTGTGAATATTTTGTGGATGCGGAACGCAAACGTCAAGCCGCTTATTATCAGAAATATTACAACACCGAAAACACAAAAATCGCTTGCGATACATTCGGCATAGAAACCCGCTTGCCCGCTAATCAGATTAAATCGAAAATGGGCAAAGACTTTTTCTGGTCGTCAAATATGAGTGTCGATGTACGGCAGGATATCATCATCTACACATTCCCCTACACCGCCCCCAACACTTTTACCGAAAAATACCTTTTAGACAAACGCGATTCTGTACTAAAAGCCAACATTCCCGGACCATCAAAAGGCTCTTACATGGCTACAGAACGACAAGTCCCGCCAATTTTCAAATCATTTAAGAAAAACGACAGTTATTGCGCAGAAATACGCGGTTGGTGGAAAGTGGAAGGCGACCTAATGGGCGGACCGTTCATCGCTCACTGGCAGGTAGACGAGAAAAACGGACGGGTTGTATGCATCGAAGGATTTGTGTATGCTCCCGGACAAAGCAAACGAAATTTCATACGGCAATTGGAATCTGTGGTTTATGCCACAAAGATTAAAACAAAATAATTTATTGACTAATATCGTACAACATGAGAAAAATTAAAATCGGCATCACGCATGGCGACATCAACGGAATAGGCTACGAAGTGATTTTGAAGACTTTGTCTGAAAATCAAATATTGGAGTTTTGCACCCCTATCATTTACGGTTCTGCAAAGATTGCATCATTCCATCGCAAAACATTAGAGAACATCAATTTCAACTACACAACCGTATCTTCGGCTGCTGAAGCTAATCCGAAACAAATTAACATCGTGAACTGTGTGCCTGAAGACACAAAAATTGACATTGGAATTCCAACAGAAACGGCTGGCGACGCTGCGTTGAAATCGTTGAACGCTGCTGTAGAAGAGCTGAAAAACGGTGCGCTGGATGTACTTGTCACTGCACCTATCAACAAAAAGACCATACAATCAGAAACGTTCCATTTCCCTGGGCATACCGAATTTCTGGAACAAAATTTCGGAAACAAAGAAGAATCGCTGATGCTGATGGTGAGCGAGAAACTGCGCATTGCCGTAGCCACCACTCACCTGCCGCTGAAAGATGTGGCAAAAAACCTGAGTAAAGAGCTCATCATAAAAAAATTGCAAATCTTGAAAGATAGTCTTGTCAAAGATTTTGGAATCAACCTACCACGCATCGCAGTGCTTGCGCTTAACCCACATGCCAGCGACAATGGCGTATTAGGCACCGAAGAACAAGAAATCATCATCCCTGCCATTAAGGAAGCCGAGGAAAAAGGCATTATTTGTGTCGGTCCATACCCTGCTGACGGTTTCTTCGGCAGCGACAATTTCTCAAAATTCGATGCTGTGCTTGCCATGTACCACGATCAAGGAATGATACCTTTCAAATGTATGGCAATGGAATCGGGCGTAAACTACACTGCCGGTCTTTCGATTGTACGCACATCACCTGCCCACGGCACGGCTTATGATATTGCTGGAAAAAACCTCGCATCAGAGGAATCGTTCAGAAATGCCATGTATCTTGCCTACGACATATTCCAAAACAGGCAGCGATATGCCGAAATATCGAAAAATCCTCTTGTAGTAACTGATAAAAACAAATAATCGATTCTAAGCAAAAAAAAGAAAGACGATCGTCTTTCTTTTTTTTGCATGCGTTATGCGTATTTTGTTTTTATTTCTTAATGCTTAATATCAACCCTAACACCACGCCAAGGAAAGCTGCGAACACCACTTGATATGTGCCTGGCAACAAGAATGTGATGGTATGTGCAGGATACCAGAACAAAGGTATTGTTTTCTTAAATACAAAGCCGTATTGAACATCCCAATTAATCTTGTTTGCCAAAATATCCTGCGCAGGAATCATTTTTGAGAAGAAACCGCCCAATGTTCCGCCTGTCTCGGCGATATGAATATCTGTTATCTTGTGGAAAGTCATAAAAACAGGCGCAAAAAGCGTATTCATCAGCACACTGATGCACAACGCCACAAAGAATTTCCCCCACGACAATGAGCCTGCAAACCATAAAGGAGCATTTGTTATGCCAAAACCGCCAGCCAACAGCGCTTGCGTACCCGTTTTAAATATCGTCATAGCCGACGCAATGACAACGCCAAGCACACCCCAAACAAGCATTTTGGGCAACAATCCAAAACCAGTTTCACAATAAACGCCTTTTCGAATACGCAAAGCCAGCATTTCGCCGAATGTTCCCAGTATGGCAAATTTAAAGAAACTCATCACCATACCATGCTCTTTTGTAGTATTTTCGAACCAATTGAGCGCTGACGGCACAAAAGCGAAAATGCCCAACACTGCCAACACTACCACAATCGTAATAATATCCGTTTTCTTCATTTCAATATATTATCATTTTGTTTAATTATCTTCTTGCATGCCGCAATTCTTGTCGCGAACACTGCGTACACTATAAGTTGTAGTTGATGCAGGTGTAACTGTACGTGTCCATGGATTGCTGCTTGTTGTAATATTCTCGTTATTTGTTCCGTCGGAGAATACGAAAGTATAGGGCGCCTCCGAATCAACAAAGTCCATGCGCAATACAGCAGACTCTCCATTACAAATCTCCTTATCTTGCGTAAAACTGTATTTAGGCGTAGATGGCGTGACAGAGAATGTAGTTGTTTTCGTACAGTTATATTGGTCGGTAGCCACAAATGTATATTGTTTTGTTCCGCTGCCCTCGGCTATTGTACTATATGTAGCATTTGTTCCGCTGATAGAGCAAGCATCGGCAGGAGCAGCACTTGTACAGAGCACTGTGGTGCTCTCTTTGCCTCCATCAAGCCATTTCCACTCTTTAAGTGTTCCCCAAGGTGTAGTGGCAGATACATTCAAATCCACTTCGCTGCCTTCGCAAACCGACATGCTCTTATCTTCGGTCACCGACAAGGTGCTTTTAATTACTTTAGACACATTGGTAGCCGTATATAGCTGACAGTTAACCGCTGTCGGCGTACCGCCGTTTCCGAGCACTCTCACAGCATCATAGCTGTTACCTGCCAACACGCGATATTCATGTTCGCCAGCTGCAAGGTCGGCCGTATTCACCTCAAACACAGGAATAGGATTTGTATGCGGATTCGTGATGCCATTTTCGTCTGTAACAGCCTGTCCGCCTACGGTATAGGTAACAGGTTCCCAGGAATTGGTTGCCGGATTGAATTTTTGCAACATATAATACAAGGGGTTGTAAAGTTCCGTCAAATCAATCGGTGACTTTGGAGTAAGGCTCACAATTTTATCCTCACACATCGCAACGTCAGTCTGATATTTTTCTGGATCGGCATACAGATACACTTGCGGCGCACAAGACTTGATAGAAATATCGTCTATAGCAAAGTCATTTCCTGCATCTGTAGCTCCCAAACGGGCATATATAGAAACCCTCAATGTTTCATACTCCTGTGTAGAGAATGAAGTGTTGGTCTTTTGCCATTGCGCTGATGTACTGCTCGGTATCTCGTCAGAGTTCAACGCGCTCACATCCACTTCTTCCCACTGATCTGTATTTTTTATTCGTCCTTGCACTGTATAAGTCAACTGAATCGGTTCACCACAGTCGCTGCCACCAGAACGGCAGATATTGGTAAACCAAGTGGAGAAATCCACCGTCGCATTTTCGCAAGGCGAATCCACATCTGTTTGGAAAGCCAATGTAGCCTCTTTGCCGTTTGGCAAGGTGATTCTATGCGGAGCGTTTCCACCGTTGTACGCATTTATCACCAGCATGTGGCCATTGTTGCCTGTATGCTCATTCACCGTTTGATTCCAGCCAGAGAAAGCACCTCCGACAGTTTTTAGCAAAGCATAATATCCGTCATTCACAGCCGATGAAGTTGTATATTGGTAATCTCCGACCGAAATTTCACCCAAATTCTGGCTGTCAAAGCTTTGCGAATACATATCTTCGCCAGTTGTATTTCCGCTCTCGTCTACCGAGCAACAAGGGGCAGCCCTGAGCGTCACCTCATTAGATCGCGCCAGCACCGTACCGTTATCAGCTTCATACTGCACATAATGGCGACGGTTGTCGGCCATCACGGTATAGGTGCCGCCTACATTAGTTATGGGATTTTTATAGTCAGAAACCTCCGACTCTTTTTTCCATGAATAAACATTGGAATCATATACATACCATACATACTTTCCGCCAGAAAGTGTGCCGGAGGTTGTCAAATTGAATGTTTTCGTTTCGCCCAAACAAGAAGCGATGTCATCACCCGCTATGGACAGCGTGATGCCATCTGAAGTTTTCGTATCAGTCACATCGCAGTTGCCTGCCGCACGGATAGGCACGCTCATTGAAGCAGAAATGGTGGGGTCAATCGTTGATGTTGCCGTCACAATGACCGTTCCGGCTGCTGTTGCCGAGAGCGCTCCAGAAGCTGCATTGATGGTAGCTCCGCTTCCCGAAATACTCCATGTGACATTACTATTGGCACTGCCAGGGTACACTCTTGCCGATGCGATAGTACCGCTGCTTCCCACACAAAGCGGCTGGTTCAGACTGAGAGTTATACGCTCAGGCGTACACGACACGCAAAAGGTGGAAGATACCGGAATACTGATAATATTTGAATTGTTGACCACATCTTCATTTCCAGCCGCATCTATCACACGATAATAATAGGTGCCTGATGCAAGATGCTCAAAGGTATAGCTTGTTTCGCCATTCACGGTCACTTCGCTTATTACGGAGCCACCTCCTGCATGCTCCATGCGCTGCAAACGATACGACGGCAAGCCTACATCATTCCACGAAAAGGTAAGGAGTCCGTCATTGGTAGTTTTGTCCCAGCAAGCCGATGCTGTGATTTTAAGCGTCTGCTTGGGGCATGCTGTCAATGAATTATTAACCGTCACTGTGGTTGAAACCGTTTTGGAGGCATCGCTTGCATCGGTAATCGTTACATTATATGTACCAGCTGCCACACTTCTGAATGTGTGTGAACTCTCGGTATTGGAAACTGAGATATTGCCCAAATCGCCCGTTATGTTATAATTGCCTGCTCTATTCCACGAGAGTTTAACGTCGGCACCACCAGTACGACCATTGAGCGCAGCGTTCCAACAACCAGTTTCGGCAGAAAGGGCAAAAGTTGCAGATGATTTCACGAAAACCCAGTTTTTAGTGCCCCATCCGTAATTATTGTCCGTAAAATAAACTTTGTTTGTTGCACTCGAAGCATTAAAGGTCCCTATATCAACACCATTATGCAACGGACGGTCGCCATAGGTGCCACGCTGCTCCCTAATTTGAGTAGTAACTGTCTCACCATCCGCTCTGTTGCCTGGTGTATATCCCGGCAACGTAAACGCAAAATAATTTGTTTGATCGCCAGTCCAAGATTTAACTTCAAGACTGTTATTATTACCGTTATTATTAATATAATCTCCGAAATGTTCCGTATTCATAAACAAAGTCGTACCGACATTCTCTATGTAATACAGATTGCCGTCTGTCCATATATTCCACAAATAGTCAGTATCTGTTCCATTTTGCGGAGTGTATGTACCATTACCGTACACATAATTTCCTGATGCATACAAATATTCATTCTGACTATGACCATTACGAATATAAAATGGACCTTCCACCAATGTCAGTCCCGCATAATCTGCTGCATAAGACGGCATCACTGCCCCTATAGCAAACACTGTCCATGCAAGCAATCTAAGTATATTTTTTTTCATAGGCGAAAAATTGCTATCATTTTGATACATTTTATTCAAATTTCAAAAATACTAAAAACTATTTAACTCACAAATTTAAGTTGCCAATAATTGCATCAGAAACAAAAAAAGCTTATTCTTCATACGTATATGTCAAAATTACATTATATTTGTAAAAATATTTCATTTCACTATTTTAAATGAAAAACGACACAGATGATCACCCTGAGGGGCAACCGTATATAGCCCCAAAAAAACTTTTCGCCTTTCAACTTGCCGAGGCGAATCACAAATCTTGTATTTTCGTTCAATCTTATTGTGCAATGGACATCATTGCGCCAAACTTATTACAACTATAATCATGGGAACTATCGCTATTTATATGGCATTGTCGCTCACCATTTCGGCGCTCTGCTCACTTCTGGAAGCCGTTCTGCTTTCCACCCCGCTTTCATTCATCGTTTCGCTCGAAGCGCAAAACAAGAAAGGCTGGGAACTGCTGAAAAACATGAAACTGAACATTGACCGACCCATCTCGGCCATTCTGACAATTAACACCATCGCCAACACCGTAGGTGCATCATTGGTGGGCTCTCAAGCTGCCCAAATATTCAACAGTGTGGGCGTGGGCATAGTTTCCGGCATATTCACCGTACTGATTCTGTTCTTTTCGGAAATATTGCCTAAAACAATCGCATCATACTATTGGAGAAATTTGGCTATTCCTGCCTCAAAAATCATACGATTGTATGTATTCATCACCTATCCACTTGTCTTGCTAATTGAAAAACTTACCAAAAACATAGCCAAAGGCAGCACTTCTGCCACTGTGAGCCGCGAAGATGTGGCTGCCATAGTGACTACAGGCGCCGAAGAAGGTGTTTTGGAGAAAGAGGAAAACAAAATGATTCAGAGTCTGCTGCGCCTCGACGAGATAACCGCTCACGAAATTATGACGCCCTCGGTTGTAGTGACAATGGCAGACAGCGGCATGACACTGAAAGAATTTTATGATTCTGAGGATTTCGGCAAATTCTCGCGCATACCTATTTACGACGACGACAAAGACGACTTTATCACCGGATATGTACTGAAACAAGAAATTCTGGAAGAAATAACAGACAATCATTCCGACAAAAAACTGAAGGAACTCTCCCGTCCGATACTCTCATTCCCCGAAAACGAAACTGTTTCGAATATCTGGGAGAAACTGCTGGAGAAAAAAGAGCACATATCCATCATCATCGACGAATACGGTTCTCTCCGTGGCATTGTCACCATGGAGGATGTGATTGAATCGATGCTCGGTTTCGAGATCATGGATGAAAAAGACGAAGTGGCTGACATGCAGGAGCTTGCCAAAGAGCAATGGGAGGAAATTCAGAAAAAAAACGAGCAACAACTGAACGCGACAGAAAAACAATAAAGCCATGTTACTGATAGAAAGATTCTTTAAGTATGTGAGTTTCGACACTCAATCGGACGAAAGCACGCGACTGAACCCAAGCACGCCCGGACAAATGATTTTTGCCAACTATCTGGCAGAAGAATTAAATAATATCGGTCTTTCGGATGTCCGTCTCGACGAAAACGGCTACCTTACCGCAACCTTGCCTTCGAACTGCGGGAAAGAGGTGCCTACCATCGGTTTCATCGCCCACATGGACACCAGTCCCGAACTGACAGGACGGAAAGTAACGCCACAAATAGTGAACAACTATGACGGAAACGACATTGTGCTAAACAAAGAAGAGAATATCGTATTGCGCACTTCCGATTTCCCCGAAATAAAGAATTATATCGGCCAGGATTTGATTCTCACCAACGGAAAGACACTGCTTGGCTCGGACGACAAAGCCGGCATCGCTGAAATCATGTCGGCCATGGAGCACCTCATCGCTCACCCCGAAATAAAACACGGAAACATACGAGTAGCCTTCACTCCCGACGAAGAAATCGGTCAAGGAGCCGAGCATTTCGATGTCGAACAATTCAATGCTGACTGGGCTTACACCATCGACGGCGGGCAAGTAGGCGAACTGCAATACGAGAATTTCAATGCCGCTTCGGCAAAACTCACATTCAACGGTGTAAACGTGCATCCTGGATACGCAAAAGGGAAAATGGTGAACTCCATTCGAATCGCCAATCAGTTCATCAGCATGCTGCCGCGATACGACACCCCAGAACACACCGAAGGTTACGAAGGTTTCTTCCACCTGATAAAATTCGACGGCACTGTGGAGAAAAGTACGCTGACATACATTATCCGCGACTTTGACAAAGACCGTTTTGAACGACGTAAAAAAGAATTCGAACATCTCGGCAGAAAAATAAACGCCGAATTCGGCCCCGACACCTGCACCATCGAACTGCACGACCAATATTATAATATGTACGAAAAGATTGAGCCGAACATGCACATTGTACGCTTGGCGCACCGCGCTATGGAGCAAGTGGGCGTGAAACCGTTGGAGCTCCCGATACGAGGAGGAACGGACGGATGCCAACTATCGTTCAAAGGACTAATTTGTCCGAATATTTTTTCTGGCGGACATAATTTCCACGGACGCTACGAGTATGTTCCCGTACAATCGATGGAGAAAGCGGTGGATGTCATCGTGAAAATAAGTGAACTGACTGCAAACGAAACAGCATAAAAAACTCAGACATGAACAAAATTGAAGTCTGCCTGACGCTTGAAAACTACCCGAACTTTAAGAATCCTAACGCTGCTGTCATCGTTGTGGATGTACTGCGCGCCACCTCATCCATTTGCGCAGCTTTTGTGAACGGAGTGAACCAAATCGTTCCCGTTCCTGACTTCGCCGATGCTTTGGCGTACAAGGAAAAAGGATTTCTTGTAGCTTCGGAAAAGGATGGTGTGAAAAGGCCTGAAGCCGACTTTGGCAATTCACCTCAAAACTTTTCGGCTGAAAACATCAGCGGACGAAACCTTGTATATTGCACCACCAACGGCACTCGCGCCATACACGCCGCAACCGAGAGCAAAGGAGTTGCCATTGGTTCTTTTCTGAACCTTACCGCCGTAACGGAATGGGCCATGGATAAAAACTGTGACATTCTGGTATTATGTTCGGGATGGAAAGGGAAATTCAACATCGAAGACACCCTCTTTGCCGGAGCAGTCTGCGAACTTGCACTTAAGAACCCGAACTACAGCACCATCTGCGACTCGGCTCTCGCCGCTATCGACCTTTGGAACATTGCAAAAAACAATTTGCCCGAATACATCAAAAAAGTGGCGCAATACACGCGACTCAACAAAAACGGAAACGGCGACAGTATTCCGTACTGTATCGAAATTGACACGACCAAAGAAGTGCCGATTTTTGACGGAAAAACTATTCGCGCCGCCACAAAGAACAACATTTAAATCAACAAGAAATCTGAATTCATGCAGCAAACCGACAAAGACACACTTATCGTAGGCATTTCGTCACGCTCACTCTTCGACTTGGAGAAGGAAAACGATATTTTTGTGCGCAACGGTGTGGACGAATACCAAAAATACCAGATGGACAACGAAAACAAACCGCTCAAGAAAGGCACTGCTTTCCATCTGATAGAATCGCTACTGAAACTGAACGAAAAAACGCAAAAGAAAATTATCGAAGTGGTGGTGATGTCGCGCAACTCGCCCGACACCGGACTGCGCGTGCTCAACTCTATCGACCACTACAAACTACCCATCACACGTTCAGCTTTTTCGAGCGGCGAATCGCTGGCCAAATATATCGAGCCGTTCAAAATAGACCTTTTCCTCTCGAAAAACGAGCAAGACATCCAAGAAGCCATTGATTCCGGCAAATGCGCAGCAGCCCTCATCTACGAGCCGCCGACGGGTTTCACGCCTGACGAAAACACTTTGCGCATCGCTTTCGATGCCGATGCCGTGATATTCTCAGAAGAATCGGAATTCATATACAAGACAGCCGGGCTGGAAGAATTTGCGCGCAACGAAGCCGAGAAACAAGACATTCCGCTGAACGAAGGGCCGTTCGCTAAATTCATCAAAACACTATCGCACATACAATCGAAAATAGAAGGCGGCGGAAAACTCATCAGAATTGCCATTGTGACTGCACGCGACTACCCCTCTAACATTCGTGTCATCAAGACGCTGAGAAAATGGGGTGTGAATGTGGATGAAGCCTTTTTTCTTGGAGGACAACCCAAAGATATGATTCTCAAGGCGTTCAATCCGCACATCTTTTTCGACGACCAGGAATGTAACGTAAAACCGGCATCAAGTGTCGTCCCCTCAAGCCGTGTCCCTTACAAGAAAGATTCACCGCTGGCAGGGAAATAGTGCAATCTTTCCATCTATTTCATAGGCAATGTCTTGATGTTGTCAAGAAAATCTTTCTCGACTTGGCTGAGTGTACGTTGTTGGTATTTCTTGTATTCATTTGTGGCATGGTCAATGGCTTGCTGGTGAGAAACATTTCCTGCTCCTTCAAGCAATTTTTCACCGCTCATAGTCAGAATCTTATCCAAATGCATTGCCCAATCCTTCATCGTCATTGTCTGTTGGCGTTCCGCCTGACGTTCCGCAAAGTCCAAATAACCCGAAACAATTTGTCCCATTGCACGCAGTTCTTTCTCGTTCAAATAATTTTTAGCAATAACGGCATCTTTCAAATGCGGTCGGTCGCCTTCGAATGTGGTAAGTCCCATAAATTCCTTTTCGGCATTGGCGCGGTTTACAATAACCTCGGCAGCTGTCTGTCCGTGTACGGCAAAATGAATCTTGTTCTGAACGCGTTTGAAAAACTCGATGGAAATTTCGGCACGAGGGTCGTAGTCAATACTTGTGGCGTAAATATCAAGCACTTGACGGAAAAAGACTTTCTCCGACGATCGAATGTCACGTATGCGTTCAATAAGTTCCTTCCAGTAACCGCCACCGCCAAGATTTTTCAGGCGTGCATCGTCAAGGACAAAGCCTTTTCGGATGTATTCTTTTAGCACACCTGTAGCCCAAATACGGAATTTTGTTGCTTTTGCTGAATTAACACGATAACCGACTGAAATAATCATATCAAGATTATAAAAGTCAATTCGTTCCTCTACCTCGCCTCTTATACCTCGATTAACGACAGTTGCAATTTTTGCAACAGTCGTATCTGGATTCAATTCTCCTTCCTTTAAAATATTGGAAATGTGACGACTAACCCCCGATTTATCAACACCAAAGAGTTGTGCCATCGCCTTTTGCGTTGCCCATATTGATTCGTCTTTAATAATCACTTGTATAACTCCTTCTTCCTCTGGAAGTTGGTATAACACGAATTGATTTTCGTTGATTGGTGTTGGGGTGTTAGTTTTCATGATTTTATTGTATCCTTATATTCTGTTGTTTACGATTCCATAGTCCTCTATGTTCTTTTTATTTGCGGTCTACATAACCAAACTAATGCTCTTGAATCTTATCTCATTATTTTTTATAGTTTGTTTATTTACGAACAATTATAATTGGATATTTGATATTATAAAACTTGTATCTTTCCTTTTAGAGTTTCAAGAAATTTAGCATAAGACGGGTTTATATCTTCTTTTTTTGAGATAGCTTCTATTATAAGCCTCTTTATCTTTTGTTTTTCTTCTTTGTCTTTTATGATAGACTCTATATTGTCAATTGCATTTTTATTGTTGTTATATTTAAAGTCGGGATAGCCGTTTTCATTTATAACCTTTTTAATTACTGAACTATTAACAAAATCTTCCAATGTAGAAATACTTTTCTCTATATCTCCATATGCAAGCCAGCAATCTTTATATTCAGAATAATTATTTTCAAAATCTTTCCTTTTGTCGGAAGATGTTTTATCTGAGTCAGCAACAATTATAAATTTTTTATTTGCTAAAATCAAGATAGAAGCAAGAGTTTCTGCCCCAGATATGCCATGCAAAAAGGTTTTACCTATATTTTTTAAGTCATCTTGCGTTGTAATTGATATATACTTTTTGAACAGTTCTTTATCTAACCATCCTTCGAAAATAATATTCTTTTCCTGCAAACATTCAAAAATACTACTACCTATAGCACGACGTAAAAGTTCGTCATCAGAATATGGAGCTATCCCTGTCTCTTTTCTTATTGTTGTAACATCATTATTCTTTTCAACAATTAAATGTCGTTCCAGGCAATCAGAGTCAATCATATATTGAGAATGAGTTGCGTATATCACTCTTGATTTTTCGCCTATTTTTAGCAATTCTTCTTTTAAATATTTGGCACTTGTTGGATATAAACTTTGGTCGGGCTCGTCAATTATTATAATATCACGCTCTCCTATTTTGTCAGAACGGGATTGTGTAGAAAGGTTCAGTAATATGCTAATAAACTTTTTGAATCCATCACTCCTGTCTGTAAATGAATATTTTGCATTATCTGTCACCTTGATCAATATATTACCTCCATCTGGTGTTAATTCAATAGAAGTGCTTCTAAAGTCTTTCCATATTTTGCGAAATACTTTTGTCACCTCTTTTGAAACCTGATCCAAAAGATTGAAATAATCGCCATCTTGTTCGTGAGCTTCTTTAAACTCTTGTGCAATATTTGCTCTATTACACATTATAAATATATTCTCTAACGATTTATATTGCGATGGATTTGCCGTAAACTGATTTATTGCCACTTGATCTGGTAACAACAAATTATTATCATAATGCCAAAAAATACATTTGTACGGTTTCTCAGAGTAAATTTTCTGTATTTCTACTAAAAGTAAATCCCTTAAGTCTATTTTGTTTCCTTGTGGTTGAAACGAAACAATTGTTCCGTTCTGATACACGTCTTTTTCTGGAATGACATTTGATTGTTTTTCTTTAGGATAATTAAATGCCGGCTTGGCATTATTTGCAACAATCACTTCATAGAAAATACAAGAAAGTTCTGCTTGAATAAAGTCATTAAGAGTTTTACCTTCCTTGAACGTAATATCTTTAATTGTTGCATACTTTTTCAACAAAGACTCTTTGATCTTCTTAACATCACTTTCTTCATATTCGAAGGTTATATAAATGCGTCGATTCAGTATCTTTTCATTATTGATTTTCTTTCGCTGATCCTTTACAGTCAAATTATATTGTCCGAAAATAGCAGCAATAGCTTTGAGAACATTACTTTTTCCTGCCTCGTTCTTTCCAAGCAAAATAAGACAGTTCTTATCCATTACAATTGTTTCGTTTTTTATAGAACGAAAGTTTTCAATATGTATTTCTTTTATTTTCATGTTGCAAGTTTTTATTCATTTATATAGTTCGCACAAGCATTTCTTTATTTTTCCATCATCAGAAAGCAATTCAATCCTATTTTGTGTCATATTAATCAGTTATTTTTGCTGGGATTTTCGCAGTAATTATGCCTAATTCTCTATCATAATTCCTGCCGCTGGGAAATGAAGTAAAGCCAGGTCTTGTAATATTAGTTCGTGAATTATCGTAATAAACACTCAAAATGCCAGTAAGAAGGAATTGTAACCATAAATGATTTTCTGTATTGTAATCGTGCTTAAACATCACATATCTTGCCTCCTTGGGATTCTTTTTATTTGGTCTTTTTTTTAAAATGCCCCAATGTTTAACTGCTCCAATGTAACCAATCATATCATCAAAAGCCAAATCATCATCTGCATCGTACAACGATTTCATATTCTTAAAAATCCAATCAATAGTCTCTGGCCTTTTTCTGATTATATTATTATCCATTGACACTAATGCCAGATATGGACCCCTTAAACTATTACTTCTGCATAATTTTGAAGCCTCTTTGAGAGCATATAATTCGTCCTTTATATCTTTTGGATTTAAGGTTTTCTTTACTGAAATGATGCATATTACTCCTTCTGGAGGTACAATAACCGTATCATTACTCCGTAAAAATACTGGATAATGGGCACTATTATATATTACAATGTCTAATTGAGTAGAATGATGGTCATTTTCATTTCTTCTACTTTTGTCATTTTTCCCAACTTTTACCGCTGGCCGAACAATAAAACCTGTTAGCACCTCAAGTTCTTTCGGTAGATATTTGGAAAGGAAGCTGCGAATAAGATTCTCCACAAATCTACCATCTTCACCTTTGTGTTCTGCTCCGGCACCTTTCGGTGAAGGTATAAGAGTTTCAAAATTCTTATAAGCATCAAGCATTGACAGTGCTTCTTGTTGAAAGAATTTTTGTATTGTGGTTCCGTCCATTTTGAATGATATTATAATTTACTCTGTTTTTTCTTCTACGTCCGTTTCTTTACCATCAAGAACACTTATGATTTTATCTATTAGAACTGAAAAACCTACCATATCATATGAATTATAATCTTCCAATCTATTTCCTAAAGTATCTTTTACATTCTGTCGAAGATCTTTAGGCAGTTTTTTGAAAAAACCGCCAGATTCCTCTATCTTTGTTATTGCAACTTTCTTTTTGTATTCCAACGAGAAATAATCTTCAATTGTAAAATCTGTATTTGTGTGCTCAGTTGTTTTTGGGAGCATGAGAAAATACCAATTGCCATCTTTGTATGTTTTGTAATCTTCACGATTCCCCGTAAACCCTAATTTCTTCATGGCTTCAGCACCAGAATCATCTCTATCAAAAACCACTATTACTTTTCTTTCTTTGTTAATATTTGGACGAAGTTTATCTATATATTGTTTCGCATTTTCACCGGCGCCTCCCATAAACAACATATCCCATGAAATTGTTGTGTATTTGTCATGATTACTGCTTAATAATTTTATAGCCCTCTTTAAGTAATTAACATCTCCAACGCCTTCAAGCAAAATCAATGGATTATTTGAATTTAGCAACAGTGTCCCTTTAAAATAATTTATTAAACCACATGACAATTCTCTAATTTGCTGTAACCGCTCCATACTCTCAAGATGTCCTTTTTTCAATGCCTTAATATTTGCATCTTTCAGTTGCTCCAACAAAACAGGAGAATGTGTTGTTATGATACTATATCTGTTCTCTGTATTAAATAATATCCCAAGTTCTTCTTTTCGTCCTATATGTATGTGGGAATCAGGTTCGTCAAACAAGCACAAACTATCTTGTGTGGAAAGGACATGAATGACTGTATTTGCTATAATCATCTTTTTTTCGCCCTCGCTTAAATCTTCAACTGTTCCATTGTTCGCAAAAACAATATTAATCTTTTTTATGACCTGACTTTCACTTTCTGTTGACAACTTATACAAATAATAAAACAATGTACTCGGTTGATCTATGAAACTAATATCATTAATTACATTTCTAAAAGATTCTATTGTATATTGATTATTCTCTCTCAACTTCTCAATTAAAGCTTCAACATCTGCAGTTCCTTCCCATTTCTTTATGTTGGAAACATTATATTCAAATGATATTTCACAATCGTCAGTTGCCAAAATACTATGAATAAAAGCAGCGACATCAATATCTTCCGAATACAGTAATGTCAACAATGCAATTGCCCACTCATATTTACTAATATAAAACATAGAAGGAGGCGCAAATCCTTGCGTTGCTGTCATTCGACTACAATACCTTTCATACATTGGTTTATAATATTTTTTCCATAACCGAGTATCCTCACCGCTATATGATGCTATCACATTTTTGGGTAACATTTCAAGGGTTGCTTTTCTACCACCTTTTAGTCTCCCATTACTAATTTCATAAAAACTACCATTTAAAATGTATTTTATTGTATATGAAAACTCACAAGGATACTTTTTAAGACCATCTGTCAATGTGGCAATATGATACAAACTGTAAAATATTGCACTAATAGCTTCTAAAACATTACTTTTCCCAGAGCCATTCAAGCCTATGAAACAACAAAAATGTTCTGTATCATAGAAATCAACATCAAAATTTTCTAAGTTTTTATATTTGTCAATTTGTAAATGATACAGTTGAAAAGACTTAGACTTAACGTCATATTTAAAACAAAGCTCGGTATTATCATCAATATATCCTGTTGAATAATCGGGTTCTGTTATTAAATTATGAGCGCTCAGCCAGTTATTGATATAGCCAACATTCCCAGAAGTTCGTTTCTCACAACCCAAGGCGTTAATAAACTCTCTTTTTGTCATTTTTACAGATTTGCGACTTTCACAAATCTGTAACGCTATTGTCTCTAAATCTTTGCTGTTCATTATTCAAATATCTCTTTTTCAAATTCTACCAATGCTTCTTTTCTCAAGTTCACCGCTTGTTGCCTCAATTGCTTGATTTGCTCTTTTTGCTTGTTGATATGTTCAACGATTGAATTTTGAATGTCAATTGGTGGAAGTGGAATTTCTATTGACTTAAAAGTGTCTTCATTAATCCTTGGCATTCTTGCTCCTCTAAAAGCGTTTGTGATTTGTTGTTGTACAGCACTTGATGCCAAATAATACTTGAAATAGTATGGATTAATGTTGTTTTTTATTGAAAACACGAAAAACTCAGAAGAACACACAATGTTCTCGCTATCAGATTCATTGTACCAATACTTATTCAAATATGGACGTAATTTCCCATACAAAAAGAAACTTTTCGGCACACGAACAGTCTGGCTTTTAATATCCGAGCCCTTTACGATTCTTTCTTCTAATAGTTCACCAGTCTCTTTTTCAATATTTTCCATCCCAATATATTGATATGTGGTTTCGGGGTACTTAGATGTTTCTATTCGCAATGTGTTTCCTTGTTGGTCTTGCATAAAACTATCTATACATTTACTCATAGAAATGGTGTCATAATTACCGATAATGGTATTCTTTTGAGAAAAAAAGGAAACATCCCACCTCTCAACATCCTTGAATCTCACAAACTTCAGATATTTGTATTCTTTTTTTATCTCATCTCCCCAATGGTATGTGTCTGCCCTGTATTCCAATTGCCGATTGCTTACGACATATTCAACTTGCGGCTCGCTTGCTATGGTCGCAGCTGGCTCCGCTTGCGTGTATCCTTTTTGTTTAATGCCCAACTCTGACAACAAATAGTCTTCTATATCTTGTTCCACTTGCGCAGCTTGTTTTTCAAGTACTTCCGATTGACTAATCTTATTATTGAAAGCCGACACTAATTTTCTCTGCTCATCTATGGTTGGCAAAGGAATCTTCTGAGATAGGAATAAACCAACGTCTATTCTTTGCCGATTTGTTGTTCCTCTGCTACAACTTTGTGCAAATCTGACAAATGGTGCAGTTGAAGATATAAGAGCTAAATATTCTGGTGTTACCTTGTCTTTAACGACATCAAAAACAGGAAAATCAGCAGTAACTACAGCACCATCCAAATCCGTTCCGACAACTCCAAATGCCCCATTCCTAGCGTCTATTTTAGACATAATGAACTGTCCAGCAGATACTACAAACTGCTTTTTCGTCCCGATACTCTTACCTTGCTTTACATCTCGCAATACAGCACCGCCACCATTGGTTTTAAGAGTGATTTGTTTATAAGAAATGTCATCTTCAATATTGATAGCATTTGCACTTCGCTCGATAACATTTCCTATAGAAATCATCGGATACATTTCGTTGAACCCCATATTCATTCCCAATATGTGGCTGACGCTCCAATTCTCAAGCTCCCTATATCTTACGAACTTCAAATATGTATAAACATTTTCAGACATAACGAATTACTATTTAAGTCCGTAAAACACTTCGGGTTCTGAAACAATGTTGTCTGCAATCCGAGTGCGATACATCTCTCCTTCGTCGCCAAAATCATATTTGGTCTCTTTCACGGAAACTTCCCACAGTTTCATCTCTTTTCTGTAAGGTGTGAATTCCCTTGCCAAAGGTTCAAGCTCGTTTTCTATTTTAGCTCCCGTGGTGCTGATACCTGCTTTCTGTACTTCAGCAATAGGAATCTCATAATCGAATTGCTCCTTTATTTTTGCCTTTATTTCAGATTGTTTCTGCTCTTCAATCTGCTTCTTGCGTGCGTTCAAAGCCTTTTTTTCTTCTTTTGGCAGAGCATCTTTTCCCCGTTTTGACAACTTATCTTCTATTTGGTTCAATTCTTCTTCGTAAACGGCATCAACTTCTATTGTCGCCTGTTGTTTAATTTCGGCATATTGTCTCGCTTCATCTTCATTAAACTTCTTGAAAAACAACAAACTTGGCTTTACCGTAGCTCCCGATGCCATAAATACATCCTGCGGAATAGAAACAATCAGCAATATTTTCGCTTTGCTTTCCACAAACTCCCGCACTTTTTGCAAATTGCTATTGTTCAAAACACCTTCTGGCAAAACAATTCCCATTCTGCCACCTGGCTTCAACAAATTCAAGCATCGCTCAATGAAAAGCACTTCGGTCAATCCGTTGTCAATCTTATAAAGGCTCAACAACGACTTGCCCACATTGTCATTCACTTGCCTCAATGCTTCTTTGTATGCATCACCATACCGCTTCACATACTCAGCAATCTTGGCTTCGTCTGTGTATTTATCTGCGTCGGAAATCTTCAAATCTTTTTCCACTCTCGCACCGAACGGCGGATTAGTCAAGATAACATCAAAACGATTTTCAAATATACCGTTCACATTCAGCAATCCATCGTGGTGGTGAACTCCGCCGTGACCGTCACCGTGCATAATCATATTCATTTTACTCGTTCGAGCCATACGCGGATTGGCATCGGTGCCATATATACAATCAAAAGAAAGTGAACGCAACCGTCCTTTGGCATTATTGATGTCAAGTTCTGCATTCAATCTGTCGAAGGCTGTGTTTACCGTCACATCAACATTGGCTTTATCTTCGTCAGGAAGTGATTCGTATTCGTCATCAAAATATTTCTGTTTAATAGAATCCTTCTGTCTCTCAATATCTTTTTCAATGCTCTCGCGAACATATTCAAATGCACGAATCAGGAAACCACCACTTCCACAACATGGGTCACAAATATATTCCCCTTCCTGCGGGTCAAGTACAGAAACCATAAAATCCACAATGGTGCGGGGCGTAAAAAATTGTCCGAGTTCACCGCGGAATGTCTTACCAAGAAATTGTTCGAAAGCGATACCTTTCACATCGTCAGAAGTAGTGGAAAGGTTGTATATTTCCAATTCCTTGACTATCTGCTCAAAACTGTTTTCACGAATCTCAATTCTGGCATTGTCGTCGAACAAATGGTCATTAGCAAAATCGGCTTTTGTGTTCTCAAATAAGCGTTGATAGAAATCAGGGTCTGAAGCCGATTTGTACATGTCGTAATCTTTCTTTAGACGTTTGAATTCTTCAAGAGAGAATATTTGCGAACCTGTATTGTTGCGTTCATGCCTAATCTTCATAAACAAAATCTTGCTTATTTCATCAAATGCGGCTTCTGGCGAAAGTTTATCATTGTTGCGGATAATGTTGTGGCATTTGAAAAGTAGCCTCGAAAACTCATCGCGCGAAAACGCTTTCGTCTGCTTTAAGAGTTTGTCGATTTCTTTTTGATTGCCTGCTTGAGCAGCATTGGGAATATCCGTGATTTCCTCTAATCTTTTTGGAATCTCGCCTTTAACGACTCGGAAAATCCTAGTCTCCTTTAGGTTGGTAGTAACAAAGAAGTCGGCACCAGCCCAAGATGCGTAGTTATAGCCTTGAAAATAATCCTCTTCGTGAATAGTAACAGATTCAGCTTTGCATTCAACAATGATAATAGGACTTTTGCTGTTCTGCTTGTCTTCAGCGTTCTTCCAAACAACAATATCAGCACGCGCCATTCCTTGCCCGCGCTGAGAATTATTCACTTGCAGTTCTTGTGTCATCTGTTCAATAGCGAATCCATAATTGTTCACTAATCGGCAGATATATTTCTGACGCACTTCTTCCTCTGGCTTCAAAACAAGCCATTTGTCCTTTAATGGTGCAAATATTTTATTGTCTTTTATTTGTATTTCCATATACAATCTCTTTCTCTATTGCAAATATATCAACTATTTGTAATTTTTCAGTCTTAACACCTTCTATCTTTTTAAAAAAAAGGACCATTCGTGAATTATGTTTCTCACATCCAATATTTTTCGTACCTTTGCAACTTTGAAAATTATCACTAATGACTACATTTGAAGATTTCGGGCTGAAAGACGAGATTCTGAAAGCCATCAAGGAATTGGGATTCGAACATCCCATGCCCATACAAGAGAAGACAATCCCCTACATTGCTAATTGCGGAAAAGACCTTGTGGCACTGGCGCAAACCGGAACAGGGAAAACTGCAGGATTCGGACTGCCTGTGCTGCAACAAATCGACACAGAACTGAAACAGACGCAAGTGCTCATTCTAGCCCCTACCCGCGAACTCTGCATACAAATTTCGAACGACTTGAAGAATTTTTCGAAATACATGCAGAATCTCAAGATCGTACCTGTTTATGGCGGCGAAGACATCGTGAAGCAATTGCGCCAACTGGATGTCACCCCACAAGTTATTGTGGCCACTCCGGGACGATTGATAGACCTTTGCAAACGCAAAAAAGTGTCGCTGACAGACATCCGTTTCCTGGTGCTCGACGAAGCCGACGAGATGCTGAACATGGGATTTCAGGAAGACATACAGACTATTATTGAGAAAACACCAGAAAACCGCAGAACATTCCTTTTCTCGGCCACAATGCCCAAAGGCATCGCCAACATTGTGAGCAAATACATGAACGAATACGAAGAAATTGCCGTAGGAAAGAAAAATGCAGGCGCAGAGAACGTGCAGCATATTTTCTATATGGTGCAAGCCAAAAACAGATACCTCGCTTTGAAGCGCATCGTTGACCTCAACCCCGACATATACGGCATTGTATTCTGCCGCACACGCCAAGAGACAAAAGAAGTGGCAGAACACCTGATGCGCGACGGTTACAATGCCGACGCTCTGCACGGCGATTTGTCGCAACCGCAACGCGACAGCGTGATGCAGAAATTCCGCATCAAAAACCTGCAACTGCTGGTAGCTACCGATGTGGCCGCCCGCGGACTGGACGTGAACGACCTAACGCATGTAATCAACTACAATCTGCCCGATGATGTTGAAGTCTATACACATCGAAGCGGCCGTACTGGGCGCGCCAACAAATCTGGCGTTTCCATCTCTATCATCCACACCAAAGAACGGCATAAGATTAGAGAAATAGAAAAAATAATAAATAAAAAATTTGAGCAGGAACAAATCCCTAACGGACTAGAAGTGTGCAAAAAACAACTGATGCACTTCATCACACGCATGGAGAATGTGACTGTAAACGAAGAAGACATCAATCCGTTCATGCCCGAAATCCTTTCGCGACTCAACAACATGACGAGAGAGGAACTCATCAAACGCTTCACGTCCATCGAGTTCAACCGTTTTCTGGAATATTACAAGGACGCCATCGACCTGAACATCGAGACAAAAAGCGAAAAGCCAGAGCAACGCAAACGCAGAGGACGGCACGAATGCATCCGATTCAAGATAAACAAAGGAACCCGCGACGGATTTACTCCGAAACGCCTGCTCGGACTCATCAACGACACAACCAATGACAAATCGATAAATGTAGGCGATATAGAAATAACGCCAAAACTGTCGTTTTTTGATATCGACATAGAGCAGGCTGAACAAATAATGGCGGCTTTTGCCCAACAAAAACGTTTTACGCTAAAACCCGTTTCGGAAGAAAATCCCAGGAAAAACTCACAACGAGAATTTAACAGAAACGAAGGCAAGGAAAAACGAAACCGCGGCGACAAGAATTTCAAAGACAAGAAAGGAAAATCGGGCAACAAATTCAAAGAAGAACGCCGTCGCCAACGCGATGCACGCAAAAGCAAAAAGAAAAAATAATAAAAAAATAAGCGAATCTCGATTCGCTTATTTTTTTATTATCGCCTCCGTTTTTATCTCAACCTGTCCAACGAGCGCACCAGCGCTTCATCGGCACCAATGCCACGAATGGCCAGAACTGTAAGAATAATATTCACCAACGGAATAATCAATGAAAAACCGTATGATGTTGCGAAACCATCCAATGGCATTTCGGTGAGGAAATCAAGATAGAAAGTTCCGCCCAAGACAAAATACTGCAACACCAACAATACGGCATTGAAAACAGAAATGCGCAATTGCAGCATTCTCTTCTTGAACAGGAATATTGTGACAAACGATGCCAAGAAATTAACAGCAATCAGTGCAGGTAACACCATATATTTGACTGCATACGCGCCGCTTGCCGCATCACGTAGTCCGCACGCCATAAATTTGTACATCACACTGCCATCAGTAATCGTTGCAAATGGAAACACAAACATCAGTACGCACAAAACTGCGACTATAAAAAGATAAAGAGTCTGGATTCTTTGTATCATAATGTCATTTTTTTCTATTCAATGGCAAATTTAACAAGAATTTATATTTATTTTGCGTAAAAATAGGAAAAAGAAACAAAGTATGAAAAATAAAGTTGTCATCATTACTGGCGCATCGTCTGGCATCGGATTGGCATGTGCCCGCGAATTTGCCGCCCAAGGGTCTAAAATAGTAATGGCCGCTCGTTCTATTGAGAAACTCAAAGAAGTAGAAAATGAGTTGCGAAACAACGGCACAGAAGTCATCTCTGTACAGACGGATGTCAGCAAAGAAGACGACTGCCGCAGACTGATAGAAGAAACTGTGCAGGCATTCGGAAAAATTGACATTCTAATCAACAACGCAGGCATCTCAATGCGCGCTAACTTCTTGGATGTAGAATTGGATGTTTTGCGTCGACTGATGGATGTAAACTTCTGGGGAACAGTATATTGCACAAAATACGCGCTGCCATACATCCTGAAAGAAAAAGGTTCGGTAGTAGGCGTATCGTCTATCGCCGGATACCTCGGTCTGCCAGGCAGAACGGGTTATTCGTCATCAAAATTCGCCATGCGCGGATTTTTGGAGACGGTACGCAATGAAAACATCGGCAATGGTCTGCATGTGCTCATAGTGGCGCCAGGTTTCACCGCATCGAACGTCCGTTTCTCGGCTCTCACGGCCGATGGCTCACAGCAAGGCGAAACGCCACGCAAGGAAAACAAAATGATGAGCGCAGAAGAAGTGGCAAGAAAAATGCGCAAAGCCATCAAACGCCGCAAACGCGAGCTGATACTGACTTTCGTAGAAGGGAAACTCACTGTATTCCTCAACAAATTCATCCCCTCGTTTATCGCACGCATGAGTTACGAGATGATGAAAAAAGAACCAGATTCGCCCATCAAATAACCCGATTACCGAAATGAAACTCAATTGCAGAAACGCCTTTTCAGACCTGCCTTATGAAAACGGCAACGAAATACCTGACGCTCTTCCGATGAATATCATCAGCGGAGGATGCCATTTGTACGGCTATCTGCTGAAACCCGATTCACGATACGACGCGCCACATCCCACAGCCATCGTATTCCATGGTTTTCCCGGGTACACCACCAACAACGACCTGGAATACGCCTTGATGCGCATGGGTTGCGTTGTGGTACACATCAACCATCGAGGCGCATGGGGAAGCGAAGGCCATTATCTCTTTACAAATCTCATTGACGACGCTGTAGCAATTGCCAAATGGGCGCACAATCCTGCCATTACCTCTCAATACGGAATAGACCCCGACAACATTTTCCTTGTGGGGCACAGCATGGGAGGCATGACGGTACTGAATGCAGCAAAGCACCTCCCTTTCATCAAAGGTGTTGCCGCCATCGCACCCTACGATTTGGCTGCGGCTTTTGAACACGGCATGGAAAAAGAGCTTTTCACCATGATTGAAATAGAAGGTCAATGCCTCAAAATCACTTCAGCCAGCGATGTCTTTGAAAATGCACAAAACAATTATCACACATTATCGCTGTACGAAACGTACAACCACCTGAAGAATCAGCATGTACTGATCGTTTCGGCCGAGCACGACACCGTGGCGCCGCCAAAATTTATGAACCGCCCGCTTGCCGAAAGATTGCAAAGCCAATCAGACTGCGGCACATTCCAATACCATTCGATAAAGACGAACCACAGTTTCGGCGGAAGCCGCATAGAATTGTCTTACATCATCGGCAATTGGATTGAAGAATTGTACGCAAAATGACTTATCAGAACAGTAAATGTTCCACCAGTATCTTTGCGCCGATAAGAATCAGCACAACTCCGCCTAACATTTCAAATCTGAACGGAATTTTTCGGCCCGCATATCGACCTAAAAAATAACCACACGTCGAAAATAGTGAAGCCACAATGCCGATAACTACAAAAGCAAAATGCAGTTTCGCTCGGCTCTCCGACATAAAGACAACGCCTGTGGCCAACGCGTCAATACTAGTAGCGACTGAAAGCAAGAGCAACGATTGGAGAGAAAAGAAATCACGCTTTTTCTCATCCCCGTCCTCATCCTTCGAAAAAATCATATTCAACCCTATTGCCGACAATATGCCAAAGGCTATCCAATGGTCGAATCGCTGAATATAATCTATAAAAGAAAAACCGACGAAATAACCTGCATACGGCATTGCCATCTGAAACAACCCGAACATCAACGACATAAGCGCAACAGAATACCATTTGGCATTTCTGTCGCAAACGCCCGCTGCGATAGAAACAGAAAAACAGTCCATCGCCAGACTTATGGCTATCAACAGGATTTCTACAAAAGACATTTCCGTTGTTTTCGCTTATTATAAAAAGAGAGTTCGACAAAATGTCAAACTCTCTTTATAAAATTTCAATGCATCTTATTATTTATTCAGATACTGCATCACTTGTGCCACCACATTGTTAGCATTGAATCCGAATTTTTCATCAAGTACAGAATATGGAGCGGAATAACCGAAATGGTCGAGTCCGAATACTTTTCCATCGACGCCTACCATACGCTGCAATGCAAATGGGATGCCGGCCGTCAAACCGAAAACTGGCACGCCATCAGGCACCACTTCCTTGCGATATGATTCCGGTTGATTAAAGAACAAACCTTCTGACGGAGCAGAAACAACTTGCACTTTCAAACCCTTTTCTTCCAAAAGAGGAGTCGCTTCCATCAAGGTTGCCACCTCCGAACCGTTAGCCAGCAACACAATATCAGGTTTACCTGCGGCTTTCTTCACGATGTAAGCTCCTTTGGCAGCCTGCAATGCATCTTGATAGCGATGTTCGGAAACTATGGATTTCACATTCTGACGAGACAAAATGAGCACGGTAGGAGTCTTGGTATTCTCCATTGCCAATTTCCATGCCACCGTTGTTTCATCAGCATCGGCAGGACGAAGCACCAAAGTGCTGTTCACACCCGAATGGTTCTTTATCTGCTCCAGCAAACGCATCTGCGCCTCCTGTTCGATAGGTTGGTGCGTTGGACCGTCCTCGCCCACACGGAACGCATCGTGCGAGAACACATATTTGACAGGCAATTCCATCAACGCCGACATACGAATCACCGGTTTCATATAATCAGAGAACACAAAGAATGTACCGCAAGCGGCAATCACACCGCCATGCAGCGCAATACCATTCATGATGGCTGCCATTGTTATCTCCGAAACGCCGGCATTCAAAAATCCGCCAGTGAAATCTCCTTTCACCAAAGGTTTTTTCCCGCCTTTGATAAATCCGTCAGTCTTATCTGAATTTGACAAATCGGCTGACGCGACAATCATATTGTCTATTTTCTTTGCAAATTCAGTCAGCATTGCAGAAGAAGCGCCACGCGTCGGCTGGTCTTTCTTCTGTTCGATTGCCTCATAATCAATTTCTGGAGCTTTCCCTGAGAAAAATTCGGCGAGTTTTTTTGCCAATTCAGGATTTTTTGCCTCCCATTGCGCCTGTTCTTGTTTGCGTTTTGCAGCCATTACCGCCAATTCATTTTTGCGGGCGGCATACATTTTCTCAACTTCTGGGAATATGACAAAAGGATTATCTGGATTTCCGCCCAAATTCTCGATAGTGCGACGAGGAGATGCACCTGCTGCAGAAATCGGCTGACCATGTGTCGAAACCTTATTTTCAAAAGAAGTGCCATCTTCTGCCATACATCCTTTGCCCATCAATGTTCTTCCGATGATAAGCGTCGGCTTCTCGTTCTGAGCATTCGCCTCTTTCAACGCTTGGCGTATCTGAGCGGCATCGTTTCCTTCAATCGTAATGACTTTCCAGCCCCACGCCTCGTACTTCTTGGCAGTATCTTCATTTGTCACTTCATCCACACGGGTTGACAGCTGCACATTGTTAGCATCGTAAAACATAATCAGATTGCCAAGTCCCAATGTTCCAGCAATACGACCGGCTCCTTGCGAGATTTCTTCCTGAATACCGCCATCGGAGATGAATGCATAGATTTTGTGCGACATCCATTCGCCAAAGCGAGCCGCCAGAAAACGTTCTGCGATAGCCGCTCCAACAGCCATGGTATGACCTTGTCCCAACGGACCAGAAGTGTTTTCCACACCGCGAGCGAAATCCACTTCAGGATGTCCTGGAGTGACACTTCCCCACTGACGAAAATCCTTCAAATCATCCAACGAATATTTGCCTGACATGCAAAGCACTGCATAAAGCATCGGCGACATGTGGCCCGGATCCATAAAAAAACGGTCTCTGTTTATCCATAGAGGATCATTCGGATCATAATTCAAGAACTCGGAATACAGAACATTGACAAAGTCTGCTCCGCCCATTGCTCCTCCCGGATGTCCGGATTTTGCTTTTTCTACCATCGCCACCGACAATATACGAATATTATCCGCTGCTCGATTCAACAATTGAAGGTCGTTATTCATTTTTATTAAATTAGATTTTATCTTAAATTTGTTTATTTCCAAAAATCACGATTCAGTATTTGTCCAAAATCTTTCCTGCTTTTCTCAGGCTGCTCGGTATCCGGGTAACCAATCGGTATCAGAGCCACAGGTTCCATGTTCGCCGGAAGCTGCAATGCCGCTGCACATTTCTTCGTGTCGAAATTGCAAATCCAGCATGATCCGAGTCCTTGTTCTGCCGCCGCCAGAGTGAGGTGTGTCACTGCTATCGCCACATCGATGTCGCAAGCGTCCTTTCCGTCAGCCTGACGATGCCACGACTCGTCATGGTTGCCGCAAGCCACTATGCAAAGCGGAGCTGTACGGAACCACTCGCGGTCGTAAGCCTGATGCAGTGACGCAAGTTTTTCTTCATCGTTCACCATATAGAAAAGCCACGGCTGCCTGTTGCATGCCGAAGGCGCATTACGCACCGCTTGCATCACATATTCCAATTTTTCTGGTTCTACAGCTTTCGTCTGAAAGCGGCGAACAGAATATCGTTTTTGTGTCAGTTCCAAGAAATTCATCACCCTACAAAAGATTTAATTTCTTTTTTCAGAAAATCAATCGCCAATTTTGTAGGAGTGTTTTCCGATGCATAATACATTTCCATTATTTTCATCGACAACTTCGAAGCATCATCATTTGGCTGACATTGTGCAGCAGCCATGTTTATCAGCTGCACCGTGCTTTCTTTGGCATTTTTCACAAACACAAAAGCCTCGTCGCTCACATAAAGCTGCTGCGCCATGTTGTGTTCAAACTCCAGACGGATAGTGGAAAGCAACGCACTTTGCAATGCAATGCTGGTCATGTGAGGTTCTTGCGTCCGCAGCAGCAACGATTCGGGCTGCATTCTTTCTAAGAAAAGTGTCAGACGCTCGTAAGCAGTAAGTTTAACAGGCGTAACGGTTGGAATCATCGCCTTTCGGATGGAATAATGCTGACGTACCTCCTCATGTTTCAAGAAACGGGCTATGATGAGATAGACAACCGCCAACGCGATGAGCGTCGGGACTGTGAATTTCAGTATTTCGAGAAAAACTTCCATAGAATCAGTCTTTTATATTTACTTTCTTTTCGATTATATAATTATTCCTTTCGGGCGCATTGCGTGTTATCATTTCGCCCAGCAATCCCGTCAAAAACATCTGCGTACCGATAATCATCGCCGTCAGCGCAAGATAGAAATACGGTATATTTGTCACCAACGGAGCATGAATGCCCTTGTGAAGCGCCGACAGCTTGTAAGCTCCCACCATCACCACCGCCACAAAACCAAGCAGAAAAACCAGACTTCCCAACAATCCGAAGAAATGCATAGGTTTGATTCCGAATTTAGACATAAACCATAAGGAAATCAAATCAAGATAGCCATTCACAAAACGGTTCAGTCCAAACTTTGTTGAGCCATACTTGCGCGCTTGATGATGAACCACCTTCTCTCCGATTTTGGAGAATCCTGCCGCCTTGGCAAGAATTGGTATATAGCGGTGCATTTCGCCATACACCTCTATGCTTTTCACCACGTCCTTGCGATAGGCTTTCAGTCCGCAGTTGAAATCATGCAGGTTATTTATACCCGAAGCCGCACGCGCCGTAGCGTTAAACAGTTTTGTCGGGATGGTTTTCGACAGCGGATCGTAGCGTTTCTGCTTCCAGCCCGAAACCAAATCATATCCTTCCTCCTTTATCATACGATAAAGTTCAGGAATTTCATCTGGACTGTCCTGCAAATCAGCGTCCATTGTTATGACCACATCGCCTTGCGCCTCTTCGAAGCCGCAGAACAAAGCCGGCGACTTGCCATAATTGCGTCTGAATTTGATGCCCTTCACCCTCGAATCGGCTTCACTCAGTCGCATGATCTCGTTCCACGAGCCGTCGGTGCTCCCGTCATTCACGAAAATCACCTCATACGAGAACGAGTGCTCGTCCATCACCTTTGCAATCCAAGCATAAAGTTCGGCCAACGACTCTTCTTCGTTATATAACGGTACGACTACGGAAATATCCATTTTCTTAATTTTTTCAATTTACAAAGGTAGTGCTTTTTTTGTAATAACGAAAAATAAACAAAAGCAAGTTTCAAACATTTATTTAGCTCTGATTTTCAACGCATTACAATTAAAAAAGAGGCATTCAAAGCAGAAATTTGCAAAAACGGGCAGAAAAATATCATAAAACGCTGATTTTTTGCTTACTTTTGTAAGAATGAAAAAAATAGATGTATCTGTAAGCAACGACTTGTTCTCGGACAACAGAGTGAACAAAACTTGTCTGAGTCTGCAAAAGTTAGGGTTCGATGTCCGTTTAATAGGCAGAATGCGGAAAAACAGCCCGTCCATGTCGCGTCCCTACCGTTTCTGCAGAATGCGTCTGCTGTTCGACAAAGAAATCTGGTTTTATGCCGAACTGAACATCCGTTTGTTTTTCAAACTCCTCTTCTCTCGGCAAGACGCCCTTTGGGCTAACGACCTGGATACACTTCCTGCGAATTTCTTAGTCAGCAAACTTAAACGAAAACCGCTGGTATTCGATTCTCACGAGCATTTTACACAAGTGCCCGAACTGAAGGAAAATCCCACAGCCCGAAAAGTGTGGATCATGGTAGAACGTTGCTGTGTGCCACGCGTAAACCGTGTTGTGACTGTCTGCAACACAATCAAAAACTATTTTAAAGAAACCTACGGGACAACGGCTGTTGTTGTGCGCAACATTCCGAACAAAGCTCAACAAGCCGCGCCTAAGATATTCCCCGAAGAAGATACACTCGTATGGCAAGGCGCCATCAATGTAGAACGCGGGCTGGAAAATCTGCTGGAAGCCATGCCGTACATCAACGCCAAACTGTACATTGCCGGTGACGGCGACATCAAAGAAAAACTAATAAAAGAGGCACAAAGACTGCATCTGGAAAACAAAGTATTTTTCACTGGGCGACTGACTTTCGACGAAATGATGGAACGTACGCGAAAAGCGACAATCGGCATTTCCATCGACCAGCCAACCAACAAGAACTATGCCTCGAGCCTGCCCAACAAAATATTTGAATACATCAACGCTTCACTGCCCATTTTGGCCAGTCCGCTGCAAGAAATAAAACCCATCATAGAAAATTACGGCGTAGGCGAATGCATATCTGACATCACACCAAAGAATCTGGCTGACACCATCAACCGAATGCTGCAAGACAAAGAAAAGCTGACGGTGTATTCCGACAACTGCCGAAAAGCACAAGAGGAACTGAACTGGGAAAACGAAGAAAAGAAAATCGAACAGATTTTCTCTCAATTATTTAAATCTTAAAAAATGCACAAAGTCAGCGTCATCATACCATTTTACAACGTAGAAAGTTACATTGCCAAATGCTTGCAAAGCGTTTCGCAACAGACATTTCGCGACTTTGAAGTCATCCTGGTGGACGACGGTTCCAACGACAACTCGGCATCTATATGCAAGCGTTTCACCGAGAACGACAGCCGTTTCCGATTGTACAGCAAACAAAACGAAGGTGTGGCGCAAGCTAGAAATTTCGGACTTGAAAAAGCCGAAGGCGATTTCATAACTTTCATCGACAGCGACGACATCGCACACCCCGAACTGCTGAAAATCATGACCGAAAACGCCTGCAAATACAACGCCGAAATCTCCATTGTGGGGCACAAGATTTTCTTCGGGGACAGCACACCCAAAAGAAAAGCGCATGCCCAAACCTGCATCTATTCTCCAGAAGAAGCCATCGAAAACGCCTTGTATCAAAAAGACATCAACAACGCCATGTGGGGAAAACTGTTCATGAAATCGCTTTTTGACGACATCCGTTTCCCCGCCAACAGAATTTATGAAGATCTGGCCGTCTTTTACCTGCTATTTGAACGTGCAAAGAGCATAGTTGCGACAAAAGACACACTCTACTTCTACAGAAAAAGGGAAGGCAGCTACATACAGACATTCACACCTCAACGATCTGATGTGCTTGACATTACTGACCAATTGTGCGATTACATGCAACGGCATCACCACGAGTTGACCTCCGCCGCAAACGACCGAAAACTCAGCGCAAACTTCAACATTCTGTGGCTAAGCAACATCCATAAATGTCAGGATGAGCATCTCAATAAAAGATGTTGGCAAAACATTATAAAACTACGCTTGGAAAGTCTGGCAAATCCACAAGTGAGAATCAAAAACAAACTCGGCGTCCTAGTTTCGTTTCTCGGACTGAAAGCCACAATACTCATCGCTAAATGTTTCAAGGCATGACGAATGTTTCCATTGTGACATACAAGACAGCATCAGCAGAACTGACCCGTTGTATCGAAACGTTGAATAGCAACCGCGTCAATCGGATATACATCATTGACAACTCCCGCGAAAAACGCATCGAGATACTTTGCACGCAATACGAAAATGTGACATACATAGCCTGCGAAAACCGCGGATATGGCGCCGGGCACAACATTGCCATTCGCAAATCTATCGCCGAAAATGCTGATTATCATCTGGTAATGAACAGTGACGTGACTTTTGGCGATACCGTCATTGAGCAACTGACCGAATACATGAACCGCCGACAAGATGTAGCGCAAGTGCAGCCGAACATTGTCTATCCCGACGGGAAAGCACAGTACACATGCCGACTGCTTCCCTCGCCTGCCGATTTGATTTTCAGACGCTTTATGCCGGCATATATATCCAGAAAAAACGACGAACGCTACCTGCTCAAATTCTTCGATCACCAATCAGAAGCCGATATTCCTTATCACCAAGGAAGTTTCATGCTTTTCCGCACCAAATGTTTCGAAAAGACAGGGTTGTTCGACGAACGTTTTTTCATGTACCCCGAAGATATAGACATCACACGCCGGATGCACCAGCACTACCGCACCATGTTTGTGCCTATAGCCACCGTTGTACATTGCCACCAAGCCGCATCTTACCGAAGCTTCAGAATGACAATGGTGCACATCGTCAACATGATACGCTATTTTAACAAATGGGGTTGGTTTTTCGACAAAGAACGAAAACGCGTAAACAAAAAAACCATTGAGGCTATCCGAAAAGCTATGCGACAACCATAACGTCGTCAGCGTCTGCCAGCCATCATGACTGCAGAGGTAAACAAAGATATCAGCACGCCACAAAAAGAATTCAGCGCCAGACTAGAAAACATCATCTGCATTGCCGAAAAACCGCCGTTCGCCTTCAATTCTGCCATCATTTCGGGCGTTACATACGGTTCCAGCACAGTCATAGTTTCGGCATAAACTCCCTGCAAATAGGAAGGATTTATATACTTGAAGTACACAAACTGACTGAATGCCAACAGCACTGTAGCATAAAAAAACAGAGTCACGCCATAACGAAACGCGAACCAATAGGTTATACGCGTATCTTCTTCAACTACCGTACACGCACGTTTTTGCAACACAAGCACAAAAAGCGGCACAAAAACAGTCATCAGCAAAGCTATAAAGGATGTATAGGGCGATAACGAAAGATAAAACTTCACTGCCAAATATACGCCCAGACTCACAGCTTGCGTCATTGCCATCCTGGTTACATTTCTGTTTAAAAGCATTTTCTTCTGTTTTTTTCACAAAAATACTTTTTTTCTTTCTATCAATCAGCTTTTTAGATTTATTTTCACAAAAAAACATCATTTTTTCTTTTTCTATCCCAATATTTTATGTACTTTTGCAGTCGGGTAAGTCCTACACGACCAGCTCCTTTCGAATCCTCCAGGGGCGGAAGTCAGCAAAGGTAGTTAGTCGTAGCGGTGCGATGTAGTTCGCTTGCCCATTTGCCTCTTTAGCTCAGTTGGCCAGAGCACGTGATTTGTAATCTCGGGGTCGTTGGTTCGAATCCGACAAGAGGCTCAAAAGAAGAGAAACGCGTTTCTCTTCTTTTTTGTTTTCAACAACAACACATCATAACTTGTTCATATCTCCATCCCGATTTTCCCCATTATGTCGTTCAAGAATCATACCTTTGAACTCGAAAATTAATAACAGAAAATTGAGATGCCAACCGCAACGAAAAACACACGACAAAAGAAGCAGGACGCACCAGTGCAGATAATGCCCAACGAAGCTGGAAAACTTCCGCCACAAGCCATCGAATTGGAAGAAGCTGTGCTAGGCGCCTTGATGCTCGAGAAGGACTCCTACGCTGTCATATCAGAGATTTTGCGTCCTGAAAGCTTTTATAAAATTGAACACCAGCGAATCTTCCAAGCCGTGCAAAACCTCGCAATGCGGCAACAGCCCATCGACATGCTCACCGTCAAAGAGGAACTGGCGAAACTCGGTTTTCTGGAAGAAGTTGGCGGTCTGCCTTACATCACTACCCTGACTTCAAAAGTATCGTCGGCGGCGCACATCGAGTATCACGCCCGAATATTGGCGCAAAAATTCCTGGCACGCGAACTGATAAGAGTTTCGACCAGCATTGAGCGAGACGCCTTTGACGACAAAACAGACATTGAGAATTTGATGCAGGAAGCCGAAGCCGGAATTTTTGAGATTTCGCAGAAAAACCAGAAAAAAGACTCCGTGCCCATCTCATCAGTGCTACGTGACGCGCTGAATCAAATAGAGCAAGCAAGAAAAGCCAAGGATGGACTGAGCGGTATTCCTACAGGCTTTTCAGAACTCGACGCTATGACATCGGGCTGGCAACGCTCCGACCTCGTCATTATAGCTGCACGACCGGCAATGGGAAAAACTGCTTTTGTGCTCTCCATGGCAAAGAACATGGCGGTGGACAACGAGAAACCTGTGGCTGTATTCTCACTCGAGATGTCGAACGTGCAACTTGTCAATCGTCTGCTGATGAACGTAACCGGCATTTCGGGTGACAAAATCAAAAGCGGAAAAATGACCGACGAAGAATGGAACATTCTCACCCAAAAAGTGAACGAAATAGACGATGTACCTATTTATATTGACGACACACCCAGTTTGTCGGTTTTCGAATTCCGAACCAAAGCGCGACGACTGGTACGCGAACATGGAGTGGAATGCATCATCATCGACTACTTGCAGCTGATGAACGCCAACGGCATGTCAATCGGAAGCCGCGAGCAAGAGATAAGCACCATTTCGCGTTCGCTGAAAGGTATGGCGAAAGAGCTCAACATCCCTATCATCGCCCTTTCGCAGCTGAACCGTGGTGTAGAAACCCGTGCCGGCAACGACAAAAGACCACAGTTGGCCGACTTGCGTGAATCGGGAGCCATCGAGCAGGACGCCGACATCGTTTGCTTCATCCACCGTCCTGAGTATTACAAGATATACGAAGACGCCAACGGAAATTCTCTTCGAGGCATCGCCGAGATAATCGTAGCAAAACACCGTAGCGGCGCCGTGGGCGATGTTCGACTGAGATTCATCAGCGAAAATGCGAAATTCGCCAACCTCAACGAAGGCAGCGCGCTCGAATTCAACAAGTTGAACTACAAAGAAACGACGACTACAACTGGACAAAAAGGAGCTTTGATTGAAGGGAACGAAGAAGAGTTCAACACCAGCAGCTCTGGTTATCCATTTTAAGAAGTGGTTTTAAATGTTCAAAAAAATATACATTGAAATATCAAATGTCTGCAATTTCAATTGCTCATTCTGCTGCAAAAGCGAACGGGCAAAACGATTTATGACAATTGACGAATTCAAGGAAATCACAGAACGAATAAAATCGCACACCAAGCACATTTACCTGCATGTATTGGGCGAACCGCTGCTCCATCCTTACTTGGACGACATACTGCGCATTGCCGAAGCAAAAGGGCTGGCTGTGAACCTAACCACCAACGGCAGTCTGATAGCGCAACAGCATGAAACGCTAAACCGCAACAACATCAGGCAGATAAACATCTCATTGCACGACTGGGAAGAGAATCTGCATTGCAGCGAAGAAAAGCTACGCGCCATTATCGGCATCACAAAAGAACTGTCGGCACACACCTACATTTGTTTCCGCTTATGGAATTTACAGAATGACACAGCTGAATTCAACAAAAAATGTCTGAGCATACTGCAGAAAGAACTGCATTTAGAAGGAAGAATAAGCGAAGAAAAAACAAGAGGCAACGGCATAACGCTGGCACCCAACATATTTCTGCAAAACGACCGCCGATTCATATGGCCCGATTTTGAAAACGGCATACACGAAACGCACAAAAAGTGCTACGCTTTGCGCGACCATATCGCCATTCTTTCCGACGGCACAGTCGTGCCATGCTGCCTTGATGCCAACGCAAACCTTGCATTAGGGAACATCTTTAAACAAAGCATTGAAGAAATTATGCAAACAGATAAAACCGTCCGTATGCTCGATGGTTTCAGAAAACATCAAGCTACGGAGGCATTCTGTCAGACCTGCGGTTTCGGCAGTCTATAAAAAATCTTATTTCAAGAATTTAAGCGTCTGGTGAGTCTTGCCGGAATCAACACGCAACACATACACGCCGCTCGCAAAATCGCTCACGGGTATTTTCAATTCGTCGGCACGCGAAAGTTCGGCATACTGCGCACGATAAAGCTCGGCACCCTGCACATTGAAAATTGACACCGTCACATCCTGCTCATCGTTAAGGAACAGCAAACTGCACTCCTGCTCAGTGGCATTGATGAGCACTCGTTTCTCATCCACCTGTATCTGTTCGGTTGGCGTAGTTGACAATATCTTTTTCAAACCAGCCATCGCATTGATTTTGCCATAGCCCCAAGTGTTGCTGGACGTCTGTCCTGTGAAATCGTCCAAGTCTGAGGTTTCTGCTATTACATTCATCACCTGCTCTGGCGTCAATGCAGGATTGGCTTGCAACCACAAAGCCACGATACCCGACACAAAAGGCGTTGCCATGGAAGTGCCGGACATGTAGCCGAAAGCGTATGACTTTCCGTCATGCACTATCGTCCGTTTTCCGCTCACACTGACAGCATCGCTCGGCACTGCCGACACAAGCACATCGCCGGGAGCCGTTACGGTAGGTTTCATGCGTCCGTCAGCTGTAGGACCTTTGCCCGAGAACGAGCAAATATCGCCCAACACTTTCCCTCTTGAATAAGAGTTCACCGTGGATGTGAAAGCGCCTACTGTTATCACTTTCTCGCCCGTTCCGCCGAGTTCGCACACCGTACCCGAAGTAGATGTGACATTTTCCCAGACTGTATTATTTCCGCTACCCCAAATACGGATAGTACCCGCATCGGCTGCCGTAATTTTCACACCGAATTTATAACCCGATTTCACATAGAAATCTTCAAGAGCCAAATAGGTCTCTTTCTTATAATTATATTTGCCGACAGACGAAGTCACTTTTATTTTGCCGCCACCATACAGAGTGAATTGCGTGTAAGTATTATCTGACGTAACTTCCCGTTCATACTTGATATCGCCATTGGTAGCATCGGCAAAACAAATAGAAACGGTATAATTCTGAAGTTCATCACCCCAAATATCGAGAAATTCATTGACAGCAGTTGACAGTTTTGAAGATTGCAGATAACTGCGCGAAACGCCTGTAGCTGCAAGCTCAGTTTCGAAATAAAGAGGCGCTGCGCCGTAGTTTCCTGCCGCACCTACCATCAATGCGCCTTTGCCAAGTTTTTCGCCCACCTTCACATCAAAAGTCGAAAGTCCGTCGTGAGGTCCGCTTTCTGTACCCAGACTCAAATTCACAACAATCGGTTTGTTTACCGATGCCGCATAATTGAACATCCACAGCACAGAATTCGCAATGTCCCCCACATTGCCGTTCTCCCCTATCGAAGCCAGCAATATATCTGCACCCGGAGCCACACCACGATAGTCGGAACCGCTCTCTGCAAAAGAGCCTGCAGCGATATTCGCCACATGCGTTCCATGTCCTTCGCTAAAAGCAACATCTTTCCCTGCCTCTTCTATTTCTGTCTGCGTTTCGTAAACCCAACCTTTTGCCATATCCAGCACTTGCTTCACACGCAAAGTCTGATAGTTGCTTGCCGGATCGTAAAATGCGATATGGTCATACTGGAATCCCAAATCGACCACGCCGACAATAACGCCATCTCCCGTAAAACCGTAAGGCAGTCCTTCAGCACCGCTCTGCACTTGGTTCACACCGCCGTAATTGCGTGCGTTAGCCACCTGCCGTCTGACAGGTGTTCCCACTTCAATATACTCTACCAGTTCGTCAGCCGAAAAATCAGAAAGACGGTTGACCGGAATGCTGGCGGTGAACATTGTGGAATCGACAACAAGAAACATGCGGGCATCGTAGAGCCGTGCCAACGAATCGGCATCGACATTCGCCGTTTTGGTAAACACAAACGCCGTAACTTTTTGAGGCTGCGACTGCAAAAGACGATTTTCTCCTGAAGAAAGTGTCAGCATTTTTGCGTAAGCCGACATTTTATCGGACTGCGCCGACATTATCATCACCGAAAAAATAGAGCAAAATACAAACAGTATCTTTTTCATAATAAAATTTGTTTTATCGCAAATATACAAAATGTAAACTCAACTCACAACTTTATTCCGCCAACGACGGCGCACTCTCGCAACGATAGCGATTGACCGATGTCACCGCAAAAACATGTTTGCCCGACTTGTATTCGTCAGGCAAATCGAAATACGGCACAGCCGACTTTCCTATTATATTGCGAGATGTGTTATAATTCGTTTTTTCATTGCGTTTGAAGGCATAAATCACATAATAAGCCACTTTTTCGCCTCCCGAAGCAGGCGTTTCGTCCCACACCAGGCGTTTCTCGTTCTCGCCGCTGAGCACCCTTACATTCTGCGGACGCAACAAGTTGAGCGACATATCGCCATGATGACGTGGCACAAGCGACGGATAGCGGAAATAGTTATTGCGCAGCGTGTCGCATATTCCTAGCGGATTTTTCAGCAACGGACGCGCACTGTACAGGAAAACGCCTTCCTGCTGAGGATACTTCTTATTAAGCGTCATCTGTCGCGCCAACTCGTTCCCTTTGTTCCATGCCGGCCCTTTCTGATTTTTCAGTCCGGAAGCAAAAAGTCCGATATACAAGTTGCGTCCGAACGAATTATGGCACCACCAGTCTATCAATTCCTTGTAGTCGGCCACCTCTTTGCCTATCTCCCAATAGAGTTGCGGCACTACATAGTCTATCATGCCACTTTCGAGCCACAAGCGTATATCGGCATAAAGGTCGTCATAATTCGTAGTGCCAGCCGTAGTCTTCGAACCACGAGGATCGGTGCGGAAATTGCGCCACACGCCAAAGGGGCTAATACCGAAATCGACCCAAGGCTTTATTCCCTTTATGGTTTGCTGCAGTTCGGATATAATCAAGTTCACATTGTTCCGCCGCCAGTCGTCGCGCTTATCGGGAGCGAACCCACGCGGATTAGCCAAATAGGTATCCTCATCCGGAAATTCCAATTTTCCTACTTTGTAGGGATAGAAATAATCATCGAAATGAACGGCATCTACATCGTAGCGCATCACCACATCGGCCACAATCTTATTGAGATAGGCACGCGTTTCATCACGTCCGGGGTCGAAGAAATAGCGATTGCCGTATTTTTTTATCAAGTCGCGATGCTCGAAAAGCGGATGTTCCTTGCACAGCATCGTGGTGTCGTCGAGCGAAACACGATAAGGGTTGAGCCACACATGCACTTCTATGCAGCGGGCATGCGCCTCCTGAATGACAAACTGCAACGGGTCGTAAAACGGTGAGGGAGCCACGCCGCTGCCATTGAGCCAAAGCGACCAAGGTTCGTACGAAGAAACGAAAAGAGCGTCGGATGCCGGGCGTATCTGAAATACCACCGCATTGATATTCAACTCTTTGAATCGGTCGAGCATCCCTATCATCTCATTCTGCTGCTCCGTCACAGAGAGATTGGATTTGGACGGCCAATCGACATTAGCCACCGAAGCAATCCATACCGCACGCATCTGATATTTCTCGGTCTGCGCCGAAACCACTGCCGAAAGAAGGCACAACAACGCCGCAATTATATTTCTCATATTCTTATCTGTTCAACACTGCAAAGGTACTGATTTTCATCGAAAATCAGAAGTCGTTTAAATTTTATTTCAGATTTATCTAAAATCAGATTTCGAAACTCATGATTCTCTTGTTTCTTTTTATTATTTTTGCAAGCATGAAAAATATACGAAATTTTTGCATCATAGCGCACATCGACCACGGCAAAAGCACGTTGGCCGACCGTCTGCTGGAAATTACAAAGACTGTTGAGGGAAAAGAGCTGCAAGCGCAAGTGCTTGACGACATGGAACTGGAACGCGAACGCGGCATCACCATCAAAAGCCATGCGATACAAATGGACTACACCCTCGACGGCGAGAAATATACACTCAACCTGATTGACACTCCGGGACATGTGGACTTCTCATACGAGGTGTCACGCTCCATCGCCGCCTGCGAAGGCGCCTTGCTCATTGTGGATGCCGCACAAGGCATTCAGGCGCAGACCATTTCAAACCTGTACATGGCCATTGAGCACGATTTGGAAATCATCCCGATTATCAACAAGATAGACTTGCCTAACGCCATGCCCGAAGAGGTGGAAGACCAAATCGTGGACCTGCTCGGCTGCGACCCTTCTGACATTATTCGCGCCAGCGGAAAAACAGGCCAAGGCGTGGACGAAATACTACGTGCCATCGTACACCGCATCAAACCGCCAGTAGGCGACCCCGAAGCGCCGCTGCAATGCTTGATTTTCGACTCGGTGTTCAACCCTTTCAGGGGCATCATCGCCTATTTCAAAATTATCAACGGCACCATCAAGAGCAAAGACCTTGTGAAATTCGTGGCCACAGGCAAAGAATACGAAGCCGACGAAATAGGCATTCTGCGTTTGGACATGTCGCCGCGCAAAGAACTGAGCGCCGGCAATGTGGGCTATATCATTTCGGGCATCAAGACCTCCAGCGAGGTGAAAGTGGGCGATACCATCACACATGTGGCACGCCCATGCGATAAAGCGATAGATGGTTTTGAAGAAGTGAAACCCATGGTGTTTGCCGGTGTCTACCCCATCGAGACGGAAGACTTTGAAGACTTGCGCGCTTCGATGGAAAAACTGCAGCTGAACGACGCATCGCTCACCTTCCAGGCCGAATCGTCGCTCGCATTAGGATTCGGTTTCAGATGCGGATTCCTCGGCATGCTGCACATGGAAATCATACAAGAGCGACTCGACCGCGAGTTCAACATGAATGTGATTACCACTGTGCCTAATGTGCAATACAAAATCTACACCAAGAAGGGCGAAATGATAGAAATTCACAACCCGTCAGGAATGCCTGATGTGACGCTGATTGACAAAATCGAAGAGCCCTACATACGCGCCTCGGTCATCACACAAAGCAATTTTATCGGCCCTATCATGCAGTTGTGCCTCGGCAAACGCGGCGAACTGGTGAAACAGGAATACATTTCGGGCAACCGCATCGAACTGATTTATGACATGCCGCTCGGCGAAATCGTGTTCGACTTCTATGACCGGCTGAAAAGCATCTCGAAAGGATACGCTTCGTTCGACTATCACCCGCACGGATTCCGCGAGTCGAAACTGATAAAACTGGACATTCTGCTGAACGGCGAACCCGTGGACGCTCTCTCTACCCTCACCCACATCGACAATGCCTACACGCTAGGCAAACGCATGTGCGAAAAATTGAAAGAACTCATCCCGCGCCAGCAGTTCGAAGTGGCTATACAAGCCGCCATCGGAGCGAAAATCATCGCCCGCGAAACCATCAAAGCCGTAAGAAAAGATGTTACGGCAAAATGTTACGGCGGAGACATCTCGCGTAAACGAAAACTGCTCGAGAAGCAGAAACGAGGCAAAAAGCGCATGAAACAAATCGGTACGGTAGAAGTGCCGCAAAAAGCGTTCCTCGAAGTGCTGAAACTAGACTAACGAGACGACTTTGACGCAGACGCAGACACAAATAATTAACAATGAACAATGATATGACGCAGACGCAGACTTTGACGCCAACTTTGACTTTTGATTTTTAACTTACGAGATACATCATAACATAAATACATAATACACGACAATTGGAAATTGTCAATTAACAATTAACAATCATTGAGCGAAGCGAAATAATCATTGACCGAAGGGAAATAAATCTTCAAATTTTCAAACTCAGACACAACGTTCATCGAACGTAGTCGAAATGGTCCTCGACGTTTCGACAAGCTCAACGTTCTAAATTCGGTGTCCGAAGCTCAACAATTGCTTTTGACTTTTAACTTTAGACTCAATTATGTACGACAAGATACGAAAACTGTTTGCCAATGACCGTTTTGCCACACAAAGCGACATCCAGATAGCAGAGATTGGCGAGGGATACGCCAAATGCACAATGCCCATCAGCGAAAAGCACCTCAACGGCAACAACACCGTGATGGGAGGCGCACTTTTCACGCTGGGCGACTTGACCTTCTCCGTAGCCGCCAACAGCCACGGCACATCGGCCGTGTCGCTCAACGCCAGCATCTCATACATACGTCCCTGCTCCATAGGCGACGAAGTGACTGCCGAAGCCACCGAAATATCGCGCACCCGCAAAATTGGCCTTTACAAAGTGTCAATGCACAACAAAACAGGCAAACTCATCGCCGAAATGAACGGCACAGCATTTTTCAAAGAATAAACAATTATTCAATTATTCAAATTCAAACGTTTGTTTTGTCATTTACCTAAAGTGAAATGTTGTTTCCTAGAAATGCAAGAAAAAAAAGGATGAGTTTGCATGACAAAATATTTTTTTCCAGATTTCGTTGTCATTTTTGAAAAAATATCCTTACATTTACAAAATGAAGGAGCAAGCCGAAAATCCTAATCAGAGTAGGCAGAACTTAATCTTAAAATCTATTATGGCTTATAAAATTGATCAAATCGAAGGAGTAGGCGCCGCTTACGCAGAAAAACTCATCGCAGCAGGCATCAAAACAACAGAAGACCTTTTGGAAAAATGCGCCAAAAAATCTGGTCGCACAAAATTGGCTGAAGAAACAGGCATCAGCGAAAAACTTATCCTGAAATGGACCAACCATGCAGACTTGTTCCGCATCAACGGCATCGCAGGACAATTCGCAGAACTGCTGGAAGCAGCTGGTGTTGACACCGTAAAAGAATTCCGCAACCGCGTTGCTGCAAACCTGCAACCTAAAATGGAAGAAGTGAACAAAGAAAAGAACCTTTGCAACAGAGTTCCTTCTGTGGCAGAATTGGAAAAAATGATTGCACAAGCAAAAGAACTCGAGCCAATCATCACTTACTGATTCTTTTCTGTAAAGAGAAACGAAAAGAGGTGTCATTGCGAAATGGCATCTCTTTTTTTCTTGTTTCTGGTATCTTGTTTTTGATTTATCTCACTGCGTTCGATGAACGTTGTTTATTTCCCTTCGGTCAATGAATGTTATTTCTGATTTGAAGATTTGAGAATTTGAAAATCAATTCAAAATTATCTCCCTACGGTCGATGACCTTCGGTTCTTAATTCTTAATTTTCTTGTTTCTTGTTTCTGATTTATACATCATACATAAATACATAATACATGACAATTGAATTGTCAATTATTCATGGTGATAGCTCTCGCCTTTCATTATGGTGAACGCACGGTAGAGCTGTTCGGCAAACACCGCCCGAATCAATTGATGTGAGAAAGTCATTTTCGACAGTGAAATCTTGCTGTTGGCACGGGCATAAACATCGGGCGAGAACCCGAACGGTCCGCCAATGACAAACACGATGCGTTTCGACTTGTCAATTTCCTTGCTCAAGAATGCGGAAAAATCCACCGAATTGAATTCCTTGCCTTTCTCGTCGAGCAGAATGACATTGTCGCCAGTCTGCATCTTTTTTAATATCGCCTCCCCTTCTTTCTGTTTCTGCACTACCACAGGAATATTTTTGGTGTCCTTCAGTTCGGGTATCACCATCAGTTCGAAATCCACATTGTAATATTTCAGGCGGCCAAGATACTCTGCCGTAGCTTCTTCTATATATTTTTTAGTGGTTTTGCCCACCACCAGCAAAGCGATTCGCATAAAAGAATGTTTTTCGGTTGAAATTTTTCAAAGATAATGGTATTTTTGCAAAAACCACAAAAAATGCCACCTACAGTTTACATTGGCATCCCGGCGATGGACGAAAACCAGTTTTTGCCACACACGCTGCAGTGCATCAAAAGGCAAGACTATGCCGGAGATATACACACCTATGTGTGCGTGAACCAGCCCGACTGGTGGCACAACGACCCCGACCACGCCGAACTCTGCCGACGGAATGCCGAAACGCTGAAATTTTTAGAAGGCGAACAAAGCGTGACCGCCATCGACAGAAGCACCCCAGGCAACGGCTGGCAGAGCAAGAAGAAATCGGGCGTGGGCATAGCACGGCAGACCATTCTAGACCAGATTCTGCATAACGCACAAGACAACGACATCTTTGTGAGCATGGACGCCGACTGCCACTTTTCTGAGCATTACATTTCTGCCATTGTCGAAAAACTGGAAAGCGCACCCAAACTATCAGCCATCAATCCGCCCTACTATCATTGCCTGACCGGCAATGCACGCACCGACCGCAACATACTGCGATACGAGATATACATGCGCACTTTTATGCTAAACATGCTCCGCATCAAGAGTCCGTTTGCATTCACCGCATTCGGTTCGGCCATCGCCTGCCGCACATCCACTTGCCGTACGCTCGGCAACTTCGGAGCGCAACAAGCCGGCGAAGATTTCTATTTTCTGCAGAAAATAGCGAAACACGGCAACATACTATTATATAATGAAGAAACGGTGTATCCTTCGGCACGCATTTCGCACCGTGTGCCGTTCGGCACCGGACAAACGGTGGGTGAAACAGCAAGCTGTCACCCTATATTCCACCCTTCGTTTTTCGACAAAGTGAGCGATACCTACAAAATAATTGACGACATTTACCAGCACGACATTCACAACGAACTGCTTGATTTCATCCAAGCAGACGCAAACGAGAACGTGTGGGGTCAAAGCCGACAGAACGCAGCAACGGCGGAACAATTTCGCAAAATGTTTCATCAAAAATGCGACGGATTGAGAATTTTTCAGTTCTTGAGGCACCTGGCACAGTCTACACATTATACAGACGAAAAAAGTTTGAAGGATTTTTTCACGGCATCCTATCCAGAATTCCCGTTCACCGATAATTTTTCGTTCGAGCATTCTCCCATAGAAACGCTCACAGCCATTCGGGATTTTCTGTCAGAAACAGAGCGAAAAGCGCGCTTTACTCACGACAGCGAGCGAAAGTTTTGACGGAAAACGCAAAAAATGTTATCTTTGCACCATTAATAAAATTTCTCCGAATGGAAAACAAAGGATTAGTGCTTCGTACAGACAACCTTGTCAAGAAATACAAACAAAGAACGGTTGTGAACCATGTCTCGATAGAAGTGAACCAAGGCGAGATTGTAGGTCTGTTGGGACCTAACGGCGCAGGCAAAACCACCACTTTCTACATGACAACCGGACTCATCACGCCAAACGAAGGACGCATTTTCCTCAACGACACCGACATCACACAATATCCCGTTTACAAACGGGCGCAGAACGGTATCGGATATCTGGCGCAAGAAGCGTCAGTTTTCCGCAAAATGACTGTAGAAGACAACATACGCTCGGTACTCGAAATGACTAAGTTTTCCAAAAGTTACCAGAAAGAGAAGCTGGAAACCCTCATCAAGGAATTCAACCTTGAACATGTGCGTAAAAACTATGGCGACCGTCTTTCTGGAGGCGAACGACGCCGTACCGAAATAGCACGCTGCCTTGCCATCGAACCGAACTTCATCATGCTCGACGAGCCTTTTGCTGGCGTGGACCCCATTGCCGTACAAGACATTCAAGACATTGTATGGAAATTGAAAGACAAAAACATCGGCATCCTCATCACCGACCACAATGTGGACGAAACGCTGGCCATCACCGACCGTGCATACATCCTTGTCGAAGGTAAAATCCTGTTTCAAGGCACCGCCGAAGAACTGGCGAACAACGAACGCGTACGAAAAGTTTACCTTGGAAACAACTTTATTCTCCGCCGAAAAGAAGAACTGAACTCCTGATTTTATTTTTTTTAACAAAAAAAGGCTACAGCAGACAATAAAACGAACACGGCTTCGTTTTATGTGTGTAACATATTTTACATTTGCCTATGAAGAAATTCTCTATGCCTTTTTTATCATCACCGATTTCCGTTACGGAATGCGAACCACAAGACACAACCAAACTGCAACCAAAACAAGAAACGCTCGATTTCCTGAAAAAATTTGCAGCTGCATATTATGCAGAAAAACAAACTGACAGCAATGTCTGTGTTGATTTTATTTTGAATTAGCACGAAAAGACATTATTTTTGCAACGATTATAGCTTAAAATTTTCTCTTGTATGAAAAAAATGGTTGCGCCATCATTGCTTTCTGCAGATTTCTCGCGTCTGCAGGCCGAAATAGAAATGCTGAACAACAGCGATGCTGACTGGATTCACCTTGACATTATGGACGGTGTTTTCGTTCCGAACATATCATTCGGATTCCCGGTGCTCGAAGCCGTAAAAAAATATGCGAAAAAGCCGCTCGACATCCATCTGATGATAGTGGAACCGCAGAAATTCATCAAAGAGTTTGCCGCCCTGAATCCGTACATGCTCAATGTGCACTACGAAGCCTGTCCTCACCTTCATCGCACCATACAGCAAATAAAGGGCGAAGGCATGAAAGCCGCCGTAACACTGAACCCGCACACTCCCGTATCGTTGCTCGAAGACATCGTATGCGACGTGGACATGGTGCTGCTGATGTCAGTAAATCCAGGTTTCGGCGGACAAAAGTTCATTGAAAACACCTACAAAAAGGTGGCCCAACTGAAAGAACTGATTGCCAAAAACGGATCCAACGCCATTATTGAAGTAGACGGAGGCGTGAACAACATCACTGCGCCCAAACTATACGAACGCGGCGCCGATGTGCTGGTTGCCGGCAACTATGTGTTCAAATCGGAAAATCCGCAACAGACCATTGCCAATCTGAAGAAAGACTGACAAACCTATGCTCTCGCATCGTTTTCTGCAAAAAGTGCCCTTCTTTCGCCTGACGGCAGCGCTTGTTGCAGGAATCCTTATTACCGACCGCATCGGGTTCAGCCTGCTTGCATTCGTCATGCTCTCGGTTATCGGCATAGCATGCTTCATTGCCGATATTTGCATCCGTCACTCCAATGCTGTTTTTCGGTTCAGATGGTTATTCGGGGCCGGCGCTTTCTCTGTCCTGCTCGCTCTAGGCATGCTGCTGGCGCATTGGCGCGATCAGAAGAAAGATTTTACACTCTACAGCCAAGCGCACACCTATCTGGCAAAAATACATTCGACACCTAAAGAAAAACCAAAATCGTGGATGTGCGAAGCGGAACTGCTGCGTTACACAGATGCAAACGACGTTATTCCGCTGAACAAACGCGTGATTATCTACCTAGAAAAAGACTCCGCTTTCCAAAATCTGGGAATCGGGCAACATCTGATTATTCACGCCAAATTCGAGAAACCCCAGCGGCAGCTTAACCCCGAAGCATTTGACTACGCCGAATATCTAAGCAGAAAATGCATCTGCGCATCGGCATACGTCGCATCCAGAAACATCAAAATACTCACGCAACAAGATAAAAACCTGAAATATTATGCCGAGAAATGCCGCAGACAGCTGCTCAGCATTTATAAGCAGCACAGCATCGGCGGAGAAGAATTTGCCGTACTCGCCGCACTCACCTTAGGGGAAAAGGATTTCATCTCAGACGAACTGCAAAACGACTATGCCTCGGCCGGCGTGACACATATTTTGGCAGTCAGTGGCCTGCATGTGGGCGTCATTTATATCATTCTCGTTTTTCTGCTTTCGCTTTGGGGTGGAAAAACACGACACACGAAAATCAAAAACATCATCATCATTCTGTTTTTGTTCGCTTACGCTTTCGTCACCGGACTTTCGCCATCAGTTGTCAGATCGGCGCTGATGTTTTCACTCGTTGGCTTCGGCATCATTTTCAACCGACGTTCGCACATCTACAACACCGTTTTTCTGTCAGCCTTTATCATGCTCGTTTTCAATAGCGACTACATCTACGACATCGGTTTTCAGTTAAGTTATGCAGCCGTTTTAAGCATTGTCACATTCAGTCCGTTTCTCATCGGGCTGGTCAATGTCAAACACCGTATCACAAAATACTTCTGGGAGCTGTTTTCCGTGTCGCTGGCAGCGCAATTAGGCACAATGCCGCTCACCATGTACTACTTTCACCAGTTTCCCAACTTCTTTTGGATTTCTAACCTGCTGATTGTACCGCTTTCCGGTTTTGTTATCTATGCAGCGCTGGCACTTTTCGCCTTTTCGAGCCTCCCTTTTCTGGGCGCAGCAGCAGCCTTTGCACTGAACACACTTACCCGAGTGATGAACACAACCGTACATACGATTTCGGCACTCCCCTATGCCATTACAACCGGCATCGGTTTCGGCACTTTGCAACTATGGCTGTTGATTGCCGCCATAGGACTTTGCTTCGTAGGATGCATAAAGCGTTCGGCCCGCTGCATGTGCATCTCACTTGCGTGCATCACTTTATTTTTCCTTGCCGAAACGGTAGAGACGGCGCACATCTCCAGACAAAAAAGACTTATCGTCTTTTATGACAAAAACGAAACCATCATCGCTTTTCAGAACGGACATACCCTCAACGTATTCACCACCGACATTGTGCAAGCCGAAAAAACGACCGAACCCTATCGGACCCGATACCATCTTGACATCCGCACTACCAAAATAGACAACCACAACGCCCATTTTTACGTCTATGGCGGAGAAAAAATCTTACTGCTCACCGACTGCAAAGAAATTGAAAACGACAGCGCAAATTCTTTCGAAACAGACCTGCTCATCATTGATAGCAACGGGGAATATTTTACCACAGGCATGCCTCAGCGCATACACGCTTCGCACATCCTGTGCGGCGGCACTGTTTCTCGTTGGAATATCGAAATAACGAGAAACAACTGCATCAACAACGGACTGAGATTCACCGATTTGTCCCAATCCGGCGCTTTTGTGCAAAACTTTTGACGATTTTAAAAAGTTTCTTGCATTTTTAATTGTAATTTTGTAATTGTTAAAAACACACCTATGATATCGAAAATTATACCAGAAGAAAAAATCCAACAATCGAAAGAATGGATTTCTGAATCGGAGAATATTGTCATTACCGCACACACATCACCCGACGGCGACGCAGTGGGAGCTTCATTGGCATTGTGCATCTTTCTGCAAAAACTCGGGAAAAAAGTTTCCGTATTTTTCCCCGACTCTTTTCCTGATTTCTTGAGAAGGCTGACTTGCAGCGAGCTGACGATGTTCTACACCGAGAAGAAAGATATAATGGACAAAGCAATTGCCGAAGCCGACCTTATCTTTGCACTCGACTACAACGAGCTATACCGTATCGACCGTATGGCCGAAAGCGTAAAGAACTCGAAGGCGCGAAAAATAATGATTGACCACCATCTGAACCCAGACGGATTCTGCGACCTCACCATTTCGCACCCTGAAATAGCTTCAACCTGCGAAATGATATTTCGATTCATCTGCAGAATGGGATATTTCACGCTTCTGGACAAAGAATGTGCTGAATGCATCTATGTGGGAATGATGACCGACACCGGGAATTTCTCTTACAATTCCAACAACCCTGAAATATACACCATCATTTCAGAACTGATAAAGAAAGGCATAGACAAAGATGAACTGCATGACGCCGTTTTCTGCTACAACACCGAGACACGCTTGAAAATGCTCGGATTCATATTCGACAGAAACCTTAAATTCTATCCCGAATTCGGCGCTGCAATACTTGTGCTCCGCAGAGACGAGAAAAAACTGTTTCAGTCGCGCAAGGGCGACACCGAAGGTTTTGTAAACATGCCGTTGTCGGTGCGAGGCATGGTTTTCTCCATTTTTGCGCACGAAGAAGACGGTTATACAAAAGTCTCCCTCCGTTCGAGAGGCGATTTTCACGTCAATGAAATCGCAAGCCGGTACTTCCGTGGCGGCGGTCACCCGAACGCTGCAGGCGGCGAAACACAATTGTCAGCCGACGAGATAATAAAACTGATGGAAGAAAATATTCTCAACGAATATCGCGAGAAACTGATTGCTGAAAAACAAAAATTCACATTATGAAACACATTATAATTCTTGGCGACGGAATGGCGGATGAGCCAATCGCCAAACTTAACGGGAAAACACCGCTGCAAGTAGCGAATACTCCAGCCTTCGACACTATTGCAAGACTAGGACGCAGCGGCATGTTCTCCACCGTTCCCGACGGATTTCACCCCGGAAGCGAAATAGCCAACCTCACTGTGCTCGGATATGACGTACGAAAAGTTTTCGAGGGCCGCGGTTCGCTCGAAGCCGCCAGCATGGGCATTGACATATTGCCAGGAGAAATGGCAATGCGCTGCAACCTCATCTGCATCGAAAATGGAAAAATAAAGAATCATTCTGCCGGACATATCAGCACAGAGGAAGCCGACGAACTGATAAAATACCTTAACGAAAAGCTGGGCGACGAACAAATATCATTTTACACCGGAGTCTCATACCGTCATCTGATGAAAATGAAAGGCGGAGAAAAGCATTTGAATTGCACACCGCCGCACGATGTACCGGGAACGCCGTTCAAGGATGTCATGATTCGCGCCGAGAACAACGACGCTGAAGCCACCGCAAAACGACTGAACGAACTCACCCTGCTCTCACAGAAAATACTGTCAGAACATCCTATTAACAAAAAACGCGCAGCCGAAGGAAAAGACATGGCCAACAGCATTTGGCTGTGGTCGCCAGGCTACAAGCCGCAGATGAAAACCATGCAAGAACTGTACGGCATCAAAAACGGCGTTGTCATCTCAGCCGTCGACCTCATCAAAGGCATCGGCGTGTATGCCGGACTGAAACCTATCGAAGTAGAAGGCGCTACAGGCCTGTTCGACACCAACTACGAGGGGAAAGCCGCAGCCGCCATCGAAGCGCTGAAAAGCAATGATTTCGTTTATCTGCATGTAGAAGCCAGCGACGAGGCCGGGCACGAAGGAGATATTGACTTGAAAATTAAAACCATCGAATATCTCGACAGCAGAATCACACAACCGATTCTTGAATACGCAAAAAAATGTGGAGAAGAAATCTCGATAGCCGTTCTGCCCGATCATCCTACCCCGTGTCTGAAACGCACCCACACCAATGCTGCCATTCCTTTCGTAATCTACAACCCTCATCTGCAGCCTGATGAAGTGCAAGTTTACGACGAAACAGCAGCTCAAAAAGGATACTACGGAACAGTAAGCGGAGACGGCTTTATAAAGATTTTTTTGGAATAAATGCATTTTTCATTTCAAACTCTCGTATTTTTTTATATCTTTGTAAAGATTTGGGATAATCATTAATGCCGCATGGACATTCTGCAAATAAAGTCACAGGTAATAAAGCTGATGGAGCAAAACAAAGAGCTGAAAGCTCAAATAGCTGATTTACACAAGCAGATGGAAGAAAAAGACAAAAACATCCAACAATTGTGGCAAAAATGCGTTGACACCCAAATAAAATACGACAATCTGGTATCGGCAAAGGTCTTGGCACGCGACAGCGACGAAGCACAAAAAGCACGAAAGAGATTGTCGGGGTTAGTGCGAAATATTGACCGTTGTATAGCTCTTTTAAACAAACAGGAATAGAGCAACAATGAGCGAATTAACTATTAATCTTAAAATAGCGAATCGGTCATACACGATAAACATCAACCGTGATGACGAAGAGGATATTAGAAAGGCCGCAGACTTGATAAACAAGGCCATTCTTTTATACAAAAACAAATATCCGCTAAGAGAAGACGGACCGAAAGAGCAAGACTATCTGGCATGTGCAGCGGTACACCTGATTTCCAAAGCCCTTCGATTCGAAAGAAAAATAAAGGATGCCGAGTTAGAAGACATGGTCAAAGACATCGACGAAATCCTGAAAGAAGAATGTTAATTTTTATATAATAATTTGCACTGCCTGATTTTTTCACTTGAAAATTAGGTAGTGCTTTTTTTAATATTTTTAATTATGATAGCAATAATATTAGTAGGAAGCATTGCGCTGATTGTCGGCGGAATAGCGACTTGGGGCATACTTAACGCCCTCGGGAAATCTCGGTACAAAACCATTGTAAAAGAAGCGGAAGCTGAAGCTGAAGTCATCAAAAAAGACAAACTGCTTGAAGTAAAAGAGAAATATCTTTCATTGAAATCCGAATACGAAAAACAAGTTTCGGCACGCAACTCAAAACTTCAAGCATACGAGTCGGACCTGAAAAGAAAAGAGCTGACCATCAACCACCAGCAAGACGACCTCAACCGCAAGAAAAGTGAAGTGGAAGCCATCAAAGAGAATCTGGATGGACAGTTGAAACTCGTCGATGCCAAAAAACAAGAACTCGACAAACTGCGCCATCAAGAAATGGAGCAACTGGAAGCCATATCCGGTCTGTCGGTTGAAGAAGCGAAAGAGCGCCTTGTCGAGCAACTGAAAGAAGAAGCGAAAGCCGATGCCGTTTCGTATGTGAACGAAATCGTTGAAGAAGCAAAAATGACCGCCAACAAAGAGGCGAAAAAAATTGTAGTGCAAACCATACAGCGCGTTGCCACCGAAGTAGCCATCGAAAACTCAGTCACCGTATTTCACATTGAATCTGACGAAATAAAAGGCCGCATCATTGGACGCGAAGGACGGAACATCAGAGCCTTGGAAGCTGCAACTGGCGTTGAAGTCATTGTGGACGACACCCCCGAAGCCATTGTGCTTTCTGCATTCGATCCTGTACGCCGCGAGATAGCCCGTCTGGCTTTGCATCAGCTGGTTACCGACGGACGAATCCACCCTGCCCGCATCGAAGAGGTTGTGGCAAAAGTCAAGAAACAAATCGAAGAGGAAATCATTGAAGTCGGAAAACGCACCACTATCGACTTAGGCGTACACGGCTTGCATCCAGATTTGATTCGTATGATTGGTAAGATGAAATACCGTTCGTCATACGGTCAGAACTTGCTGCAGCATGCACGCGAAACAGCGAACCTCTGCGCCGTAATGGCATCGGAACTCGGACTGAACCCCAAAAAGGCAAAACGCGCCGGACTGCTCCACGATATAGGAAAAGTGCCCGACGACGAACCAGAATTGCCACACGCACTGCTCGGTATGAAATTGGCGGAAAAATACAAAGAGAAGCCTGACATCTGCAATGCCATTGGCGCTCACCACGATGAAGTGGAAATGGAAACTCTGCTTGCTCCTATCGTGCAAATATGTGATGCCATATCAGGAGCACGACCAGGTGCACGACGCGAAATTGTAGAGGCTTACATCAAACGACTGAACGACCTCGAAAATCTTGCATTGTCATACCCTGGCGTCTTGAAAACATACGCCATCCAAGCCGGACGCGAATTGCGCGTGATAGTTGGCGCCGACAAGATAAGCGACCAGGAAACAGAAACCCTGTCAGCAGAAATTGCAAAGAAAATTCAAGACGAAATGACTTATCCTGGTCAGGTAAAAATCACAGTAATACGAGAAGTTCGCTCGGTTGCCGTAGCAAAATAACAGAAAAGTTCATCAAGAAAATGCGGGACTATGCAAGTTCCGCATTTTTTTTAATTCCTACAGGCACAAAAAAATCCAATAAAAAAATTGCAATTCGTTTTGTTTTGAGCAAACTAGTGTATACTTTTGCAACATCATTCAAGGGGTTGTTTGGTTTTGACAGCGAGTAGAATGAATATGTAAGCATGCAGTGCGCTGTGGACAGGCACTATAATCTCGATCCTCAAACTATAACTGGCGAAAATAATTACGCTCTTGCTGCCTAATCGAAGTACAGTAGATTACTGGCTTAATCCGTGTCAAGGACTCGGACAAGACATCACCCGAAAAGCAAACGCCCCGATGCGTTTCGATATGGTGGTGTAGGTAAATCGGGGATAGCATCGTTTTGTCTCGAAGGCGATGCGAAATTTTAGAGACTAAGATGTCAATTGGTGGCTTCGGTCTTGTTGGCATACGAAAATTAAAGCGAAGATAAGCATGTAGAAAGCATATCCCTTCCTTGTTTGGACGAGGGTTCGACTCCCTCCAGCTCCACGAACTTTGGCGGTTTTTTCAACCGCTTTTTTTATTATTTCCCCCTCTGTTCATCGGCATTTCAAGAACATTACAAAACGCATGATTTTTTTTCCAAAAATCACCACAAGTAAAAAATTAGCAAAAAAAACACAGCACTTTTTTCACCTATATTTTACCGTTTGATTTAACTTTATCGTCAATTCAAATCGAGACTGATGCCTTTTTCGTCGGCAATGCGCCGCATATTCTGAATGGCATAGCGCATACGGCCCAATGCAGTATTGATGCTCACATTAGTTTTTTCGGCAATTTCCTTAAAACTTAAATCATCATAATAGCGCATCAGCACTACTTCGCGTTGTGTGTCAGGCAGAAATTTCACAATGTGCGAAACATCGTTCAGCACCTGCTCCTTCACAATACGATCTTCGATAGTCGATTCGCACAACTGAGAATTGTTAAGCAAATCCACCTCTTCGTTTTCGTCGTTCGAATAAGTTTTCTGATATTTTTCCTGACGAAACTTGTCAAATATTAGATTATGGGCGATACGCGTTATCCACGAGATAAATTTTCCCGACTCGGCATACTGCCCTTTCTTTATGCACATGATGGCACGCATAAATGTCTCTTGAAAAAAATCGTCAGCGAGGTCACGGTTTTTCACTATCACATAGATATATGAAAACACCTTGTTTTTATAGCGAAGCAGCAAGACTTCGAATGCCTCATTATTCCCTTCGGCATACATTTTTACCAATGTGTCGTCGGGCAATATTCTAATATCCATACTTTCTTTAGCATTAAGGAATCTTTTGCAAGATTCTCTTTAGTTAAAAACGCATTGATATTTTTCTATAGGCATTCAATTTTAAAGTTTAACTTGGCAAATATCTATTTTTATTTTAAAAAATCAAAATATTTCTTCTATTTTTATTTATTGTTGCGCCGTTTTTTCTCTTCGCGGATTTTTATCGCCGTTTCAAAATCATCCTTCTGCAAAGCCTCCTGCAGCATATTTGACAACTCATCATCTGAATAGAATACGAAATCGCCCGCTTCCGACAGTTTTTGCAGAAATTCTTTTCTTGTTATTATTGTATTCTTAGCTTCCAGTATATCCTCGTTGACAAAAATAGGACAGCCGCACCTTACGGCCATAGCAAGCGCATCGGAGGTGCGCGCGTCAATTTTGACGTACTCCTGCTGCTGTTCCCCTTCCTTAAGTGGAACAGACTGCGCTTCAGTATATTGATTGTTTTTCATGAAATACAGAAAGGAAGAATACACATCTTGCTGCACATCATATATCACCATTTTACGTAAAGAATACCCGAATGCCGCAGTCATTTCCATCACCATGTCATGTGTAATCGGACGGGGCATCTTTCGGTTCTGAGCCCCTATGAATATGGAATTGGCTTCATAAAGACCTATCACGATGGAAATGCGTCTTTCTCCGTCCA
>SUXD01000031.1 GCA_015061145.1 Bacteroidales bacterium | reverse complement strand
GTCGGCATAGTAATTGCCGCCCTTGTCTGCATTGTCGGGGTTTTGGTTGTAGGCGAAGAACATGTGCACCTTATGTCCCTTCCCTTCGTAGCCTGTCAGCAGTACATCGTGCGACTGCGATGCCATAGCCCAGTCGTTAGGACCGATGATGCGTTCGTCGTCGTAGGCCAGCGCCTGACGGCCCACTTTGAGAAACAGACCATTGCGAGCACGCAGTTTCGCCCATGCCTCGTAAACGTCAAACGAACCGCCGCCAGCTTCGCCCCAAATGTCGGAGTGCTGTATGTTCAGATTCACCTCCAGTTCTTTGCGTTCGTATCCGATAATCAACCGCTCGCGTCCTGAAAGGAAATTTGCTCTGTCGTCGGTCGCATTCTCGGGGTATCCGCCGCTGCGCATTTCGCCGTGGCTGAACAGGTCGAGACTCACATTCAGACTGTTCGTTTTTTCTTTGGCATCGGTGCTGATGCTGTCGTGTTTGTCAGTGTCTTGCGCCATGCTTAATGCAGGTGTCAGCAATAGCAACGCTAAACTATAGAGGATAACTTTTGTTATGTTCATAATGCAAAATCAGAATGGTTGATAGAATTCGTTAATTTGTGTGGATAAAAGTACAAAGAAATTCCGTTTTGACAAATATAATCGCATATATTATCGGCTGTTTTGCCATTTGCATATCTGCCTTCAATATTTTAACTTTGTAACTGATAAGTTGCTTGAAAACTTTATGCAGGAGAATAAAGGTAAATCCATTATAGTGAAAAATGCCCGCATCAATAATCTGAAGAATATTGATGTGGAATTTCCATTGAACAAACTGATAGTAGTGACAGGTCTTTCGGGGTCGGGCAAATCGTCGCTGGCCTTCGATACGCTCTATGCCGAGGGACAGCGCAGGTATGTCGAGAGTCTTTCGGCGTATGCCCGTCAGTTTCTGGGCCGCATGTCGAAACCCGAAGTCGATTACATTAAAAATCTGCCGCCCGCCATTGCCATCGAACAGAAGGTGAACACACGCAATCCGCGTTCGACAGTGGGCACCTCCACCGAGATATACGATTATCTGAAATTGCTGTACGCGCGCATTGGCAAGACTATATCGCCCGTGAGCGGCGAGGAGGTGAAAAAACATACCATTGAGGATGTGATAGCGCATATCTATTCGCTTGAAGAAGATACTAAAGCGCTGCTGCTCTCGCCGGTGTCGCTCAAGGGCGGCCGTACGCTCAAAGAGCAGATGGAACTTTATATGAAACAGGGTTTCATGCGTTTGAAAGTGAACGGTGAGGTGGTCAGAATACAGGATTTTCTGGATGGCGGCATGGACGGCAGCGAGCAGGAGATAGAACTGGTTATCGACCGTTTCTCGGTGCATCACGACGACAATGATTTCCGCAGCCGCTTGTACGACTCGGTGCAGACAGCCTATTTCGAAGGCGACGACCGTTGCGTGGTGGAAGATTGCACACGGGGTGTCAGAAAAGAGTTCTCTGGCAAATTTTCGGCCGACGGTATCGATTTCGAGGTGCCAAACGAACATCTGTTCAGTTTTAACAATCCTTACGGGGCATGTCCCAAGTGCGACGGTTTCGGCAAGGTGGTGGGCATCGATGAGAATTTGGTGGTGCCCAACAAATCGCTCTCGGTGTACGAGGGCGCCATTGCCTGCTGGCGCGGCGAGGTGATGAGCGAATGGAAGATGCAGCTTGTACGCAATGCCGACCGTTTCGATTTCCCTATCCATCGCCCTTATTATCAACTGACCGACGAACAGCGCCGCTTGCTTTGGACGGGGAATGAATACTTCAAGGGTGTGAACGATTTCTTCTCTTTTGTGGAGCAGAATCAGTATAAAATACAATACAGGGTGCTGCTCTCGCGCTACCGTGGCAAGACGGTTTGTCCCGAATGTGGCGGCATGCGCCTCAAAAAGCAGGCCACTTATGTGAAAGTGGGCGGCAAAGCCATCACAGAACTGGTGGCAATGCCGGTGAAAGATCTTCAGTGCTTTTTCGACCATCTGCAACTCTCGGAACACGACGCCCAGCTGGCCCGTCGGTTGCTTACCGAGATAAACAGCCGCATCCGCTTCTTGATGAATGTTGGATTGGGCTATCTTACGCTCAACCGCTTGTCGAACACGTTTTCGGGAGGCGAGAGTCAGCGCATCAATCTGACCACTTCGCTGGGCAGCAGTCTGGTAGGGTCGCTCTATGTGCTCGACGAACCGAGCATAGGGCTTCACTCGCGCGATACCGACCTGCTCATCGGCGTTTTGCGCGAATTGCGCGATGTGGGGAATACGGTTGTTGTGGTGGAGCACGACGAGGAAATCATCCGCGCTGCCGACTATATTATCGACATCGGTCCGGCAGCAGGACGCAACGGAGGCGAAGTAGTGGCGAAAGGCACTATACAGGATTTGCTTGCCGCTGATGCAAAAAACAGTCGCTCGCTCACGCTGAAGTATCTGCAAGGAACTGAAAATATTGAGGTGCCGCAGCGACGAAAATGGAATAATTACATAGAGATTATAGGCGCTACAGAAAATAATCTGAAAGATGTGAATGTGAAATTCCCGCTCAATGTGATGACAGCCGTTACCGGGGTCAGCGGTTCTGGAAAATCCACCTTGGTGAAAACCATATTCTATCCTGCCGTGAAAAAACATTACGACGACGATGTGGCGCTTACGGTCGGTTCGTACCGTGAGTTAAAGGGCAGTCTTCAGCTAGCCAAAAACATTGAGTTCGTCGACCAGAACCCGATAGGAAAGTCGTCGCGTGCCAATCCTGTGACTTATGTGAAGGCGTATGACGAAATACGGCGTCTTTTTGCCGATCAGCAGTTGTCGAAGCAGATGGGCTACGGACCGAGTCATTTCTCGTTCAATGTGGATGGCGGACGGTGCGAGATGTGCCAAGGTGATGGCTACATCACCGTAGAGATGCAGTTTATGGCCGATTTGCAGTTGGTGTGCGACGCTTGTCACGGCAAACGCTTCAAATCGGACATTTTGGAAGTCTGCTATCGTGGCAAGAATATCTATGATGTGCTGAATATGACTGTCAATCAGGCTGTTGAATTCTTTAGTGAGGAAAATACAGGCATCAATCAGCGGATAGTGATGAAGTTGAAGACCTTGCAGCAAGTGGGCATCGGTTATCTAAAGCTTGGTCAGCCACTCAGCACGCTGTCTGGCGGTGAAAGTCAGCGCGTGAAATTGGCGGCATTTTTAGGCGGTGATGTTGTTGAACCCACTATCTTTGTGTTCGACGAGCCGACTACCGGTCTGCATATTCACGATGTGAAAGTGTTGCTCAAGGCTTTTGATGCGCTCATAGCCCGAGGACATACCGTAGTGGTGATAGAACATAATCTGGATGTGATTAAATGCGCCGATCATGTGATAGACCTCGGTCCTGAAGGTGGAGAAAACGGCGGAACAATAGTTGCCGAAGGTACACCCGAAGCAATAGCTCGGTGCGAAAAATCATATACAGGACAGTTCTTGAAAGAGAAATTAAAATAATTGACATTCACTTTAATCTTTTCACTTTAAACTTTTCATTTCTCATGCTTGACTGCGAAAAAGTATTGCCATATAACGATAAAGAAAAGAAAAGCCAGCAGGTAAGCCGTATGTTCAACGCCATAGCCGAGAAATACGATTTCTTTAACCATGCCATGTCGTTCGGACTCGATTTCCTTTGGCGGCACAAAGCCATAAAATCGTTGAAGAAGTTGCGCCCTAAAACAATGCTCGATGTGGCTACTGGTACAGGCGATTTTGCCTTAAAGGCTTACAGCATGCTTCGCCCCGACGAGATTATCGGCATTGATATTTCAGTAGAAATGATGCGTGTAGGCGCACAGAAAGTGCAGAAAAGAGGCCTGCAAGACAAGATAAGTTTTTCGGAGCAAAACTGCGAACGGCTTACTTTCGCCGACAATACATTTGATGCCGTTACGGTTTCGTTTGGCGTGCGTAATTTCGAGCACCTCGAAGTGGCTTTTTGCGAGGTTTGCCGTGTGCTGAAACCTGGCGGCGAGTTTGTAATCCTCGAACTTTCTGAACCGGACAATTGGCTTGTGCGATGGGGGTATAAAATCCATTCGTTTGTTTTTATCCCTTTGTTCGGAAAACTCTTCTCGAACGATGGGAAAGCATATAAGTATTTGCCAAAATCAATCGCGGCGTTCCCAAAAGGAGAAAAAATGAAATCGCTGTTGACCTCTTGCGGATTTTCTGATATAGAATACAGAAAATTCACGTTCGGTGTTTGCTCATTCTACAAATGCAAAAAAAGGATATAGAAGCGAGAATTGAAAATCATCGACCGAATGAGAAATAAATTGTCAAATCAGAAATTAGAAATCAGAAATCAGAAACAACGTTGACGCTGACGATGACATTGACGCAGACACAATCTTCAACTCAACAATACATCATACATAAATACATTATACATTGTACTTTGTACACCGTACATCATACAAGAGAATAAAATTATTCATTAACTTTTAACTTTTCCCCTCTATGTACACAGCAAAAAATGACCGTTATGAAGGCAAAATGCCTTACGAAAGATGCGGCAAAAGTGGGTTGTATCTTCCTAAAATTGCCTTGGGACTTTGGCACAACTTCGGTGAAATGGATGACTATGCCAATGCCGAGAAAATTATTCACAAAGCGTTTGACAACGGCATCACACATTTCGACTTGGCTAATGGATATGGTCCTGGACCAGGTGCAGCCGAGATAACTTTCGGTAAAATACTGAAAGGGATGAAAAATTACCGCGATGAGATGATAGTCTCCACCAAAGCAGGTTATAAAATGTGGGAAGGCCCTTATCAGGATGGCGGTTCACGCAAATACCTGATGTCGAGCATCGACCAAAGCTTGCAGCGTATGGGACTGGATTATGTGGATATTTTTTACTCGCACCGCTACGATCCTAATACACCCGTTGAGGAGACGGCGATGGCGCTGAGCGATATAGTGCGTCAAGGCAAAGCGCTCTATGTGGGCATCTCCAACTATCCGGTGGAAGCGACACGCAAAATGCTTTGGCTGTTAGCCGAAAACAAAACGCCATGCCTTATCTATCAAGGCAAATACAATATGTTTGTGCGCGATGCAGAGCAAGGGTTGTTTGATGTGCTCCGTGAGAGCGGTGTAGGCTACATAGCCTTTTCGCCGTTGGCGCAAGGCATTCTTTCTGATAAATACATGAAAGGAATCCCCAAAAATTCTCGTGCAGCCAATCCTAACGGTTTTTTGCAGCGCGAGGAGATAACTTCATCTGTGATGGATAAGGTGATGCGTCTGAATGAGATAGCGCAACAGCGCGGACAGACACTCTCGCAGATGGCATTGGCATGGGTGTTGCGTAATGATGTAGTGTGTACAGCCTTGGTGGGCGTCAGCTCACCGAAACAACTGGAAATCAATATGAAAGCTGCGCAGAATATGACTTTCACTGGCGAAGAGATGATGCTGATAGAGGATATTTTACGTTGATTTTCTCTATAGATAAAGAAGAACGAGAGCCGTTATTTGACGGCTCTCGTTCATTATGTTCATCATATAGAGGGATTATTGTTTTTTTGCGGCTTCCAGTATTTCACGGTAAGTCTTGCCCTCCAAGTCGATGTCGTTTATCTCTGCATTCACCAGATAGGTGTTGAACAGATGCAACTCATTTTCAGTCATGTTGTCGCGTGCAATAATCACTTCCAAATCGCTATTCAGCGTATCGGCGTGATATTCTCTGTCGAGCGCGGTTTTGCAGCTGCTCAGGCATAGCAGCGCAACGATGACGATAGCAAATTTTTTCATATCAATAATTGTTTTTTTGAACTTCAAAATGCGCTTGCGGATGCAGGCAGGCAGGACATTTTTCTGGCGCCTTTTTGCCTTTGTATATGAATCCGCAGTTGCGGCACTGCCAATATACTTCGCCGTCTTTCTCGAACACGGTGTATTCCTCAATGTTTTTCAAGAAAGCCAAATAACGGTCTTCGTGACCTTTTTCTGCAATGGCGATGTTTCTGTACATTACTGCTATTTCGGGGAACCCTTCTTCTTCAGCGATGTCAGCGAATTTAGGATAATCCTTGCTCCACTCTTCGTTTTCGCCGGCAGCAGCGGCTTTCAGATTCTCGGCTGTAGTGCCGATGACACCTGCCGGAAATGAAGCGACAATTTCTACACATCCGCCTTCCAGGAATTTAAACATTCTTTTGGCGTGTTCCTTCTCTTGATTGGCGGTTTCCTCAAAAATGGCGGCTATCTGTTCGTACCCTTCTTTTTTTGCTACGCTGGCGAAATAGGTGTAGCGGTTGCGCGCCTGCGATTCTCCTGCGAACGATGTCATCAGGTTCTTTTCGGTTTTCGTTCCTTTTAAACTTTTCATAATCTTTCTTTTTTATTATTAAATTCACATTTGAAAGATAAGTTTAATTTTTCAGATGAGCAAAAGAAAGATTGTTTTTTTTTGAAAAATCTTTTTCAGTACACCTCCATCCATTCGTACGGATTGCCCATATAATCAAGAAATTTCACGAGGTCGGCGCGAGCAATGGCGAGCGAGGCGGTGTTGATGCACGGATGAAAACTTATTCTGTCGTATTGCTTTAGATTCTTGTCGAGAAACACATGCACATGGTGCTCTTTGTCGTTTATCAGTCCGAACGGGGTGACGGAGCCGGGTGTGACGCCAAGATATTTCATCATCCTTTCGGGCGAAGCGAAACTCAGTTTCCCTTGGTGCAGCTGTTTTTCAATGGCATGAATGTCCATGTCGCAGTCGCAGTCAAGCAGTACCAGATAATGTTGATTGCCCTTGTGGTTCCTGAAAAACAGATTTTTGCAGTGTTTGGAATTGGTGCCCACCCAAAATTGTTTCGCTATGGCAATGGTCGGGGCGGCGGGATGTTCGGCATATTCATATTCTATGCCGAGCCGATCGAGCAGCGTGTATAGTTCGTCTGGTCCTTGCATGTTCTTGTGTGTTGATTTCTTATTCGTGGAGCGGCATCTTTTGTGAGTTTTCGTTCACGCGCACAAAGGTGATGTCGGTCTGGAAAATGTGCGTTTCGCCCGTTTGGGTTATCTCGTGGCTGAATACATCCACATGATAAGTTACGGAAGTGTTTCCTTCGCGTTGGCGTTGTATGTCGAAGCGGAGTACCGAACGAAGATGAACGCTTTTCTTGAATTCTACCTGATTCATTCCGATGGTTACGAACTGATAGCCGGGGTAGTCGTTGCTGACGGCAATCCACGCCAATTCGTCCACCCACATCAGTAGTTTCCCGCCGAACAGGAATCCGTAGTGGTTCATGTCTTCCGGCATCACAAGTTTGTACGAAGTCATAATGGTAAGTATTATATTCCCAACAATAATTCCAGTTCGCGGTAGAGCCTGTTGACAGGCAGTCCCATTACATTGAAAAACGAGCCTTTGATGTATTCTACAGCCGCAAACCCTATCCATTCCTGCACTCCGTACGAACCGGCTTTGTCGTACGGACGGTAAAGGTCAAGGTAGTAGTCAATCTCCTCGTCGCTCAAGTGTGAGAAGCGAACCTCTGTCGTTTCGGAAAACAGCTTTCGCGTTTGTGCTGTGCAGACACATACTCCTGTTATGACTTTGTGCGTCTTGTCGGACAGTTGTTGCAGCATCATTTTCGCTTCGTCTCTGTTCTTGGGCTTGCCGTATATCACATCGTCCAGCAGCACTATTGTGTCTGCGGTGATGAGTATGTCGTTGCGAAGAAGTTTATCAGCAAAGAAATTGGCTTTTTTTTCGGCTATGTAAACGGGCACTTCCTCTTTGGGCAAGTCATCGGGATAGCTTTCGTCAATGTCTTTGGCTATTCTGGTTTCAAATCGCAAGTCAAGTCTGCGCAACAGTTCTTGCCTGCGTGGCGAGTTAGATGCCAGAATCACATTGTATCGTCCAAGTGTATCGAGCAGCATTATTTGATGATGAAAAGGTTAAACAATTGCAAACCGTACACGCGTGCAAGCTGAAAGTAAAAAATGACACTGTAGAGCGCGCCTGTAAGCATAATGAATTTAACGAATTTAGAAATCTGTGTGTAATCGCTGATGCGTTTGGCGCGGGCGAGCAATATCACTGTGACAAGCAATGGCGCCACTACCGCGCAAAGCACATAACGAAACGAAAGCATGTCCATTTCCCGTCCAAGAAATGTGAAAGTCTTGGCTGAGGGGAACAGTATATTTGCAGTAAAGGCAAGCGCACATAATATTGTAATGAAAATGACGGCATAGAGGAATACCTTGGTCTTTTTTGCTCCCCATACCACAGGCATTGTGCGCGACTCCAACTCTCTGTCGCCATATTCGTCCTCAATGTCTTTCACGATTTCTCTGATGAATGTCAGCAGAAATGCGAAAAGGGCGAATCCTCCAATCCAAAGGTAAAGGTTATAATTTACACCAGCTTGGGTGACGAAGATGCCGTAATTTTTTGTAAGAAACGAAGCCTCGAATTCCGCCACAAGCAGAATGGCTAATGCAGAGCAAAGCGATACAATCAGGTTGCCTATCAGAAATTGCCTTTTGTAGCTTGCCGAATAGAACCACAGCAGTCCCGGCGCAATGATGAAAATCAGACCGATGGAAAGGCTTTTAGCCCAAATGGCTGTCGCTATGCCGCAGGCAATGCCTGCTCCCATCAGAATTTGATACAACCGTGATGTGGCGTCGCGTGAGATGGTCACGCCAACAATCACTTTGTCGGGCTTGTTCAGCGCATCAATCTTGGTGTCGAAATAATCGTTGATGGCATATCCGGCGGCAGCTATAAGCACTACACCGATGGTCATCAGCCAGAAAGCGCCGTCAGGTCCTACCGATTCTATTTTGAACACTTTCAGGAGCGGAGACGCTACCGTGTAGTGCATCAGACACATGAGGAATGTCAGAAAAATAAGGTTCTTGTAACGGATAAGATTCAGATAATTCATAATTCGTTTTTCTTTATAGTGAATAAAATATAGCATTACCAACCGAACGCTTCGCGCCCGTTCATCCAAAGCCCTTGGGCTTTCATGGTTCGCTCGATGACATCGCGGGCGCACCCTTGTCCGCCTGCGTATGGTGATATGTAATCGGATATTCCCTTTATCTCGTTTACGGCGTCGGCTGGACAAGCCGAGAGCCCGGCAGCCTGCATCACTTCGTAATCGGGTATGTCGTCGCCCATGTATAGCACTTGTTCGGCTTTCAGTCCATGCTTTTGCAGGAATTCGCCAAAAGTGTCGATTTTGATGGAAGCGCCGAGGTAAACATCTTTCAGTCCTAGTCCTTCGTAGCGTATGCGTACCGATTCAGAGCGGCCGCCTGTGATAATGCCGAGAGGAAGTCCTCTTTTTATGGCTTGATTCATGGCGTAACCGTCTTTTACATTGGCGGTGCGCAAAGGTTCGGCGTCGGGATGCAGCACCATGCAGTTGCCCGAAAGCACGCCGTCCACATCGAATACGATGGCTTTGATGTCTTTAAGTTTTTGTTGAAAGTCACTCATTTGTCTCTTTTTCTCTTTTCTCAGCAAAAGCATGTATGCTTTCGCTTATTTTTATGTAAATTTCTTTTGTTCTTATGTCTTCTATCAGGCGAAGATGCTTGTTCATGACGGTTTTGTCGTATCGCACGGCGGGGCCAGTCTGCGCTTCGACTGGCGACATCTCCTTTGTCTTCTGCACGGTTTCGTTTATCAGCGGTCGCATGATTTCAAACGGTACGCCGGCCTCCTTTAGTATTTGTTCCGTCAAGGCGTACATGTGATTGGTGAAATTGCATGCGAAAACGGCGCCTAAATGAATTTTTCTCCGTTGCTCGGAAGTGGTGACTGTCACATGGTCGGAAAAAATGTGCGCAAGTGCCGATACTGCATGCAGATTTTCTTCATCGCAAGCCTCAATGAAAAATGGCACTTCATGGAAGTCTATCGCTCTTTTCTTCGAAAAAGTCTGCATTGGATAAAGCACACCGTAATTGTTGATGCGGCAGTTCTCGAAAACCTCAATGCCTGCGCTTCCCGAAGTGTGCACCACGAGTCCTCTCACGCAAGCGAGATAGGGCAGCACGCTTGCTATGGCATCGTCTTTCACCGCTATAATATAGAGGTCGGCCGCCTTGTCGGTCCGCCGTAAGTCGGTGATGGGCACGGCATTTACTTTTTCGGCCAGTGTGTGGGCTGCATTTTCTGTGCGACTGAAAATTTGTCGGATGCAGCATCCTTCCGAAAAAAGCTTTTGCGCCAGATGAGTGGCTACATTTCCCGCTCCAATGATGACGATGTCGTTATTTGTCTTTTCCATTCTTTATGGCGAAAAATACGATTAATGCTCCTGTTATGACAAGCAGCAAAGGCCAATAGTTCCAAATGTTGAAGGTTATCCAAATCCAATCGGCAAAGTCGATGCAATACAGAAACAGGCCGGTGGCGGCAATCAGTGTGCCGTTGCGCATGTTCCGTTTCCCGAATTTATGTAGTGCTATGAATGTCAAACCTGCGTAAATCAGGTATGATTTAAGGGAGAATACAATGTCGGCAACATCGGGTGAAAGCAGATGCGCGCGTTTCAGCAGAAACAGCAGTCCGAAGAGTATCAGAAGCGCTCCTGTCAGTATTTTCCCATTATGCGGATGACTGGGGGCGTCTTCGACGGTTTGAGCCATTGGCGTGGCAGTCTGCTTTTCCTCGGAGCGGCTCTCGCCTTCGGCCATAGTATATTGTTCGTTGCTTATCTTGTCGTATTGGAGTGCGGCGGTGTCGTGCGGAAATTTGTTTTCGGTCTTGTGTCCGATGGCAACAATGTTGAGAACCGCATATTTTTCTGGAATGTTCAGCAATTCGTGCAGATGAGCGTCGGCCGAGCGCCCGTCGGCATTCTCCCTGTTACGCACTTGAACCCAGCAGCTGCCCAGTCCGAGGTTTTCCGCTTCCAATTGTATGTATGACGCAGCGATAGAGGCGTCCTCAATCCATACATCGGTGAGGGTGGTGTCGGCCATGACAACGACAGCCAGCGGAGCGCCAGCTATCAACTGACTGCCGTGCGGACGGATGTCCGACAGTTTCAAAAGCATTTCCTTGTCAGTGACCAGTATGAATTTCCAAGGATTGATGCGTTTGCCCGACGGCGCCATCAGCGCTGCCTGCATTATCTTTTCAACCTTTTCTGGTTCAACGGGTTGCTCTGTAAATTTTCTGATGCTTCTCCTTTGCTGCACCAAATCAAAAAAATCTGTCATGCTATATTTTTTCAAGTAAAAAACAAAGATAATTAAAAACACAAAGATGGACACTTTAGAAGAAAATTTTTTTTTGATGAAAATCATTTTTACGCTGTGTTTTCAGTGTGTGACGCCGTTAGGAATTAAACTTTTAGGGCGGAACTTTCGTCAAATGACAAAAAAATGGGTAAAACTTTTGTCATCTATTCATTTTTGCGTAATATTGTAGTTCATTTTTCGAACAGGTATTTAGAAATGAGAAAAATTAAAACGATAATATTGTTGCTTGTAGGGGTCGTAACTGTTGCTTTGGCGCAGGATCAGCCTTCTTCTTTGCAGATTCGTCTGTGGGACAATTCACTTTTTTCGGTGATACTGGGCGGAGAAGAAAGCGTCCGATTTGCGCGTACTTACAATGTGCGCACCATCGCAGGCGGAGAATATTATCTGCAGATAACGCGTAAAACAATGCAGGGCACTTATCCTGTATTCGAGGGGCAGATTGAAATTCCGCCAGCTTCGCGTGTGCAAGCCGTGCTCGCTCAAAATGGAACATTGGAAATTTCGGTGCTCGACGATTATATTCCGCCAACGCCGGCCTTCAATTTCAAGTCGCGTACCGAGCAGGTGCAGTCCAATCATGGTGCGCCAAATATGAATGCTGACCGTAATCAGAAAATAGAACCACTTGAATTTCAAGAACTTAAAACGGATATGTCGCAGGCTATGGACGATCATCAACGTCAGACAATAGCCATCGAAGGACTGAACAATCACATGTTCACAACGGCGTATATAGTGCAACTTGCAAAGCTGTTCCGTAACGAGACTTCGCGTTTGGAATTCGCGAAATCGGCTTATACACGGACGATAGACCCGGAAAACTATTTTCAGATAAAGATGCTTTTCGTCAAAGAAGAGAATATTCAGTCGCTTGACGAATATATGGCCTCAAAGGCTGATGAGATAGTAAAATCAGAATTCAAAGGACTTTTTTAAGTTTGTTGTGATGGTAAAACTGGCAATACCAACAATAGACGGGCGTGTGGATAACCATTTCGGACATTGCGCCTATTATTCCGTACTGACTGTTTCTGATGACGGAAAATTGGGTGCGGTCGAGCGTGTGGATTCGCCGCAAGGATGCGGCTGTAAGTCGAACATGGCGCAAGTGCTGCAGGCAAAAGGTGTGACACTGATGCTTGCCGGGAATATGGGTGAAGGCGCTTTGAAAAAGCTAACCGAACATGGCATTGCGGTGATAAGAGGGTGCAGCGGTACGTTGGAAGAGGTGCTCGATGCATACGTGAAAGGTGAGCTGAAAGATTCCGCCGAGGCATGCGACCATCATGATTGCCCGTCGGGAGGGAATGAGAGTGTGATTTTTAAAATTGATTCGAAACTTTAATTTTTAAATATTGTTACTATGAAAAAGTATGTTTGTGATGTATGTGGATGGGAATATGATCCCGAAGTAGGTGTGCCAGAGGCTGGCATCGAACCAGGAACTCCGTTCGAACAGCTTCCTGATGATTTTGAATGTCCCCTTTGCTCAGTGGGCAAAGATCAGTTCTCGCCTGCAGAATAATACATTAGTAAAAATTTAGCAAAAGGCCACCGATGTCAGTTAAACATTGGTGGTCTTTTCTTCATCAACGCTGCATGCGAGAATATGAATCGTACGAATTTTCAGAAAAAAACGGATGAAATAATAGCGAAGTGCACGGCCGAGGGGCGTGTGCCGCGTTTGCTGCTGCATGCGTGCTGCGCGCCGTGCAGCTCGTATGTGCTCGAATATTTGTCTGATTTTTTTGAAATAACGCTGTTGTACTACAATCCAAACATTTCGCCCAAAACAGAATATGAATATCGTGTAGAGGAAGTGAAACGGTTGATTTCGGAAATGAATCCGAAGCATAAAATCACTTTTGTAGAGGGGAAATACAATCCGGAAACCTTTTACGAGGCGGCGAAAGGTCTGGAGCATGAACCTGAGCGCGGACGCCGATGTGATGTGTGTTTTCGCTTGCGCCTTGCCGAGGCGGCTCGAATAGCGTCGGAGGGCGGGTATGACTATTATTGTACGACACTTTCCATCAGTCCGCTCAAAGACGCCGAAAAACTGAACGCCATCGGCAATGAACTTTCAGAAATATATAATGTGCCTTATCTCCCTTCGGATTTCAAGAAAAAAGGCGGTTACAAACGCTCCATTGAACTCTCGGCTCAACATAACCTCTATAGGCAGAACTATTGCGGTTGCGTGTTTTCAAAAAACAATAGATGATTGTTATGTACAAAGTACAATGTATTTATGTATGATGTATGAGTAGAAAGTAAAAAGTAAAAAGTTTAAAGTAAATAGTTTAAAGTATAAAGTTGAAAGTCAGCGTTAGGGTCTGAGTCAAGGTTGAATTAATTGGAAATTAAGTAATTGGATAATTGGGTTATTATCAAAGTCTGCGTCTGAGTCAAAGTCAACTAATTCTCCGTTGTATTCCATACGCTTCCTGCAATCATGGGAACGATGAAATTTATCAGCCATAGCATGAACCCGGCTCCGGCTATCGCGGCGGTGTTGGGCGAGAATGCGCTGAAGCAAACAATGGCGTACGAACTGCGGATGCCGGCTTCGGAAGCGGCGATAGAGGGCGTTACCGTCACCAGCAGGTAATAGAGCGGTATGACAGACAGCGCATCGGCAGCTGGAATATATATCTTAAAGAAACGAAGCATAAAATAGAACTGCAAACAGAATACACCATATCTCAAAATGCTCATCAGCAGAGCCTCGTATTGTGTTCTTTTGTCTATTTTTGCGATGATTCCGAACGAGTCGGCAAGATTTCCGGCGCATTTCTTTTTCGATAACCATCTGAATGCTTTTGGAAGATAAGAATAGGCGTAGAACAGTGCGCAGCATACGCCAAGGCATATTAGCATGTATGTCGTGAGGCGGATGCTGTTTCTGCTAAGTGTGGCTTGCGCGAAAAATAGTGACGGCACTCCGCAACCCACGATGGCAATGGTCTGTGCGCAGCCGTTCAATACGGCAGCGGCAGCGCCTGCTATGCGGTTCTCTTTTTTCAAAAACATCGGTCGCCCCACTATCTCCCCAATTCTGTTGGGCGTGATAAATGCGGGTACGAGCGCTCCAAGTACAGCCTGCAACGCTTGCGTGAATGGTTGCGGCTCAAACGGACGGCACAGCATTTGCCATTTCTTCGCCTCTATCGCCCAGTTGATGGGCAATAAAGCCAGCATTAGCAGAAGCGGAATCCAGTCATGCCACGAACTTTGCTGCCATTGCATCCACAAGATGCCGTAGCCGTCGTATGTGGCGAGTTTGTATGCCAAAAAGGCATAAGCAGCCGCCAGTATCAGCCATTTGATAATTTTGAGCATGAACGAGCGTTTGTTTTATTTATATGAATACAAATATAGCGTTTTTTTAATGGAATGTGCGTCAAATGCAAAACAAACGGTTTTGTTGTAGAGACGGTGTTATGCGTCAAAACATCTATTTTTTGAATGTGAAATTCCTTTGCGAGAAGAAACTGAAAATGATGGTGATGAAAGTGGTGAGCATTTTTGACGGTGTGGGGTAAAAATGCAGCAAATCTACAAAGAATTTCATGCTGGCATAGTTGATGAGAATGCATGCGGCTACCACCATCGCGTATCTTGTCAGCTGTGTGCGTCCCCTGAGCACCGAACCTCTGAAGCTGATGTACTTTGAGAGCAGAAATCCGCTGAAGAAAGTGATAGGGAAGGTGATGAATAGCGAAGCGATGTGCGGCGATAGCGCCACCACTCCTAAATCAACGATTTGTTTGCGCACTACAAAATGATAGACGACGAAATACAACAGCCAATCGAAAACAGTGTTTGCGCCTCCGCATGCGCCATATCTGAAAACATCGATGGGAATTTTTCCGCGGAAAGGAGGATAAAAAAAATCGATGCATTTAAGAATAAATGATTGTATTTTTTTCAGAATATTGCGCACTTTATTTATTATTTTTCTATTTTTGTAAGATTTTCGTGGGCAAAGGTAATAAATGTTTTAGTATTTTGCCCCTATTGTATAACTTAACTCTGCAAAATGGACGATCCGGCGGGTAGTAAATATGGAAAAAGTAAGAGCCAAAAAGAATCTTGGGCAGCATTTCCTCAAGGATTTGTCCATCGCTCGCCGCATCGTGGCGAGTCTGCCTGTTGATACGCCTACCCCGGTGCTGGAAATAGGTCCCGGCATGGGAGTGCTGACGCAGTATCTGCTCGAAAATCCGAATGTTGATTTGAAAGTGGTGGAGCTCGACGGTGAGTCGGTGCGCTACTTGCAGAAGAATTTCCCGAAACTGGAGGGACGCATCATTCCTGCCGACTTCTTGAAACTCCGGCTGGAAGATTATTTCCCTTCAAAATTCTGTATCATCGGGAATTATCCGTACAACATATCCAGCCAGATATTCTTCAAACTGCTCGAATATAGAGAGCAAGTGCCTGTCCTTACAGGAATGGTGCAAAAAGAAGTGGCGGAGCGTATTGCTTCCAAAGAAGGCAGCAAGGCCTACGGCATATTGAGCGTGCTGCTTCAGGCCTACTATGATATTGAATATCTCTTTACGGTTGACGAACGGGTGTTCGACCCGCCGCCTAAGGTTAAGTCGGCGGTGATAAGGCTTACGCGCAACAATGTGACGGATATCGGTTGCGACGAAACCCTTTTCAAGCGTGTGGTGAAGACAGCTTTCAACCAACGGCGCAAAACGCTGCGCAATTCGTTGAGACCGATACTGAAGCCCGAAACGCCGACGCAAGATGACATTTTCGGCAAGCGGCCGGAACAACTCAGCGTGAGAGAATTCATTGATTTGACAAACCGATTGGGAAATTTTGTGGTTTCCTGACAAATAACAGAATATATGTCTGAATTTCGTCTTTTTTATTACGACAATTCAAGATTGAAAATGTCGAAAAGCATCGAGATGATGAAAAAAATCCCGATGGAAAATATATTGTGGATCGACTTGAACGATGTGACGATTGACGAAGAAAGCCAGTTGGAGCAGTTCCTTAAAATTGAAGTGCAGGAAGAGGAGGAGATTGAAGAAATTGAGATAAGTTCGCGCTACATCGAAACGGAAGATACGATAGTGGCGAATTCGAACTTCTTGATTGACGGTACTTCGGAGCAGGAACCGGTCTCTTTCATCATGAAAAACAACATCCTGGTTTCAGTGCGCAACACCGATTTGAAGTCGTTCAACGATACGACGAAAAAGATTTTTGCCAACACCAAGAATTACACCTCAGGTTTTCAGGTTTTCTGTGCGCTGATTGAGACGCGAGTCGAACTTGATGCCGACATGATTGAGGATTTGACTGTGGAAATCACTTCGCTGAGTAAGACGCTGACCAATATCTCTGACCTTGACGAGGATATTTTGATAGCAATCAAGAACTTGCAGGAAAAGACGATGCTTATCCGCGAGAACATTGTAGATAAACAGCGTGTGATTTCATCGGTGCTCCGAAGCGAGATGTTTCCTGCCGAGCTCAAGCCAAAACTGTCGATGGTGGTGAAAGACATCAATTCGCTTTACGAGCATACGCGCTTTAGTTTTGAGCGTTTGGAGTATATGCAAGACACTTTCCTTGGTTTGTTGAATGTGGAGCAGAACAAAATCATCAAGATTTTCACTGTCGTTTCAGTCATCTTCCTGCCGCCAACACTTGTGGCCAGCATGTACGGAATGAACTTTGACTTTATGCCGGAACTTCATTGGCGATACGGCTATCTGTGGGCGATAGGGCTGATGCTGGCTTTCGTGGCTATTATTCTTTGGTATTTCAAACGCCAGAAGTGGATTTGATTTAACGAAAACAGATGGGCATGTTTCGCAAAATTTTGTATGTTTCGCTCGCAGTTCTAGCGGTGTTGCTGCTGGCACTGACACTTCTGGCTTCGCCAGTGGCAAAATATTATATAGAAAAGAAAAGTCCTGAACTGATTGGGCGGCAGTTGACGGTTGGGAAACTGCGTTTGAATTTGTGGGGCGGAAGTCTTCGCGCAACGGATTTGCATCTTTCTGAAGCTGATATGGAGTCGGATTTTGTCACCCTCGACTCGCTTTATGTGGACATGAACCTCTTTCGACTCCTTCGCAAAGAGGTCTGCTTGAAGCATATTTGGCTTGTCAATCCCGAAGTGAACATATTGCAATACGATTCGTTGTTTAATTTCTCCGATCTTTTGCAGTTGGCCTCTTCCGATGACAATGCTGATGATGCGCCAAGCGGGTGGGGCGTCGGGCTGTATGACATTCGTTTGAAAGACGGTTCGCTCGTCTATACCGACCAGCCGCGCCAAAGCAGTTGGAAACTCAAGAACTTGAAGATAAATATTCCTGGTGTCTATTTCAGCGGACGAGCCACAGATGTGGGGCTCGCTTTTGATTTTCCTGACGGAGGACACCTGTCCACCAAACTGAATTATGAGATATCGTCGAATAATTACAAACTCGATTTGACACTTGCCGGCGCAAAACTAGATCTGCTTCTGCCGTATTTGCGCGATTATCTGACAGTTGAATCGCTGGGTGGGACTCTGGGCGGCGATTTGTCTGTTGCCGGCAATCTGGATGATATAACAACACTGAGCATAAGCGGCAGAGTGGGTGTGGATACATTGGATGTCAGGTATTTTGAAGGCAGGCAGGCTTTGAGCCTTGCGCATACGCATGCTTGCGTGAAATCCATTCAACCGTTTAAAAACTTTTATGACATCGACAGTGTGATGATTGACGGCCTTTCGGCGGAATATGTGCTTTTTGCCGACAGACTTTCCTCACTCGACCGTTTGCTGGTGGAAGCCGATACGAATATGATTGTGGCGGATACGGTTCCCGACAAAATTACCGCCGAAGTAGAGGGCGATACCATTGTGTTGCAGCATCCTGTGGTTCGTATCGGGCATTCGTTGCTCAAAAATTCCAGATTTAAATGGATTGACAGCACGCTTTATTCGCCGATGGAGTATGAGGTGACGAATGTGCGCGCAGAAGCTATGAACTTTTCGCTTGACGGAACGAACGAGGTGAGAGCCTATGCCGACTTGCAGGAAGGAGGCAACCTCGTGGCGCATTGGCGCGGTGGACTTGATATGACAAACTCCAATCAGCGTATGTCATTGAGCGTCAGAAATTTGCAATTAAATCACATCTCGCCTTATGCGGAGTACTATGTGGGCAATAAAATTACTGACGGGCGATTGGTGTTCGTGAGCGAAAATACCATTGTCAACGGTCGGCTTAACGGCACAAACAAGATAGATATATACAATTGTCAGGTGTCGAAAAAGAACAAAAGTCTGAAAGCGGAATATGCAAATGTCCCTCTTAGAATGGCTGTCTCATTGCTCAAAGACATCAATGGGAAAATCGTGTTTAATGTTCCTGTAAGCGGAGACATCAATTCTCCCAAATTCTCTTATCGAAAGATAGTGTGGCGCACCGTTTCCAATATCATGATAAAAGCGGCGGCATCTCCGTTCCTCTCGTTGGCGCATTCGTCTGGCAAAGCTGATGGAAACATTGATATGGTTCAGATAGACCCTTTGCAGCCTGAGTTCACGTCGTTGCAGTACGAGAAATTTGCACAGATACTGGATGTTATTAATGCCGAGACGGGATTCGCTTTCTCGTTGTCGCAGCAGTTCAACTTGCAGCAAGCCATGAATGCGCATGCCGTGTTTATGTTAAAACGCGATTTTTACAAAGAATCGCATACCTTATCGGAGCACCTGATGTTGTCTGATGTCAATAATATAAAAGCAATAAAGAATAACGACAAAGGTTTTTTGAGTTATGTGAATGCACTGGGTGTGAGCGGCAATAATCTGCAAGAGAAAGCGTTCAATCATTATGGTCGCGAGGCAGTGAAAGCCGAAGTGATGAAAATGGCGGAATGGCGTAATAAGATTCTGGCATATTATTTGCGTCAAGGACTGAAAGTGCCGGAGAAAAACATTCAGGTGCTGACGGTGCCTGACGATGAATTGAATGCCTATACGGGAACAAGTTGCTATAAAGTGGAGGCAGAAACGATAGAAGATATTCAAGAATAAAGAAGATATATTATGAATGGTTTAGAAAAAATGAAATTTTTAGGCATGGCTTTTGTGCTGTGCAGCGTGTCATTTGTATCGTGTAGCGACGATGATGAAGGTGAAAAGAAAGCAGGCTATGGCGAAGAAAACGGACACGAATGGGTGGATTTAGGATTGCCGTCGGGCTTGAAGTGGGCAACTTGCAATGTAGGTGCCGCTGCTCCAGAACAGACAGGAGAATTTTACGCTTGGGGCGAAATAACGCCAAAAGCAACCTATGGGTGGAACAATTATGCATGGAGTGACGAATATGGAAACGAAATGACCAAATATACAAAAGCCTCAGAAAAAGAGCTTGAGCTGGAAGACGATGCAGCGCGTCAGAATATGGGCGGAGGCTGGTTCACGCCAAGTTATGACGACTGGAGTGAGTTGCGTAACAATTGCACTTGGTTGTGGACGGAGCAGAATGGCGTGAAAGGTTTTCTTGTGACATCAACAAGCGCCAAAACTTCGATATTTTTGCCGGCGGCAGGTTATAAATTATATAATGACTACCTTTATAATGCAGAAGACCCTTACGGTTCGTATTGGAGCTCGTCGGTATATACTAACGATAGAAAACAGGCTTGGGAAGTGTATTTCGGCATCGGAGTAGGAAAAGATGCATTATATATTAATGACATAGGAAGAAATGCAGGTTTGCCTGTTCGCGCTGTATGTAAATAATTGATAATGAATTTTTTTAGAAATAGCGACCTTGTGTCGCTATTTTTTTGCACAAAAAAACGCAAGTGAGCAAAAAAATATTCTAAAAAATTGCACAGATTTATAAAAATGTGTAATTTTGCGACTGTAAAAAAATAATACAAGTATGAATAACAGATTTTTTGCTCTTATAGTAGGAGCTGCAATGTCAACTTCTGCTTTTGCTGGCGGGTTGATGACAAACACGAATCAGAATGCATCATTCCTCCGACAGATGAGTCAGGATGCTATTATTGATGTGACAGGTATGTATGCCAACCCGGCAGGAACAGCCTTTTTGGAAGAAGGTTTCCATCTGAGTTTGAATGTACAGAGCGCAAAGCAGAATCGTAACATTACGACAACTTTCCCGCTTTTTCAATATAATGTAAAAAATCCAAGCGCTGCTCATAAGTTTCATGGCGAGGCTTTGGCTCCGGTGATTCCTTCGTTCCAACTTTCGTACAACTGGGAAAAATGGAGCGTTGGCGCGAACTTTTCTATCGGTGGCGGCGGCGGAAAATGCGAGTTCGACCAAGGTCTTGGCTCTTTCGAAGCGCTTTATGCTGGACAGATTTACAGCAATTCTCCTCTCATAGCGGGAATGGTAGGTGCTAATGTGCAAGCAGCTGCAGGAATTAATCCTGAATATGTTTTCAGAGGCTATTCAATGAACTCTTATATGAAAGGTCGTCAGTACTATTTTGGCTTGCAGCTTGGCGCAACTCGCAAAATTACCGACAATCTGTCGGCTTACCTCGGTTTGCGTGGCGTTTATGCTTCGTGCAACTATAATGGTTGGGTGACGGATGTGAATGTATATTTGCACTCAACTTCAGAGTATGCTGCAATGCTTGGCGATTATGCTGAATTTACTTATAAAATGAAAGACCAAGAAATCGAACTCAACTGCGACCAGACTGGTTTCGGCATTACGCCTATTATTGGTATCGATTGGAAAGTGAACGATCACTTTAACTTTGCGGCAAAATACGAGGCGCCTACCAAAATGAATCTGAAAAACAAGACAGAGATGAACGATTATGCAAAAGGTATCGCTTCGAAAACTTTGCCTGACGGAACCGAAAATCCGAACTATAATTCGACATTGGGACAGTTTGCCGATGGTGAGGAAGTGCGCGAGGATGTGCCTGCTATGTTGTTCGTTGGTGGACAATATGCTCCGATTGAAAAACTTCGTTTGAATGCTGGTTGGCATTATTATTTCGATAAGCAAGCGAAAAAATATGGCGACAAACAGGATTTGATTGACAAAAATACAATGGAATTCTCTGCCGGCGTAGAGTTCGATGCTTGCAAATTCCTGACAGTGAGCGCAAGCTGGCAATGCACACGCTACAGATTGAGCGACGAATATATGAACGACTTGAGCTTCAATAACAGCAGTAACGCTATCGGCTTGGGCGTTCGCATGCATGTGGCGCCTAAATGCGATATTGATTTGGGCTATATGCAGAGCATGTATCACAGAAAAGATGTGACAATGCCAACACAAGCAGGTCCTAAATCTGATCATTATTTCCGTACGAACCGCGTGTTCGGAGTTGGTGTGAACCTTAATCTTTGATGACAATGAAAAGAATTCTTCTGACAGCAATCGTTCTGTTGTCCTCACTGCTGGCAAATGCTCAGGTAGAGACAATCGCAGGCAAATGGCAGACGATAGATGACAAGACGGGCGAATTGAAATCGTTGGTGCAGATATTCAAAGCTACCAATGGCAAATATTATGGAAAAGTCTTGGAACTTTACAAGGACAAAGATGCCGTATGCAGCAAATGTGAAGGCGAAAACCACAACAAACCCATTGTCGGGATGATGGTGGTGCGCGATATGGTGATAGACGGCGATGTGATGCGCGGCACCATTCTCGATCCTGCAAGCGGAAAAGTTTATTATGCTACGTTATCGCTTGAAGGAAGTTCTAAACTGAAAGTTCGTGGCTCTCTCGACAAGAAAGGGTTTATAGGAAGAACTCAATATTGGAAGCGCAGTAAATAAAAAACATTTTTGGTTTATATGTTTTTATGGGGCGGGTTGGCGAATTTTTTGCCAGCCCGTTTTTTGTGTAACATTTTTTGCCAAATAAGCATAATTTCAACTTTTTGTATTAGTTTTGTATGAAGAAAAAAATACATTGAAAAATGGATGATCTGAAAATAGAGAATGAGTTGTCGTCAGAAACTCAGGATATGAAAGGGTTTGATGCACTTTCGCGTGAGGAGATTGTGAAAAAACTGAAGGCGATGTTGTCCGACGGTAATGTGGAACGCATGCCCGTTGAGGCGCTCAAGAGCGCTTTCTATAAAAAGATGCATGCCGAAAATACACGGGAAAAAACGGATGCGGAGAATGAACTTCCCGCCGAACCTGATGCGCTGGAGGTGCAGCTGAAAGAAGTGCTTGCGCAAATAAAGGAGAAGCGCCGCCAACTTATGGAGGCTCAGCAAAAAGAAGAATCCGCCAATCTGGAAAAGAAAATGCAGATTGTGGAAAAACTGAAAGACTATGTGCAGCAGGTGAACTCTTCCGAAAATGTCAGCGCCTTGGTGATGGATGTGCGTGCATTGCAGCAAGAATGGAAAGAAATAGGGGCTGTCAACCCTTCTCAGAAAAGCGATTTGACTCGAAAATACCAGGCTTTGCTAGATGAGTTCTATGATTTTATAAAAATCAACAACGACCTCAGAGATTACGATTTCAAGAAAAATCTGGAGATAAAGACCGAATTATGCCAAAAAGCAGAAGCGTTGGCGCAAGACGAAGATGTCGTGTCGGCATTGAAAGTGCTGCAGACGTTGCATAAGGAATGGAGCGAAACCGGACCTGTAGCGCGTGAACTGCGTGAAGATTTGTGGATGCGTTTCAAGACCGCTACTGCACAAATAAACAAAAAGCATCAGCAGTATTTCGAAAACAGAAAAAAAGAAGAGGAACAGAACGAAGAGGCCAAGACTAAATTGTGCGAGGAGGCTGAACAGATTGACTATTCAGCTCTCAAGACCTTCAAGGACTGGGACGAGAAATCGAAGGCTGTTGTGGCGTTGCAGGAGAAATGGAAGGAAATCGGTTTCGTGTCGCGTAAAAGCAAGGTGTTTGACCGGTTCAGAGCGGCTTGCAACGAGTTCTTCCAGCGGAAGAACGAGTATTTCAAACAGATTAAAAGCGACCTGAATGAAAACTTGGCGAAGAAAATAGCCCTTTGCGAGCGGGCAGAGGCTTTGAAAGACAATACCGATTGGAAATCCACTTCCGACCGTTTGATAAAATTGCAGAAAGAATGGAAGACTATTGGCGCTGTGAGCCGCAAACATTCGGATGAGGTGTGGAAACGCTTCACCGAGGCGTGCGACTATTTCTTCGAACGGAGAAACCGACAGTCGAAACAGGAACACGAAGAAGAACAGCAGAACCTTGAGAAAAAGCTGGATATTCTAGAACGCCTGAAAGCGTTGGATTGTACCAATGGGAAAAATACCGTCGATGACGTGAAACAGCTGATGGCAGAATGGAACGAAACAGGACATGTGCCTTTCGATAAAAAGGATGAGGTTTATGACAAATACTATTCGACAGTGAGGGCTAAGTTCAACGAAATGAAGGCCGACGGAGTAGCGCAGCAGTTGCAGATGTTTCGTGTGTATGCCGAAAGTCTGAATGCCGAAAAAGAAATAGAGAAAGCTTATCGCCGCTTGCAGAAGGATTTTGAAAGACTCAAATCGGAAATCAACGGATACGAAAATAACATGTCGTTTTTCTCTTTCGACTCCAAGAAAGCTAACAGTCTGAAAAAGGATTTGGAGAAAAATATTGAACGTCTGAAGGAAGAGAAGGATATGGTTTGGCAGAAACTGCAGATATTGAAAGAAAAAATAAAATAATCACGCTAGAGCTAAAACTCTCGCTCAACACAACAGAAAGTGAGACAAGACAGAAACAAGAACGAAGGCGGCCGCCCGCAGCGCAAGCCAGCCAGATATGCCGAAGACAGAAAAAGGGAGGTGAATTCTTTCGAGAGAAAAGGCGCGCCTCGTTTCAGAAAAAGAACGGACAACTCGGAACAGGATTTCTTTGAAGAAGAGCATCCGTGGCAGAAAAAAGGACGAATCGCTAAAGCGCCTAAAAAGGATGGCTTTTATGAAAAGAAAATCACTCGCAAGACTTATTCTGACGATTACGATCCGAACGCCAAATACAGCAAAAAGAAGCAGATGGAATACAAAAAGAATGCTTCTAACGGCGAAATGCGCTTGAATCGCTTCCTGTCTAACGCTGGTGTATGCTCTCGCCGCGAAGCCGACGATTTCATACAGGCTGGCGTGGTGTCAGTCAACGGAAAGGTAGTGTCGGAGCTTGGAACAAAAGTGAAGATGACGGATGTGGTGAAATTCCACGATCAGACAGTGAAGGTGGAACGCAAGGTGTACATCCTGCTTAACAAGCCTAAAGATTGTGTGACTACACTTGACGATCCGCAAGGCCGCATGTCGGTCATCGACTTGGTGAAAGATGCTTGCAACGAACGCATTTATCCGGTTGGCCGCTTAGACAAGAACACGACAGGCGTGTTGCTGCTTACCAACGACGGAGAAATGACGGCACAGCTGACTCATCCGAAATATAACAAGAAAAAAATCTATCATGTCTTTCTCGACAAGCCTGTTTCGGAAGAGGATTTGCAGAAAATATTGACCGGCATTAATCTTGAAGATGGCGAAATTCATGCAGATGCCGCTGAAATTGTAGATGATGACCCTTGTCAGATAGGTATCGAAATCCACTCGGGGCGCAATCGTATCGTGCGACGCATTTTTGAGCATCTGGGATATGATGTGCAAAAACTTGACCGTGTCTATTTTGCGGGATTGACCAAAAAGAATCTCCCGCGCGGACGTTATCGTTTCCTGACGGACAAGGAAGTGAAAATGCTCCAGATGGGAGCTTATGAATAATAAGGCGCAAACAATGAGAAAACTGCTTTTAATATTGTTCTTTTTTGTCGCATTCGGAGCATACGCTCAAAGCGAACTGAAATTTTATTACGACTTGAATTGTTCGAGTTATTATAATGTTCCAAAAAATGAGCCAACAACCCTGAAAACCGGCATGGGAGGAGGTTTCAGCTATTTATATGGCCGTAAACTGTACATTGAGCCTGGCATTATGTTTGCGCAGCATCGCAAACAATACACCAAGGAAAATGGCGAGGATGTGAAACTGACGGCTAAAATCAAAGAGCAGATGCTGAAGGTTCCTTTGCATATTGGTTTGCATCTGTTTGGCAACGAGCGTTCTCATTGCGCTTTCCGCATATATCTCGGGCCTACATACGCATGTTCGTTGAAGTCGTCGGTAAAAGTGAATAATATAGGAGACGTGGCGGACAAATTTGATTTCAAGCGTTCGCGTTGGGGTGCAGATGCCGGTGTAGGGCTGAATCTGTATTTCTTCTTTGTAGATGTGCTTTATGAACAGGAATTTTCTAAATATTCCGACGATACAAATAAAAGGAATATGGGTTTCCAAGTGAATGCCGGGTTGCGCTTCACCTTGCGCGAGAATGCTTCGAAACCGAAGCAGGCGAAAGCTGACGCCAATCAATGATTCTTTTGTTTATATTAGAAAATCTTTTCCGTCTTTAGCCAACAGTGTGTTTGGGAAGATGGCTTTGGCCTCGTTCAGCAAGCTTTCGTGCTGTTCGTAGCGCGCCGAGAAGTGTCCGATAATTAATTGTTTCACATTCGCCATTCTGGCAATGGTAGCAGCCTGTTCGGCAGTGGAATGGCAGGTGAGTCTGGCGCGTGCTTCGTCTGTCTTGGCAAATGTGGCTTCGTGATAAAGACAATCTGCCCCTTCTATGAAGGGGATTATTTTTTCGTCGTATGCCGTATCTGAGCAGTAGGCGTATTTTTTAGGTGTATCGGCTGGCGTTGTCAGTCGTGCGTTTGCTATTATTTCTCCGTCGGGTGTGATAAAGCCCGCTCCGCTTTTTATGTGTTGCAGTTCAGCAATAGGAATGTGATAAAAGTCAATCATTTCCTTTATCAAGTGGGGCTGTGTCGGTTTTTCAGAAAACAGAAAACCGCAGCAGGGCACACGGTGTTTGAGCGGGATAGAGTGGACGGAAATAGTGCGGTCTTCAAAAATCAGTTCGTGCTTGTTCGGGTTGATGGGGCAGAAGCGTACATTGTAGACCATACCTTGGCAACAGAAATTTATTTGTTCAATAAGTAGTTTTTCGATGACGGGCATAGCGTGGATGCATAGCTCGGCGGTTCTTCCTAGCATCCCGAAGGTGGAGATAAGGCCGATTAATCCAAAGAAGTGGTCGCCGTGCAGATGCGAAATAAATATGTGATTCAGCCGGTTGAGGTGTATGTTTTGCCTGCGCAGCTGAAATTGAGTGCCTTCGCCGCAGTCAATCATAAACTGCTTTCCCCGTTGTGTCAGTATTTGCGAGGTCTGGTTGTGTTGCTTGGTAGGCCGTGCCGAACCGCAACCTATAATATGTAGTTTCAGGTATTCCAAATTGTGATATTTGAACCAAAGGTAATGAAAAATGCGAATTAGTGAATTGTTATGGCGTTTTTTTTATTTTTGGTGTTTGTGCCATCGCATTTTCAGTATGTTGCGTACACAAGTCTCCTCGTCAAAATGTCGTGCTTGGGCGTACGCTTTGGCCAGCAGCTGCAGGCTGTCGGCATCAAGATTCAGGCGCTCGAAGTTTCTGCATCCGGCCGTGATGCCTACATGACAGAATCGCATGCGGTTGAGGTCCACCAGTTCCAGCATTGTTTTTCCGTCTTTTCTGTCCATCAGTATGTTCTCCGCCGAATAGTCAAGGTGTAGAATGCCGTTTTCATGCAGTCGAGCGGTGAACAGGGCCAGGTCGGCGAGGATGGATTCTCTCTCGGGGAAATCAGTGTGCAGTACAAGGTCGTTGATGGTGTGTCGGCACGGCGAAAGACAGCAGACATAGTAGCTCGACGAGAACAACAGGCCGTGTTTTTCTTCGTAATATCCGATAGGTTGTGGTGTGTTAATGTCCAAATCTCTCAATTTGAGCGCGTATTCGTATGAGCGTCTGGCTTTCGAATTTCTGAAATTGCTGTAGATGATTCTGTTCAGCAAGTGCGGTGTCTGAAAAGATTTTATCACCAAAGCAGTGTCTTTTTCGGTTGCCTTTTTCAGAATGTTGCGTCTGGCGTAAATGGTGTTTGCCAGTTTGGGAAATATGTCGGGCAGTCGCTCCACAAAATCGTGCAGAAATGTGTAGCCGGCGTTGATGACGATGTTTTGACTGTTAAACATATTCTTCAGAATTCTGACTTGGCAAAGATAGTAATTAGAAGCGTTATTTCTTGCAAGACAAAAATAAATAGCAAAAAAAACGCCATAAAGTTTGGAGTGTAAACAAAAAGCATTATCTTTGCACTCGAAAAATAACGGCAGGTGCCATAGCTCAGTTGGTAGAGCAAAGGACTGAAAATCCTTGTGTCCCCGGTTCGATTCCTGGTGGCACCACAAAAAAAGAGTTCAGATTTCTGAACTCTTTTTTTGGGTAATGTTGCCAAAAATGGTTGGTAAAATCCTTGTAAATATTTAAAATTCAACACGATACAATAACTTTGATGAAACATGTTTCATCAAAGTTATTTTTTTATGGTCAAAACTCGTCGTGAGCGG